>JAJRTL010000336.1 GCA_024278315.1 Planctomycetota bacterium | reverse complement strand
GCCGGCAAGAAGGGGAGTGCCGAAGTCGTCGTCACGATGTCCCAGACGCCCTTCGCCCTGATCGATCTCGAGTACTCCGGGAACCTGCGATCCAACACCTCGGTCGTCTTCAAGGGCAAGGTCCTCCTGCCCGATTGGACGGGTTGGCCCTGGCGCTCCCCGGCACCCTTCGACCTCGTGATCAAGTGGTCCAGACCCTGGGCCTACGATGGCAAGTCGGCCCTCGTCTGGCAGATCGAAGTCGGCAAGTCCACGTCCTCCGCAGGCCACATGATGGATGGAGACAACACCGGCGCCAAGGTCCCCTACAGTGTGGGCAAGAAGCTCGGCACGGGATGTGGTCGCTATGTCGGGTATCTGCAGCTGCGCAACTCGGGTAGGTACAGCCCTGTCACGGGCATGCACATGGAGGTGTGGTCGTCCACAGGCGGTCCACCGAACTCACCCACCTGGCTGCTCATCGACGGCAAGGACTCCAATCTCTCGGTCCCGGGGCTCTGCGCCAGGCTGCACGCCTTGCCAAGCCTCATGCTGCCGGTCGGCAAGACCACTCGTCTGGGCGCCTTGACGACGAAACATCTCAACTCCCCCTACCAGTCCACGCTCCAAGGGGCGAACTTCGTCACCCAAATCCTCACCCTGGCTCCCTCCCAACCAGGCCTTCCCTTCGGCATCACCAATGGCCAGCAAGCCAGGATGCCAGCCAATGCAGGCACCTACGGGCATGCTGCCGTCTCCCTGCACGACTGGAGCCCCAAGAGCTCCACCCTCAGCATGGCGGTCTTCTACGGCGGGGCTCCGGTGGCCCTGCTCCACTAGCCCGAACGATTCATAACCTCGATGCGTCTGACGGCGACTGATTTCCCAGGAAGCCTTGCTTGCAATCTTAAGGGCTATCTTTATATTTTCCTGGATCATGATCTCCCGAGAAGATCACATCCGATCTGTCGAGAAACGCTTGAGGCAGTTTCCCGTGGTCGCCCTGCTCGGCGCTCGACAAGTGGGCAAGACGACGCTGGCGAGGCTCATCGCCGAGAGGAGAAGGGGAAAGGTCACGGTCTTCGACCTCGAGGACCCTGTGGATCTGGACCGACTGGAGGATCCCGGACTCAGGCTTCGCCCGCTTCGAGGGCTCGTTGTGATCGACGAGATCCAACGCAGGCCCGAACTCTTTCCCTTGTTGAGAGTGTTGGCCGACCGTCCGAGAACGCCTGCGCGGTTCCTCGTACTTGGCAGCGCGTCGCCTGAGCTCCTGCGACAGACCTCGGAGTCTCTCGCGGGAAGAATCTGCTACTGCGACCTTCCCGGGCTCTCATTGGAGGAAGTCGGTGCCGACAAGATGCAAAGGCTTTGGCTGCGAGGAGGTTTCCCACGGTCCTTCCTCGCGAGATCCCATGAGGGCAGTTCGGCCTGGCGTCAGAGCTTCATCAGTACCTTCC
Organism: Planctomycetota bacterium; assembly: GCA_024278315.1. Classification (GTDB taxonomy): domain Bacteria; phylum Planctomycetota; class UBA1135; order UBA1135; genus JAJRTL01. Next base: position 7,480 of record JAJRTL010000336.1, on the reverse strand, counting down.
TGGAAAGGGACATCCCACAGCTGGGCTCGAGGATACCTGCTCGGACGCTCGGGCGTTCCTGGAGCATGCTCGCGCACTGGCATGGGCAGATCTGGAATGCCGCCGAATTCTCCAGATCCTTCGGCGTGTCCAATCCCACGGTTTCGAGCTACATCGACCTCCTCGCCTCGACCTTCGTCGTCCAAAGGCTCCAACCCTGGCATGAGAATCTGCGCAAACGCCAGGTCAAGTCCCCCAAGGTCTACATCGCAGACTCGGGCATGCTCCATTCCCTCCTGGGCATCCACACGCGAGCGGAGCTCGACCGGCATCCGAAGATCGGAGCCTCATGGGAGGGCTTCCTGCTGAACCAGGTAGCGCAACGCCTGCGCATCCCCCAGCGAGATTGCTACTTCTGGGGTACGCACGGCGGTGCCGAGCTCGACCTTCTCGTCGTCCGGGGGCACACACGTCTCGGATTCGAATTCAAGCATACCGAGCTGCCCAAGATCACGAAGTCCATGCGCATGGCCATCGAGGATCTGGGATTGACTCGCCTCGATGTCATCCACGCTGGCACGGACACCTACGACTTGTCATCGAAGATCCGCGCGGTAGCGGCGTCTCGGATCTGGGAGGATCTCCCACGACTCCGATGACCCGGTCCTGGAATCAGCGTTGAGGAGCGGAATCTCCGCTCCTGTTCCGCTTCTGGACCATGGAGCCGACTTCCATGGTACCCCGGGCCTTGCCCTTTGGGTTCCTTGGTCCACCCTGTCCCCTCTGCCAGCGATGCTCGGATTCGATTCCACCCGGATCGCTCCTCCATAGGGTCCGATGGCCATCTCCCTGCACAGCTGGAGCTCCAAGAGTTCCACCCTCAGCATGGGGGTCGTCTACGGCGGAGTTCCGGTGACCCTGCTCCAGTCGCGGAGACGATCCAGCGGCCGGAACTTGAATTCAACTGTCGTCGCCACCTGCCTCGATCCGTTCACGAAGGCGCCTCGTGAGGTCCATGATAGCCCCTGAACACCGCGTCCTCCATGATCACTGCCTTCCAGTCGTCCTGCCAAGCCGCGGGCCGCTATCGCGGCGGCACGATGCCACGCAGTTGCAGGACACCCGACCCTCCTCCACTCAGTTGAACTCGAATCGACCCCGAAAAGAGTCCCCTGGGAAGGCCTTGCCGGACCACTCGAAGGACCCACTTCTTCTGTGTAGCTTCAGCGCGCCCGATTTCCTCGAGATGGATTCCCGGATGACTCGCGCTCCATGAGGCCACATGAAATGGCTCTCCCGAATCCAGCCGGACGGAGACGGTCACCTCTGGTTCTTCCTCCTGAAAACCACCAAAGTCGACGAAGTCGACCAACACAGCTCCTACCATCACCTGAAGTGTAGGCTCCCGATCCCATAGGACTTCGATGAACCGCTCTTCCGTGGAGGTCGAAGAGTAGAATCGCAACCGAACTCGATCTCGATTGTCGGGGATGCGAAACCGCAGGCGCCAGGCTTCGATCCTTCCCTTGGCCAAGGTATGCGGAAAGGTCAGAATTTTCGGGGCATCGACATCCACGACCAGGATGTCCTGCTCAGCGCAAGAACAGTCCAACTCCACAGCCGAGACGGTGAGCGATGCTGCCCCATGGTTCATGATGGCGATGTGTGCCTCAGCCCAGTCGCCTGCGCCCTTCCGGCCTAGTTCCACTCGTGAAGGCAAGACGATCCAGTCATCGACTCCCGGCCCAGGAGCCTCCCCCGCCGCCCTTCCCACTTCAGGAGTGCATCCTGAAAGCAAGAGCCCCATGCCCACCAGGCCTCCCCTTACTCTCACCGAAGCGACGCGCAGACTCTGCATCACTTCCGCTTCTCCTGGAGCAACTTCTTCTTGAGAAGGGCATCCAGAGTCGAACGCACCGACAACGACGCGACATTCGAAGCCACCGAAGACTTGACCTTCTCCAGGGCCTTCTTGACAAGACTGCTGCCAGCAGCCTTCTTTCCACCCGATCCTGCCGATTTCTGCGCGGAGGTGGCGCTCGGCAGGACTGGCGCGCCGACGATATCCGTCACGAGAATCTCCGATCCAGCGACGACCGCGAGTTGGTACAGGAACACCGTTCCCACCAATGCTGGATCACCAGGCATGGCATAGCTGAAGGTGAGTTCGCCATCGCCCCAACGTTGCGTCTTCTTGAAGTAGTGGGGCCCCAGGACTGCAAGAACCTCTGTCAAGATCGCCATATTCCCCGCGACCTCGACAGGGTCTGTTCCATCAGGACGGCGCACTCCAATGTAGAGAAAGGACGCCATATCCAGGCCCGTTGCAGATGTCGCATCGGAGCGCAGGTCGGATTCCGCCACGATACTCGACGTTCCTGCTTTGTGCTCCCACCCCATCGTGCTCGCGGACTGCAGAGAATAGGCGATCCCTCCGATGTTTGCAGACTGAGGGCTTCCATAGCGCACCATGGGAAAGATCCGCATGACCTTGTCTGTTTCGGTTCCCGAAGCCACATGATAGACCTCATAGACTTGCCCCGGCGTCAGGACGCCATTGGGCAGACTGACATCCGTCCACACGTCGGCCTGAGACTCATCCGCCTCCCACCATTTGGGATCGGCCGGTGGCAAGGTGAAACCATGCACCACTTGCAGAGTCTCCGCGTCTCGGATCCTGTACTCACCTCCCCTGCCACGAAACCTCAAGAAACCACCGTTGGCCTTGAGCGTCCAGCCGTTCTGGATCGCGAAAGGGATCTCGGCGAGGGCATCCTTTTTGTACATCGAATAGGGATGGAACGACCACTTCTTGCTACCCCGATCCCAACGGATCTTGTACCTAGGGTAATTCATGGTTCCAAAGAAGTGATGCCGAGAGGTGTTGGCGAGTTCGATCCCTACCGTTTCACGGTCTCCGGCAAGACCCGGGTAGTGACCGGGATCGCCTATGGCAGGAACGCTCGAAGTTCCCAAACCTGGATTCGCCAAGAGCTGAGCCTTGCTCGGCAGGGACGAGGTATGACTCGCCATGTCACCCGCCAAGATCCGAGTTCCCTTGCAGTCCCAGACGTAGAGCACACCGTCCGGCTTGCTCCAGGAGAGACTCCATGGCTGGATTCCCTCGTAGACCTTCTCTTCGAGTTTGATGATGCTCGGGTTGGCTCCCCGGACCAAGAGCAACCTCTGCAGATACCCCTTGTCGGTCGTCGGGTTGTAGCCGGCAAGAATCCAGAAATCGTAGTAGAGCCGCACGATGCTGTCAGCGGAGGGGAAAGTCACCGTTTGAGTGATTTTCTCGACCGTCCACAGACCTTCCTCATCACGGTGCTCGCGCTCCCAGACGAGCTTCCCTGATCCCTTCTCGAAGACGAATGATTCTGGGACCCTGACATCCTTGCGACCAGGCAGGCGACGCCTCAGAGTCTCGCCTGGTCGCACTTGTGAGACCAGGGCGCTGGTGCTCATCAGACCCAAGCAAAGCAACGTCCACATCACACGGGTTCTCTTTCCTCTCATCACTACTGACCTCCAGCCCAGGCATCGGGGCACTTCTTCTCGCAATTGTCACACTCGAGTTTCTTGCACTCAGCCTTCAACTTGTCGATCTGCCCCTGAAAGAGGCGTATCCACTTGTCGCAAGCCTTGTCGTAGTCGTTCCGCTTCGCAGGATTCTGGGGATCGTTGACACCAAAGTGCTTCTTCAACTCCTTGGCCAACTCCTGGCTGCCCTTGACGATGCAAATGTGCCTCTTGACATCCTCACAGTCATCGGGAATGGCACCATCGCTGGCATGCTGCCATTCATGCCAGAGCAACAGCGCCAACCATATGCTGGCCTGCTCATTCCACTTGTCGTATCCAGCTTCATCCTTCTTACCTGTCGCTGGATCCTCGTCGACCCAGGGTTCCTCCGGAAAATGGATCCAACTGTCCTTGGAAGCGGTCGGGCGCGGTTCTGGAGGCTGCGGAAACGGATCTCCCTCCTTCCACGGAATCTCGGGAGACTCTGTCCATGCTTCTGCATTCTTGCGATCGCCTGGGATCTTGGGTTTGGGAACGACGCGGAATCTCTTGTGCTCCATCATCTCCCTCAAGCCTTTGATCGCGCGCTCGAGGTTCTTGCGTCGCTTGTCATCTTTCTTGAGCTTGTCCCAGAGCTTCTCCAATTCCTTGATGGCGTCTTCGATGGACTTGCGTCGAGCGGCAGCCGCTGGGCCCTCAAACAATGGCTTGGCCCCCTCCAGCGGAGGGATTCCTGGCGCGGGACGACTTCCCTGATTCACCCAGATGTAGCCAGTTCGCCACAACTCTCTCGAGTTTGCGCGGGACCAGGCGGAGAGGATGGCACTCGGTTCAGCAAGAACTCCTATAAGCAGCAAGGCTTGACAGGCAAGAAGTATGGCGTGTGGCGTGTGGCGTGTGGCGTGTAAGCATGCAACCCCGAATCGGCGTAACGGTCCATGCTGATCCTAGTTCACCGACATCCCAGGAGCCACAGAAACTCAATCCATGACGCCTCCTGGATGCACTCCAAATTGCCGATTCTACCGTTTGCAGCTCCAGCGAAAGGCATGCTGCTCTCCGACCCGATCGTCCTCACAGCGATCGCGAGCCTCTGCGGCTTCCACCTTGCGCGCCGACACCTGCTGACCTACCACGGCGCGCAGGCACGGCATCAGACCTGGGCGCACGATTGCAGGTCGGCCCACGTCTGGCAGGTCGAAGTCGGGAAGTCCGCATCCTCCCTAAACCACAGGATGAGATCGTTCGCGGGCGGCTCACTGGATCGGCCGACCCTCATGCTACCCGTCGGCAAGACCACTCGTCTGGGTGCCTTGACGACGAAACATCTCAACTTCCCCTACCAGGACAGGCTCCAGGGTGCGAACTTCGTCACCCAGCTCCTCACCCTGGCCCCCTCCCAACCAGGCCTTCCCTTCGGCATCACCAACGGCCGACAAGCCAGGATGCCAGCCAATGCAGGCACCTATGGACACGCTGCCGTCTCCCTGCACAGCTGGAGCCCCAAGAGCTCCACTCTCAGCATGGCGGTCTTCTACGGCGGGGCTCCGGTGGCCCTGCTCCAGTAGCGGAGACAGGCCAGGGGCTGGCACCTGCATCGAAATCTCAGGCAGCTGGCAGTGGCGAGTCGAGCGGTTCTTCACCGTGAGGGCCCAGACGACGGACCTACCGCCCAAACGGTCGGCCTCCTGCACCTTGTACAGTAACCACTTACGTCGACTCTGACGATTCTTAGCTGCTTGCTGAAATGGTCTTGACCATTCTCAAGTCGACATGAAAATAGTCGAGCATGGCTCACCTACCAAGGCTCTATGAGCCGTTGATCGCAGAGCAACTGCAAGCGGACCGACAGATGCTCTTCCTTTCTGGCCCGCGGCAGGTCGGAAAGAGCACGAGTGCCCAGCGTGTGGGCGCACAGTTTCCTCCAGTGAGATACCTCAGCTGGGACGAGGAGAAGTCGAGACAATGGATCCTCGCAGGGCAGCAGGCCCTTGCGGACGAACTGGGCCTCGACTCCTTGCAGGTGAGCCGCCCTCTCTGTGTCTTCGACGAGATGCACAAATACGCGGAGTGGAAGAACTTCCTCAAGGGCTTCTTCGACCTGTATCAAGATCGAGTCCGCATCCTGGTCACAGGCAGTGCCAGGCTGGATGTCTATCGCCGAGGAGGTGACAGCCTGATGGGACGCTACTTCCCCTATCGTATGCATCCCTTGAGCCTCGGTGAATTGGCCCATCCCCAGATGCCCCAGGAGTGGTTCCACCCTCCTGGGGATCTTGGCATGTCGACCCTCGACAAACTGCTGGAACATGGGGGCTTTCCGGAGCCCTTCACCACCGCTGATCCCGCGTTCACGCGGCGATGGAGAAACACTCGCGCTGATCTTCTCTTTCGCGAAGACCTCCGGGATGGAAGCAACCTGCAGGATCTCGCAAGAGTACGCCTGCTGGCCACTCTTCTCGAAGCCCGTGCGGGCCAACTCTCCAGCTACTCGAGCCTTGCAGGCGAGGTTCGCGTGGCCAGCGACACGATCCGTCGATGGACAGAGATCCTGGAGACCTTCTACTACTGCTTCACCATCAAACCCTGGCACAAGAATCTGGCGCGCGCGCTACGCAAGGAGCCGAAGTTCTATCTCTGGGATTGGTCCGGCATTCAGGAACCCGGAGCCCGATTCGAGAACCTCGTCGCCAGCGCCCTGCAGAAGACGGTGCATGCCTGGACGGACCTGGGGAAAGGGGACTTCGGACTCTTCTTCCTCCGGGACAAGGAAAAGCGCGAAGTGGACTTCCTGCTCGTCCGCGAGGGCTCTCCATGGATCCTCGTGGAAGCCAAGACCAGTGCCAGCCAGGGGCTCTCGAAAGCCTTGATCCACTACCACAAGATCCTCGGCACCGAACATGCCTTCCAGATCGTCCAGGATCTCCCCTACGTCGATGCCGACTGCTTCCAGCACCACGACCCGATCGAGGTCCCGGCCCTGACCTTGCTCTCCCAACTCACTTGAAGACGCCTCACATGTCCTTCTCCTTGACCTTCTCCTCACTTTTCCTGGGTAGGGCGAGGGCGGGAATGCCGTGGGACTGCACGAGGGCGTCCAGCTCCTCGAGGCGAGGGCCTGTGAGCTTGCGGTACTTCTCGAGCTCCAGGTCGATGAGCCGGGTGAGCCTCAGGCGCACGGCCTCCGCGCCATCGGTGGGTCGGTGCTTGCCGCGACCGACCACGCCTGCGAGGGCGCCGAGCTTGTTGTTCAGTCGGATGGGAAAGTTGAGGGGGTCCTGGGGGCTCTTGGCCTTGGTCTGGTAGAGCGCCTCCTCGACGGCCAGGAGCTCGGACCGGAGTTTCTTGGCGACCTCCTCGATCTCGGCGAAGCCACCGAGGCCCTTGGCACGGTCCAGGACCTGGCCGATCTGCGTGCGGAGGGCGCGGATCCCCAGGATGGCGTCGTGGGCCTGCGTGAGCTTGTCGCGGACCTGGATCAAGAACGAAAACTGCGCGGCCAGATCCTCGGGCGTGGCCAAGCTGCGCGGGTCCTTCTTCACTTCGAAGCTCACGGTCTCGCTCCGGTCGAAGGCATGCAGCGTGGCCCGATAGGTGCCGGGGAGACAGCGCGGCCCGGCCTTGGGCACACCCCAGAGGATCATGCCCTTGACCCGGCGCGCGCCGGGATAGCGCATGTCCCAGTGGAAGGTGTTGATGCCTTCCTTCGCTTCGAGCTTGCCGACGCCGAGCGGCAAGGGGGCCTTCTTGTCCTTGGGTTTCTTCGTCGTGAAGGTCTTGATCGTGCGCCCCGCATCGTCCGAGATGACGAGCCGGATCGGGGCGTCGTCCTTGGCTGGCTTGCGCCCGAGCCAGAAGCGCAGCGCGACACCCGAGGGAGGGTTCTTGCCACGCGCGCCTTTGCCGGGCCCACCACCCAGCAGCCAGGTGGGGCTGGGTGCAAAGAGCTTGACCGCTCCGATCGCCTGCGTGAGCT
>JAJRTL010000335.1 GCA_024278315.1 Planctomycetota bacterium | reverse complement strand
GCTTCTCGTCATGCGGCCCGACATCCTGCCCCATGTCGCCCAGCCCGGCCTTCATGCGCGACTCGAGCTCATCCAGCCTCTGCTGCAGGCGGTCCACGATCTGGCTCTGCTCGAGCACAACGCTGTTCAGCGTCTCCACCGTCCTCTCGAGGAAGGCCATCTTGACCTCGAGCTCAACGCGGCCTTCATCCAAACCACTCATCAAGATTCTCCATCCCAGCGAACGTCCCAGAGCATCCGGCCCCGGGCGATCCGCAGGGCTGGTCAGGGATTCTCCACCATGTCCCGGTCAGGTTCCACCTTCCTGATGCCCGGAAGCAGGGCTGTATCCCGCGTAATGGTCACAGCCTGTCTCAATCCTTGCTCTTGCGGCTGGCGGGCTTGGAATCCGACGAGCTGCCGGGCTTGGCGAAGGCCTTGGCGTAGGCCGCATACCCTTCCTTGGCCAGGTCCTCCGCGGGAATGAACCGCAAGGATGCCGAGTTGATGCAGTAGCGCTTGCCGGTCGGCGCCGGGCCATCATCGAAGAGGTGGCCCAGATGGGAATCGCCTGTCTTGGATCGGATCTCGGTCCGGACCATGCCATGGGTCTTGTCGACGATCTCATCCACGTTCGCCTTTTCGAGGGGGCGAACGAAGCTGGGCCAGCCACTACCCGACTTGAACTTGTCCCTGGAGCTGAACAGCGGCTCACCACTCACGATGTCGACATAGATACCATCGCGCTTGTTGTCCCAGTAGCGGTTGTCGAAGGGCGCCTCTGTGCCGCTCTCCTGCGTGACCTGGTACTGCAGGTCGTCGAGTTGCTTTCTGAGCTCAGCGGCGCTGGGCTTCTCGAAGGGGCTGGACTTCTTCTTCATGGTCGGCACATCCTCTCCCCAGGTGCGCAGAAGGAACCCGCTGCGGCCTGAGCCTTTCCTGTATCGCTTGTAGTGGTCGTGGTTCTTCTTGTAGTAGTCCTGATGGTACTTCTCGGCTGGCCAGAAGGAAGTGAAGTCGGTGATCTCCACGGCGATGTCCTTCTTGAATCGATGCGAAGCTCCGAGGGCCTTCTTGCTGCGCTCTGCGATCTCGCGTTGTTTCTTGTCGGCGACGAAGATGGCCGGCCGGTACTGGCTGCCCCGATCCGCAAACTGACCACCCGCATCGGTCGGGTCGAAGCTGCGCCAGTAGAGATCCAGCAGCTGGGCATAGCTGATGCGCAGAGGGTCGAAGCGGATCTGCACGGCCTCGGTATGTCCCGTGCGACCACCGCTCACCTGGCGATAGGTCGGATTCTTTTCCTTGCCCCCGCTGTAACCGGACACGACCGAGAGCACGCCGTAAACACCTTCGAAGGGAGGCTCCATGCACCAGAAACAGCCGCCCGCCAAGGTTGCCCGCTCGATCCGGGGGGCGCGTGCGAGCTCCGCCCCCGACCTGGCCGATCGGCTCGCCGGCCGACTCGAGCTCCCGCCCTGAATAAGCACCCCCACCAAGAGGGCAGCAGCGAGTCCCACTGGCATCGTCATCACTGGCATCGTCATCATCATTCCTCCGGAGCATCAGGGTAGGCTGGGGGCCCCTGCTCCTGGGGCCGTGCTGGACCATACGCCACCTATTCTCGTCCGGTTCCCACAATCTGCCCAGTCTCCGGAGGAGATTGTGGGATGTCTTTTCTGTGAGGATGGGCTAGCTTGCAAGGTCCAACGAACCACCGGAGACCAGGAAGATGGAACCAGCAGAACTACGCACGCACGCGCACCTGTTCGACGATTACACCGAACTGAGGGTCCAGCAGAATCGCAATGTCGGACTGACCATGATCAATGGGGACCTCGTACGCAATGCGCGCTCGGTGCAGGGCGGAGTCTCTGCCCGCGTGGCCAGGGCGGGGCACTGGGGGTTCTGCTCCACGCCGGAGGTCGATGCATCGGCCATGGAGCGCGTCGTCGGTCGCGCCACGACCAACGCCAAGGTCCTTGCCGGCCGTTCACAGAGGCAGGGCCTGGGACTCCCTTCGACTGCCGGAAAGGGTAGCTACGATCGGCAAACGGATCAGGATCGGCGAAGCCAGAAGGAGCTTATCGAGTTCCTCCAAGCCATCGACGCGCACGTGAAGGACACCTACCCCAAGCTCTCCTCACGGCTCCTGGCGCTCACCAATCTCGACATGCAGAAGACCCTCCTGACCTCCGACGGAGCCGAGGCCTTCTCCATGACACCACGCTCCCTTCTCTACCTCGAGATGACGCTCGAGGCCGAGGGTGAGCCCATCAACCTCATGAAGGCCTATGGTGGTCTCGGTCAGTTCGAGGACCGCTTTGGAGATCCGGATGCACTCTTTGAGGATCTGGCTCGGCAGTACGAGCATCTCCAGAACAAGGCTGCGGGCATCTACGCTGAAGCCGGTCCCAAGACCTGCATCCTGGACGCGGAGCTGGCGGGGATCCTCGCGCATGAGGCCATCGGGCACACGACCGAGGCGGACTTCGTCATGGGTGGCTCGATCGCCGGACAGTACATGGACAAAGAAGTGGCCTCACCGATGGTCACGCTCGTGGACTTCGCCCACACGGCACTCGGCGAGACCTGCCCCGTGCCCGTACATGTCGACGATGAGGGCACGGAGGCATTGGACTGTACGATCATCGATCAAGGTGTTCTGCGCCACTACATGCACAACAAGGAGAGCGCCAACCACTTCGAGACATCTCCGACCGGCAACGCGCGCGCCTTCCTGTTCTCTGACGAACCGCTGATCCGCATGCGCAACACGGCCATCCTGCCGGGCCTTTCCAAGATCGAGGAGATGATCGCCTCGGTCGAAGATGGCTACTACCTCATGAAGCCCGGCAATGGACAAGCTGATACGACCAGCGAGTTCATGTTCGCCGTGACCTTGGGCTACGAGATCAAGAACGGCAAACTCGGCCGCGGCCTACGCGCCACGACGATCTCTGGCGTGGCCTTCGACATGCTCAAGACAGTCAGCATGTTGAGCGACGACATGGTCTGGACGGCCTCAGGCATGTGCGGCAAGAAACAGCCCATCCCGGTTGGCATGGGCGGACCGGCCATCAAGTGCACCGTCAGCTTGGGAGGCAAGTGAGATGCTACTGGATCGAAACCTGGCAGAGTCCTGCATCGACGCACTCAAGAAAGCCGGAGCCGACAAGGCGCAGTGCGTGCTGAGTGTCCAGGACAAGTCCGAGTACACCGTCAACGCGGGCAAGATCGACCTGCTGCGCACGACCGAGAATGGCAGCCTGACCCTCACGGCCATCCTGGAGGGCAAGAAGGGCACGCTCAGCTTGAATGAACTCGATGCCGAGTCCGTGGCGCGTGCCGTCGATGAAGTCATCGGCCTGGCGCAGATCTCGCAGCCCGACGATGCCAACGACATCGCCGAAGGTGGCGAGCCGCGGTCCTTCGATGCGGGCCCCACAGAGCCGGATCTCGGCGCCATGTACGACCGTATCGAGAACCTGCTCGAGTACAGCAAGGCACATCACCCTCTTGCCATCTACGACCAACTGGTCTCGGATTTCAGTAGTACCGACACGCTCTTCCTGAACAGCAACGGCGTGGACCTGAGGGAGCGGCGAGGCATCTACTCAGTGAATGCCATGTTCTCGAGCCGCGAAGGCGCGCAGAGTTCATCCTTCAACTACACGGGTTACCGCAGCAGAGATACCGAGAAGGAGATCTGGGAATGCGGGTCGTTCGATCGCCTTCTCCGTGAGAATGGCGAACAGGTCCAAACCGAGACGTTGGACGACAAGTTCGAAGGCGAGGTCCTGTTCACACCCGACTGCCTGGGAGAGTTCCTGGGGACACTCACTGGCTTCCTGGGTGACGGCCCTCTCATCACCGGCAACTCGATCTACAAGGACTCCATTGGCACGCAGATCACTGCATCCAGCCTGACCCTCCACTGCCGCCCGACCTCAGGAGAGATCGTTTCGGGCTACCACATCACGCGCGACGGAACCCTGGCCTCGGATGCGACGATCATCGACAAGGGGCAGCTCCTGACGCACCTGCTCGGAATCTACGGTGCCAAGAAGACCGGCGGCCAGCGTGCCGCCAACGATGGAGGCTGCTTCGTCGTCGAGGCCGGCGACACTCCTCTCTCGAAGATGATCGAGAGCGTCGACCGAGGCATCCTGTTGGGGCGCTTCTCTGGAGGCAACCCCACCGACAACGGAGACTTCTCGGGAGTGGCCAAGAACAGCTTCCTCATCGAGGACGGTCGTGTGACGCAAGCCCTCAGCGAAACGATGCTGAGCGGCAACATCGCCAAGATGCTCCACGCCATCCGCGCCATCTCCACCGAACGCATCGACTACGGCAACGCGATCATCCCTTGGCTCCTGACCGAAGGCCTGACCATCTCCGGCTCCTGACGGGTCGCGACGCGTCAGGAAAGGGGCGCGTCAGTTGCCAGGGGAGAGCTCAACGGCGTTGGAGAGCTGGAGTCCACCGGCCTTGGGGAAGGCTGGCGTGAGCTGCCAGGCCTGGACCACCAGGGTCGAGCCGATCATGCTCTTGGCATTCGGGATCGGGAGGGGCAGTGCAAAGCTCTGCTTCGAACTCGCTGCGAGGAGGAAGATGGAGCCTCCGAAATCGAGATAGCTGGCGCAGGCGCCAGCCACCCGGATTGGAGTCTTGCCTGGCCCGCCGAGCAAGAGGAACGTCGACACAGCTCCGGGGATCTTGTGGCTCAGGCTCAGCGTCGTTGTCGTCCCAAGAAGCGGATCCGCACTGGCCGTGAGGCGCGAAGAGCTGCAACCCAACTGGATCGGAGTCGCGGTAGCCCCATTGGGATAGCCGTACATCTCCGTTCCGGTCACAGGGCTCGTCGCACGGAAGAAGACCTTGCCTCGCGCCACGACCATCGAGAGACGATCCCCGTCCTGGTTGCTCGGGCTCGCCGAAGATCCACCGCTGTAGATGTCCGAGACGCGCTTGGTGTTGCCGATCGTGCCATCGGTCCTCCAGAGTTCATATCCCTTCGACCCTGTGTATGCCGAGAAGTAGAGGTACCGCTTTCCCACACGGGTCAGGTAGGACGGATAGCTGTTGCTACCGCCAGGCGCGATGTCGAGCGAGAGCCGGGTGCCTGCCGTCGTGCCATCGCTCTCCCAGATCTCGTACCCACGCCCGGGTTGATAGGCCCGGAAGTAGACCTTGTCCTTGAAGACCTGCAGATAGCTCGGGTAGGAGTTCGTCGTGCCCGGAGCGATTTCCTTGAGCAGTTTCGTGCCCGCAGTCGTGTAGTCACTGATCCAGAGCTCGTAGCCAGTCGCCGGCGTGTAGGCCCGGAACAGGACCTTGCCCTTGTATGCGGTCATGTAGGAGGGATAGCTGCTCAGAGGGCCCTTGCGGATGTCCTTGAGCAACTTCGTGCCCTTGGCCGTCCCATCGCTGATCCACAGCTCATAGCCATGATCCTTGCTCGTGGCGCCATCGTAGGCCCGGAACAAGACGCGTCCGCCTTCACCCGCGAAGTAACGCGGCGAAGAACTGCTCGTCCCCACGCGCACATCCGAAACCCGCCGTGTCCCGGCGATGGTCCCGTCGGTGACCCAGGGCTCCGCACCTCCCCTGCCGTCAGGTCCCGAACTAGCCGAGAACCAGATCTTGTCGCCGATGCGCTGGAGGTAGCTCGGATTGCCCGAGACATCTCCCCCATACAGATCCATGAAGAGCTTCGTGCCACCGGGCGTGCCGTCGCTCACCCACAGTTCGTAACCATGCGTGTCGGTGAAGCCGCGGAAGAAGTAGCGTCCACCCAGCTCTTGGCCGTAGGCCCCCGAGAGACCATCGATCCCCGGTTGCACGTCCTGGAGCAGATGAGTCCCCTTGCTCGTCGTATCACTGATCCATGGTTCGTAGCCGTGCCATCCGTCGTTGGCCTGGAACACCAGACCCGTACCGAAGCGGGAGGCGTAGTAGGCATAGGACGGCTCCGTCGAAGTCGGCTTGCCCACCGGCTTGTTGATGTCCAGACCGCTGGTCCCCAAGAAGGTTCCATCCGTGAACCACAACTCCCGCCCCATGACCGGCTCGCTGGCAGCGAAGATGAGCTTGCCCGGAAGGACCTCGGTCATGTAGGCAGGCGAGGACGAGCCATCGCCTCCTCGGATATCCATGACGACGTGGGTCAGCTTGTTGACCGGGTCCAGCTCCACCAGCTCGGCTCCGGAATAGAGCTGGTAGGCCAGACAGTACCACTTGCCGGTGGAGGTCCGGATCAGATTGCGCGGAGAGCCGCTGGAACTTCCACGGTAGGTGTCCATGAAGAGCTTGGTCCCGGCCGTCGTGCCATCGCTCTCCCAGATCTCGTAGCCGCGCTTGCCGTCATTGGCCTGGAAGTAGACCTTGCCGCCGATCGACTCAGGATAGTTGAAATAGCCACTAGAAGCACCCGGGTAGACATCCTTGAGCAGTTTCGTCCCCGCTGTCGTCCCGTCACTCACCCATGCCTCGTAGCCACGACCCGGCTGATATCCGCGGAACAGGAGCTTGTTGCCGAGAGCCACGGAGTAGTAGAGGTAGCTGCCACTGCTCGATCCAGGCCAGACATCCTTGAGCATCTTCGTGCCCACCGCCGTACCATCGCTCACGTAGATCTCTTCCCCGGTCTTGCCGTCGTTGGCCACGAAGAACATCTTGTTGCCTGCGGGAACGAAGCGATAGGGATTGGCTCCGACGCCAGTTCCCGGACGCAGGTCCTTGACCATCCGCGTGCCCGACGCTGTGCCATCGCTCACCCAAAGCTCATAGCCATTCTTGTTGTCGCGCGCGCGAAAGTAGACGCGCTTTCCCGAGAGGTCGGTCCGCATGTAGGCCGGGTACGAACTCGAACGGCCCGTGTAGATGTCCTTCAAGAGCTGGGTTCCCGCCGCCGTGCCATCGCTGATGAAGAGCTCATATCCCGTGGCTGGTTGATAGGCATAGAACACGACCTTGTTGCCAAGAGCTGCGATGTAGGCTACCCCCGAGGACGAGGCCCCAGGATACAGATCCTTGACCAGGCGGACCCCCGAGCTGTCCTTCACCCAGAGTTCCACCCCCTTGCTGCCGTTGTTGGCCGCGAAGAACAGCTTGCCGCCGGCAATCGTGAGGTAGTTGGGGTAGGAGCCACCGCCCCCCGGACGGATGTCGGAGACCATGCGAGTCGATTTGGCGTTCCCTCCGCTCTCCCACAGCTCCCAGCCGGCCTTTTGCGTGTAGGCACGGAAGTAGGCCTTTCCCCCGAGCTTCAGGAAGCGCTGCTCGGCGTAGTGATTGATGTAGCGGCCGTGATAGGGATTCGAGCCCAGGAATCCTGCGGACGGTCGAGCATTGACGTCAGCCAGGACCGAGGCCTGGGTCGTCTGTGCTGGAACTGCAGAAGCAAAGAGAAGAGCAGCCGCGAGGGCCCCGAGGCGGGGAAGGTTGGCCATGGCAGAGAAGGGAGGAGGGAGACAAGGCAGTGCCGGGACCAATCCGGTCCATACCCGGATCGCCAGCGGCCTCATGGTTTAGCAGATCCAGCGCCTTCTGGGTAGTCAGGAAGGGTCAGGCAGCGGCCAAGCGCCAGGGTTCCCGACCACATCGGGCATCGAAACCCCTGATTCGCTTGCCTTTCGGAGGCGGGGTGCTTGAATACCCCGTCCATCTGCGGAGAGATGGCAGAGTGGCCGAATGCGCCGGCTTGCTAAGCCGGTGAAGGACATGTTTCTTCCGGGGGTTCGAATCCCCCTCTCTCCGCCATTTTTTCCCGCGCGGGGAGGATCCATGAAGCTCACCAGAAGCGTCACGAATCCCTGGAGGCCGGTCGCGAACGGCTCCATCCTGCTCACGCTGGCTCTTCTCTGGACCTCCTGCGCCACGCCCAAGCTCGAGGTCAAAAGCGTTCCGGTGGATGTGATCATCCATATGGACGGCTCCCCCACTGGAGAAACGCCCCTCTCGCTGGAGCCGGCCTACTACGGTCGCGTGCTCATCCATGGCGAGCGGGAAGTCGGTGAAGAAGACCTCGCCGTCGAGCGCACGGCCTTCTTTGGGGCGAGTTCGCAGCTCGTCGACTTCCAGGCTCCAGTGACGCCTTGGCTCTTCGGGCTCGACCTCTTGGGAGAGACCCTGGTACGGATCTTCGGAACCATGGACGAGAAGGTGCAGCTCGACCTGCCCCTCGTCGAGCCCAAGTCCGGCCAGGCATTCGAGACCTTGATCGAAGAATCCGAGGCCTCCTCCCTTGCCCGCTAGCGAGGACGATCGGACTCGCGAAGGCCTGGGGCAAGTCGCCCTGATCTGGGGACTGGGCCGTTTCGGCGGAGGGCTGGGCTCCCTGCTGCATCTCCATCGAAGAGGCTACGAGCTACGGATCATGGATCGGCAGGATCCGGCAGACCTGCGCCGCGAGCTGGCACAGGTGGCAGAGCTGGATGAGATGCCCACGATGCTGCCCGAGGTCGCAGAGAGCCTCGAGGGCATCGACCTTCTCGTCATCAATCCAGCCATCCCGCTCGGCCATCCGCTGCTGGCCCAAGCCGATCAAGCAGGCATCCGACAGACCCAGGAGCTGGACCTGTTCCTCGGCGCATACCCGGGCCGCGTCCACGCGGTCACCGGCACCAACGGTAAGAGCACGACGGCAAGCCTCATGGCCGAAGGTCTACGCGCCTTGGGCCGAGACGTCCTGCTCGGTGGCAACATCGGCAAGAGCCTCTGCCTTGACGAGACCCACTGGCGCGCCGACCAAGATGCGATCCTCGAGATCAGTTCCTTCCAGGCAGCACGCTTGGAGACACGGAGGATCGACACCCTGAGCTTCACGCCAATCCTGCGCGACCACGTGGCATGGCACGGTTCCTTGGAGCGCTACCAATCCGACAAGCTGCGGCTCATCGGTGCCTGCAGAGCCGAGGCAAGGATCTACGGCTTTGCCCGATGTCCGGTTCTCACGCGCGCCACGCAACGATTCCCCGAACGCGCCATCATCCTCCTGGGCGGTCCGGCCGAGAGGCGACCGGGCCACCTCCCCAACGGCACCCCCTACCTCGACGAGCGACAGGACCTGATCCACTCCGGACACAAGCTTCTGGCGGCGGATGCTTTTGCCCTTCCGGGACACTTCAATCGCGAGAACCTGTTGCTGGCATTGGCCAGCCTGGAGCTGGATCTGGACTCCGCACGCACAGCACTTCGCGGCATGCAGGCCTTCCGCGGTCTCCCCCATCGCCTGGCACCCGCTGGCATGCGTCATGGAGTACGACTCATCGACAATGGTGTCTCGACGGTCCTCGACACGACCTGCCTGGCCTTGGATGTGCTGGCCGCCGACCTTGCACCCGGAACGCGCCTCCACCTCGTCTTGGGGGGCAAGCCCAAGGAGCCCTCCCTCGACGAAGCGCTGGAACGCCTGCCGGGCCCTGCGGCAAGCCTGCATCTCTTTGGTCAGGTGGGCCCACGTCTGGCATCGCTCTTGCTCGATCACGGGCTTGCCACGCCCACCCTCTCGGATCGTCCGACCCAAGCACTCGCCTGCGCGCTCTCGACCGCACGGCCCGGTGACACGATCCTCTTCAGCCCTGGCTTAGCCAGTCAGGATCAGTTCCCCAACTTTCGCGTGCGCGCAGAAGAGGCACTGGCCTGGTGGAACCGCTGAACCAACAGAGGTGAGGATCAGACTTTGAGGATGATATTCTTGCGCCAGAGCATCCAAAGCACCAAGAACCAGCCAGCCACCCAGCAGAGGGCCCAGACCAGGGAGGCCAGGTAGGGAGGCAGTATCGGCGTGAAGAGCTGCGAGTAGAGCCAGGACTTGAGATTGAAGTCCGCCCCCTCGGCACTCACCCAACGGATCTCGTGCATGGCCCGGCCCAGCAGACCACTCCCCACGAAGACGAGGATGGCGTTGACTCCGTAGATGGAGAACACCCTGCCGAGCCTCGGGTGCTGACGACGGTCGAAGTACTCATAGCACAAACCGAGACATATGGTGGCCAATCCCGCCATCAGGACCGCATACGAGCTCGTCCAGAGTTGTTTGTTGACGGGAAAGAACCAGCTCCAGACCCAACCGAGGATCATCCACTTGCAACCCAGGAGAAGGAGGCGGAGGCACTTGGACTTCTCACTTTCCTGCGAGGTCAGCACGGATCCGGCGAAGATCCCGAACAGCAGCGTTCCGAGGGCCGGGAGCGTCGAGAGCAGACCCTCCGGATCCCAGGTCTTCGCAGACTTCCAGAGGTGGCCATCCAGCAGGAGGCGATCGATGTAGGCAGCGAGGTCCCCGTCCCTGGAGCCCAGCAGACCGGCGCCCGAGCCAGGGACCGGAACAAGAGTCATGAGCGCCCAGTATCCGAGCAGCAAGGCTGCGCAGATCCCCCCCAAGGATCGGCGGGGCGCATAGAGGTAGAGAAGCGAGCCTAGGAGATAGCAGATCGCGATGCGCTGCAGCACTCCCGGGATCCGGATCGTCGAAAGGTCGAAGAAGGGGAAGCCCGCAAGCAACATCCCCAACAAGAAGATGATGATGGATCGCTTGACAGCCTTGCGTGCCAGGATGCCCTTGTCGGCGCCCTGTTCGAGTCTCCGCCCCAAGGACAGCGTGATCGAAACGCCGACGATCATGAGGAAGAAGGGAAACACCAGGTCCGTGAAGGTCCAACCGTGCCACGTGGCGTGCTTGAGCGGAGCATACTGGTAGGACCAGCTCCCTGGATTGTTCACGAGGATCATCGCCGCGATGGTCATGCCACGGAAGACATCGAGGGAGAGCAAACGCTTGGAGCGGACGGAAGGCTCTGGGATCAGACTCATGGACGGGGGAGTCTAGCCCCAAGGATTCAAGACCTCGATGTGTCTGACGAGTATCCTCCTATGCAAATGACCAGGACTCGAGGATACTGGCGTCCTTCTTGCTATAGCAGGATCGGCAAGGTTGCCTGGGGTGACGCGCCGAGCGCCCCATGTCAGTGAAGATTTGATAGAATACGCCTATGGATGTGGAGAATCCCATCCCATCCATGTAACCCAAACCAAGCCTGTTACCCAAAGAATCCGTTTCCCTGCGTTCCCCGCTCCCCCCCATGCCCAGCCCCGTTTCCCCCCAGTAACTACCCTGGGCGCTATCCCCGAGGTCTAGAATCATGATCCGCCTGATCCCGCACCCCCGTTGTGCCCTTCGACATTTTCCATCGCTGTCCCGGCCTCTGGGATTTGCACTTCTCTTGTTGGCCCTGGGCTCGACAAGCGCAGCCGCAGAAGCTCAATCACTCCTGAGCCTGCCCAAGAATGGGGCCGCCTACAAGATCGTACGCGGACCCTCGGTCATCGTGCGACTGGCCCTGGCCAAGGATGGCAAGGGCGAACGTCGCCTCGTCATCGATGACAAGACTCCAGACTGCAAGATGAGCCGCGAGTCGATCCACGGAGGCACCCGGTTCACGTTCGCATGCAAGATCGAGGACAAGGTCCTGGGCAAGTTCACGCTCAAGACCGAGATGGATGTCCTGGAGATCGACAAGAGAGGCCCCTACAGCCTCACTCCCCGCGTCACCAAGGTCGCCTCTGGAGTCGCAGTCACGAGCGTGGGATTACAGGTCCAGATCCTGGACGGCTCCAGAGTCGAGTCCCTGGTCATCCCCGCGTTCAGCGGTGGCGAATTCGATGAGCCCGCAAGCTCGATCCCCCTGGGAAAACCCGTGGACCTGGGCTCATCCCACAGCATGCAGATGACCTCCTACTATGGTCAAGACGGCAAGGGGCTCCTGCTCTACTGCGAGGATCCCCAGGGAACCAAGCCCAAGCGCCTGATCTTCGAGAGTCAGCGACTCGGTAGAAGCAAGGCCTTCACGATCGCCATCGAGTATCCGATGCCGGACGCCCACAAGGGAGGTCTCGAACGCAGCGCGCCCGTCGCAACCAGGATCGAGCCCTACCAGTTCGATACCCAACTCGAATCCGGCTGGTACCGCGCCGCCAAGATCTATCGCAAATGGCTCGAGAAGAACGCCACCGGGCGGCGTGGAATCCTCCAAAGGGGTCGCTTCGAGGATCGCAAGGACGTACCCAAGTGGTGCAAGGAGATCGACCTCTTCCTGAGCGAACAGTTCGGTTGGTATCCCAAGGGCAGCCAGGTCAAGAAGCCCTTGCTGCATCTTCGCCGTCTCAAGAAGGAACTCGACCTCGATCATGTCCTCGTGGGACTGTGGTTCTCCGGCAAACGAGGCGACCCGTTGGGACGGGCTGGCTCATGGCTGCCTGACCTGGGTGCGGTCACTCAGTTCCATGCCTTGAAGAAGGATGGAATCCGTTTCGCTGGCTACACCTTCCCGGGTGCTTTCGACCCTCAGAACCCCCTCTACGGCCCGCTGGAGATGTACCGACACACTTCTGACGACAGGAAGGGGAAGCCGCGAACGACCTTCGGTGGATTCGATTCGCTCGGGAAGCCGATCACGCTCAACCGTATGGATGTTGCGGCTTCCGAACTGGCACAGTGGTATCGAATCCTAGGGATGTTCCACTCAGCATTCAGTGGATACTCGGGGTTCTACTCCGATCTCCCGGCCACAGTCGGGTTCCCTGACTGGAAGCGACGTCCTGCACTCGAACTCGGCATGACCGAGTCGTCGATGCTGGGCTTCCGCAACATCCTGGACATGACCCGGATCGGTGCCTACGAGGCAGGTCATGAGTTCGTGCAGTTCCATGAAGCCGCGTTCGAGTGGCTGATCCCGGCGGCAAGCTTCGGACAGGGTGCCGTCGGCACGATCGGACGCGCCTACAAAGATGATACGCGCACACGAGGGGTGCCGATGTTCCAAGCGGTCTACAGCGGATACACGCAGTTCTGGCCCGCAGACGAAGGCTTCGGCCCTCAAACACTCCTTTTCCTCCCAGACGCATACGGTCCTGTCTCCGAGAGCAACATGACTCGCCTGCTGGCCAAGGGTTTCACCTGGGGCGCAGTGCTGAACAGTAGCGAGCCCTGGCTGCCCACTGGAAAGCTCTTCTGGGAAGTATCCGGATCGCAGGCCCAAATGGAGGCCACGCTCCACCACAAGAAGACGCTCAAGAACCTTGTGGCCCTGCGTGATCGTGCACGCAAATGGCTCGCCTATGGGGAGATGCTCGCCAACCCGGTTATCGGAGGCGACAGGATCACCGTCACCGTCAAGAAGTTCTTCGGCGATGTCACACCGGTCGATCAGAGCTTCCGGATGCGCATGGTTCCCACGACTGCCTGGAAGGCGAAGGACGGGTCCATCCGACTCGTCGCTGCCAATGGAAGCAGGAAGAAGGGAACGGTGAAGATCAGCCTGGAAGGTCTGGGGTTCCGCAAGGCCAAGGGCTTGCGTGACACCAACACGAAAGAGGTCTTCAAAGCGGACAAGCAGAGACGAATCGTCGTTCCGGTCCGGGCAGGCACCGGGCGCCTGCTCGAGATCATCGAGGACTGACAAAGGAATGACAAGATGGGAGCGGAGGAGCCCGAGGGCGCTTCCGCTCCCACAGGGATGGGGAGTAAGATGGGGAGAGTCCGGGACTCCCCCACTTACCGGCGCCCTCTGCACTCCCTCTCGCCGATGTCCATCCTCCCTCGGAACCAGCAGCAGTTCTTTCGCTACGAGATCAAGTATCTGTTGCGACCCGAGAGCATTGCGGACATTCGTCATTACGCCCTCCCCTACCTGGAGCCAGACCCGCATGCGAGGCATCTGCCTGGCCACCGATACGTCGTCCAGAGCCTCTATCTCGACAACGGTGACCTGAGGCTGTTCCGGGAGACCTGCGAGGGCCTTCTCCGTCGGGCCAAGCTGCGCGTGCGCTTCTACCCGAATGCCAACGAAGGCACGTGCTTCCTGGAGATCAAGCGCCGACAGAACGGTCGTGTCCACAAGACGCGCTCGAAGATCTCGCAGAGAGAACTCGGTGTTCTCCTGGAGGATCGAGACTTGTCTTCGCAGGCGGATCACCATGACGAGGACAGGGAACAGACGGATCCAGGCTTCCAGGAGTTCGTCTTCCTCAAGAGCACATTGCACGCTCGCCCCATCGTCGAGATCCGCTACGAAAGGGAGGCCTGGCAGGGCTCCTTCGACCCGCGTTGCCGACTGACCATCGACGACTGCATCGAGGCGCGACCCGCTGCAGGATTGGATCTGCCATCGAATGGCAGCGAATGGCAGCGGATCGAGGAGGGTTTTTGCGTTCTGGAGTTCAAGTTCGACCATAGCTGCCCACAGTGGATGCAACAGATCGTGCGACGATTCGAACTCAAGCGTGTCTCCTTCTCCAAGTACGGACGCGCCATCCAGAAAGGCATGATCACGCATTCCGCTTTCATGATCTGAACAACTTCTTCAACCAGACCGCAGGGATTCCCCAGTATGGATCAGTTCCTACAGAGCATCGACCAGGCCCTTCTGGGCCAGGAGGCCTTCTCCATGGGTCGCATCCTGCTCAGCCTGCTCGTTGCGATCTTGCTCTCCTGGGTTCTGGCATGGACCTATGTAGCCAGTTTTCGTGGCCTGAGCTTCCAATCCACGCTCGTACAATCCCAGATCATCCTGGCGGTCATCGTGGCATTGATCATGCACGTCGTAGGAGACAGCATTGCGCGTGCGTTCGGGATGTTCGGCGCCTTGGCCCTGATCCGGTTCCGGACTCCGATCAAGGACAGTTGGGACACGGTCTTCCTCTTTGCTGCCGTGGCGATCGGCCTCTCTTCCGGAACCGAGAGGTACGGAGCGGCCCTGGTCGGCACCCTCGTCCTCTGCCCGCTCATCCTCTTCCTCTCCTGGACCCGATTCGGCACACGACATCGTCACGATGGCCTGCTTCGGATCCGCGTGCGCGCTGGCGAAGAACCCCGCAACGAACTCACGCGCCTGCTCGACCACTTCTGCAGACGCCGCCATCTCGTCCACATGCGCGAAGTCGCCGAAGACAGGGAGGACGCCTGGGTCGAGCACGCCTATCAGCTGAGCCTCGTTCACAAGAACCTGGCGAGCCAGCTGATCGATTCGCTCCTCGGCTTGGAGGATTGCCGGCAGGTGTCGCTCCTGATGCAGGAGGATGAAATCCAGCCATGAGTCGCCGTCCTCTCCCTCCGCTGCCACGCAGGTATCGTGTGGCAGCATGGATACGACCAGGCCTGCCCTTCGTGGCCTGGGGGCTCTTGGCGATCGCCGCCTGGTCGCTCTACCAGCGAGTGCAGGTCAAGAGCCTGGTACCGGGCTTCGCCCAGAGCCTTGTCCAACGGGTGGGATCCGAGCAGGGTGGACGCCTCTACCGCCTCGAAGTAAGGCTCCACGAAGCTGTCACGTCTGGCCAGATCCTTGCGAGACTGGTCAATCCTGCACTGAGGCTCGACCTGCAATCGGCGCGCTCACGGCTCCAGGAGAGCAGGTATCGACTCGATCTCGAAGCCCAGCGCTGGCGCTACCGCGAGAGCAGTCGGCAGCTCGATGGCTCGACCCTGTCCTGGCGCATACGCAGGGATCGCTATCTGACCGAGATCGAAGAACTTCGCGAACGCACATCGCAGGCGGAGGACCGCGCCCGACTTGCGGGAATTGCCATCGAACTCGAACGTATCGAAGGACTCGAGAAGGAGTCCATCGCCTCAGCCAGCCAGCTCAATCAGCTGCGGACGGACCACGATGCACTGGAGAGACGCATCGACAATCGTCTTCCATTGCTGCAGTCCCTGGCCTCACACCGAAAGAGGGCGCTTCGAGATTTCGAATCGCAGGCTGCGACGAGCGAAATCAGCTCCACGAATAAGCAGCTCCAGCACGCAAAGAGCCTGATGCGGCTCCAGGAACTCGAGATCCAGAAGGTCGAGCTGGCGCTCGCCTCCCTGGAACTACGTTCCTCCAGGGAGGGTCTGGTCTCCCGGATCCTCAAGGTGCCAGGAGAGCTCGTCCAACCTGGCGAAGCCGTCCTGGAAATCTTGGACCGGACGGCTCACAGCATCGAGGCCTGGGTCCCCGAGGCGCAGATCCGGAACCTCGAGATCGGAGGTCGCGTCCGCGTCTATCGAAAAGCAGATCCGCAGAAGTTCTTCGCAAGCCGGGTCCTGGATATCGGCGAGTCGATCCGAGCCCTGCCCGAGAGACTTGGCACCGGCCAACTCCCTCCGCCCTATGGACTGCCCGTGAGGATCGCGATCCCAGACAGTATGAGCGTGCGAGCGGGAGAACTCTTCCACATCGCCATCGATTGATCCGGGTTAGCGGCAGAGTCGGATCTCCAGACCGTTGGAACCCAGGAATCGTAGATTGGTGTCGAGACTCAGCACCTGGAAGTAGACCGGGACCTTGTCCAGGTTCGGAGCCGACGGCAGGGCCAGCGGGAGGTTTTGGGCGCCTGTGCTCGAACTCGGAAAAGGCAGGGCTGCCAGGAAGGGAATCCCGGCCATGAGGGAGAGGCTGCCGTCCAGGATCTCGAAACGCATCCCGGTTGCCGAGATCAGAAGCACGGAGACACTGCTGGCTGTCTGCCCCACCAGAGTCAGTTGCGGCGAAGTCCCCAGCTTGGCGGCCCCGGCGAGGCCTAGGCCGACCGGTGACAACCAAGGATCGAGGCGATCGAAGGTCCGGGCAGCGCAGGGCAGCGTACCATTGCGGGCCTTCGGGCTTGGGACGGCGAAGTGGACCCAGGGGAGCGTGGCATCGTGGAGCCTGCCCTGGGCCTCATCGCTCACTTGCGATCCGAATCCCACATGGTCGATGAGCGTCTTGCCGTCCCTGGCGAAGATGGCGATCTCCTCGCCGTCCTTGTCCAACTTGAAGTTGGCATGCAGCGCACCCTGCTTGAGATCCTTGTCCGCGAAGACGAGGATGTGTCCGCCCACGGGGATCTTGGTGCCCAGGGGGAACTTCCATCGAGTGGCGAACTTGAGGTCGTCGGTCAGGTACATCCCCCCCACATCGAGAGCCTGGTTCGTCGAGTTGGCGATCTCGATCCAGTCCTCGAACTCCTTGTTCTCGTCCTGGATCCCCTTCGTGTTCAGCGCAACGAACTCATTGATCCTCGGACCCGCGATACCCACCAGGCCTTGGACACGGAAGGAACCGGGTGCATGGCCGCCGAAGGCCGGTGCATGGCGGTAGTTGCCCAGCTTGTCCTTGGCGATGACGTAGTAGTCAATCTGTGTTCCCCATCCCATGCCCTGAAACTGCATTCCGAAGAGCCCATCGAGAGCCTTGCCATCCCCGTGCTTGCCATCGTCGAAGAGCGGCGCCTCCAGCCAATCACCGCGCTCCCGGTACCGAAGCTTCAGCAGTGACATGCCCGCACCAGCCTGGACAAGGACGGTGACCTTTTCCCCTGCCTTGGGAATCGCAGGCACATGCCGTAGACCGGACAGGGCAGGTGCACGAGGTTTGATGTCCGCGTGCGCCAACAGGAATGCGCGTCGCTCCTTGATCATGGGCTCCATGCCAGGAATCCAAGCCCTTCGCCATACGTTGAAGGTGATCCTGACGTCCTTCTTGATATTGTCCTTGAACATCTGCATCGAGTAGAGCTTCTTCTTGTCCGTGCGGAGTTCCTTCTCGATGAACTTCTGGTACTGGGCGAGTTTGGGGCCGAGGACCTTCCAATCATAGATCCTGTCGATGGCATCCCGGTAGTGGGCCAGGTAACGCCCCTTCCACTCAGGAACGGCAAAGACCTTGCCGAGCAAGGGGAGATTCACGTTGTTGGCCTGGTAGTAGATGTCGAGCTTCTTCTTCTGCGTGACGGTCAACCAGTTGTTGCCTCCGAAGCTGGCATTGAGATCCCATGGCATGATCGAGGCCTTGCCGTGATAGGGATCGAAGTAGAGGTAGAAGTTGTGAGGAGAGTTCGACAGGTAGCTGTCGATCGCAGGAAGCAGGCTCATCCCCACGAGATACCGGAGAGCCTCATCCACCTCCAGCACCTTGGGGAGATCCGTAGCGATCCTGGCTCCAGAGTTGTTGAGCGAGTTGCAGAGCGCAACAAGATCCACCCAAGGACTCGTGGGAAGCGAGTTCTTGAGTTGGTAGGAACCCTGGTAGGCCGAAGACTGGCTGCCGAGCCAGACGAGCCCCGTCTTCCATGTGGGCGTCAAGGCTGAGGTCCGTTCGCCGCGATAGCGGTTGCCATTGTCGTCCCGGAACCACTTGCGGATCAGGTCCTTGTTGATCTGCTCGATGTTGAGATAGACGCCCCAGTCTTCTCCGTTGATCGAGAGACGAGCGTAGTTGGCCCGAGGCGCGGGCATGATCTGTCGGTAGATCCAATAGGAAACGAGTTCACGGGTCAGGCTGGGGTCACGAAAGCTGTTGTTCAGATTGACGGTGCGATAGCCCAGGAGCCTCTGCCCCGGGACATAGGCATCCATGGAGATCTTGAAGGGCTTCTTCTTGGAGATACCAATGGCCTTGTACGAGGAGTTGCCCCGGAAGCGCACGCCCACCTTCTTGTAGATCTTGCCGTTCAGCGTGAGATCCGCGGGGATGTAGGTCTTGCTGGCCCAGTTGTTCGAGAGCTGGGTCCACCAGTCCTTCTGGGCGAAGGTCAGCTTGAGTCTCGGGAGAGAATCCTCGGCATACAGGTCGGTTGCCTGGGCAGGCAAAGCCCATGGAAAGAGAGCACCCGCGAGAACGAGGAGGAGGGACCGGCGCATAGAAATGACTCCAGGGGAGTGGACAGGAAAGGCAGGCCTCCAATATACGGGATCCAGCTCCGAGTGGCGCCGAAGAAGGGGTCGCATGCCGCTTCGAGGCATTTAATTCGGGTACAAAAGGGTCTGACCCCATGTACCCGGTTGGCTAGGATCTGAGTGAGAGGAGAGTCCATTGCGCTGTCAGATCTGCCAGAAGAATCAAGCCGTCATCCATACATTGGATCTCGTGGAGGAGGAGTATGTCAGCCGCTACCTCTGCGAGGAGTGTGCGCGTGGCGAGGGGGGTCCACCCGAGGACAGCAGCTACAAGGTCATCAAGTTCTTCGGGGAGATCATGAAGCAGCAGGGGGCACCGGCGCCGCTGGGAACCGTCCCGAGCTCGGGCCAGAGCTGCCCGGGTTGTGGCATGAGCCAGGAGCAGTTCCAGCAGAACAAGCGTCTGGGTTGCGCGCGTTGCTATGAGAGCTTCCACCTCGAGCTGGAGCAGATCTTCCTGCGGGTCCAGGAGCACGTCGTGCATAGGGGCAAGGTCCCCGCCCGCCCCAAGAACGCTCCGCCATCCCCACTGGAGCTCAAGCGCTTGCGGGAGCACCTGAGCCGGGCGATCGAAGAGGAACGCTTCGAGGAAGCCGCTCTCTATCGTGACAAGATCGTCGAGCTGACCCAGAGCGACGACGACGCACAGATCGAGGGACTCTGAGATGAACCAGCATCCCGACATCCCCCTGGACGAGTGGCTCTCGGGCGAGGGTCCGGACTCGGACATCGTCTACTGCACACGCGTCCGCCTGGCCCGCAACATCGAGGGATACAGCTTCTCTCCGATGCAGGAGCCACCTGAGGCCACGGCTCTGCTGCGCACGATCCAACAGGCTCTGCAACCTCTGGCCAAGAACCGAGATCTGCAGTGGATCGACCTGGAGCAGGAGGACAGCTTCAGCAAGCAGACCCTGGTCGAGCGCCACTTGATCAGCCGTGAACTCCAGATGAGCGATCGGCCGCGCGCCGTGGTCGTGGACGAGAAGGGGCGCGAGAGCCTCATGATCAATGAGGAGGACCACCTGCGGCTGCAGTTCTTCCGGGCAGGGATGCAGCTCCAGGAAACCTGGAGGGCGGCCGACCGGCTGGATGACGAGATCGCAGACCTCCTTCCCTATGCCTGGTCCAGCCGGCTGGGCTTCATGACCTCCTGCCCCACCAACACTGGCACGGGCATGCGGATCTCGGTCATGCTCCATCTGCCAGCCCTGGTCATCACCAAGGAGATCGAGAAAGCCACAACGGCCATCGCCGAGATGAACATGACCGTGCGGGGCCTCTTCGGCGAGGGGAGCCATGCCGTTGGAGATTTCTTCCAGGTCAGCAACCAGAGGACCCTGGGTGAGAGCGAGGATCAGATCATCGAGAACCTCGGACGGGCCGTGGAGAGCCTGGTCCATTGGGAGCGCCGCCAGCGGGAGGAATTCCGCAAGAGTCCGCTCTACATCGAGGATCAGGCCAATCGGGCCTACGGCGTGCTCGAGCGCGCCCGGATCCTGAGCTCCGAGGAGGCCATCAACCTCCTCTCGCGCCTGCGCCTGGGCCGCCTCCTGGATCTGATCGAGGAACCCAGCCTGGCGGACCTCAACCGAATATTCCTGATGACGCAGCCGGGGCACCTGCAGACCCGGTCAGGCCGCGAGCTCCACCCAGGCGAGCGCGACCGCCTCCGGGCCGAGTGGGTCCGAGCCATCCTTTCGGGCGGTGCGGAGCCCCAGCCCGAATAGCGCGTATACATCCTGAGACGAGAAATTCAGGTCAGGTCAGAGCCTTGGGGTCAACGCAGGGCCCGCTGATGCCGATCTATAGCTAACCGACTCGCCTTGGCAAGCCCCTGTTCGATCCCCCCGGGGCTCGGAGGACAGGGGGAGAGCACTTTTTTTTGGGGCTTTTCTCCGCTGCCATGGGACGATTGGGAATTCACCCCCCAGCCAGGGCTGGGGCCACACTGCCAACAGACTCCTGGAGGTCCAATGTTCGATCGCTTCACAGACAGGGCTAAGAAGGTGATGAGCCTTGCCCGTCAAGAGGCTCAGAAGTTCAACCACGAGTACATCGGTACCGAGCACATCCTCCTGGGTCTGGTCCAGGAGGGCAACGGGGTCGCCGCCAGCGTGCTCACCAAGATGAACGTGGACCTGGAGAAGATTCGCCAGGAAGTCGAGAAAATCGTCAAGTCGGGCCCTTCCATGGCCACGATGAGCAACCTCCCCTTCACCCCCCGGGCCAAGAAGGTCCTGGAGCTGGCGATGGAAGAGGCGAGCCAGCTCGGCCACAACTACATCGGAACCGAACACCTGCTCCTAGGCCTCATCAAGGAGAACGAGGGCATCGCTGCCCAGGTCCTCCTCAATCTACGCGTCAAGCTCGACGAGGTGCGCCAGCAAGTCCTGGAGTTTCTCGGCGCAGACACCAGCGGTGAAGAAGACATGGATGCGGGCGATATCGGCTCAGGCGGCACCGCCAGCAAGTCGAAGACTCCGGCTCTCGACACCTTCGGCCGCGACCTGAGCGAACTCGCCAAGGAAGGCAAGCTCGACCCGGTCATCGGACGCAAGCTCGAGATCGAGCGGGTCATCCAGATCCTCTGTCGCCGCACCAAGAACAACCCGGTCCTCCTGGGCGAAGCGGGCGTCGGCAAGACCGCCATCGTCGAAGGCCTGGCCCAGGACATCACGCGCGGCAACGTGCCTGAGATCCTGCGTGGGAAACGCCTCGTGGTGCTCGACCTGGCCATGATGGTTGCTGGCACCAAGTATCGCGGCCAGTTCGAGGAGCGCATCAAGGCCGTCATGACCGAGGTGCGTCGCGCCAAAGACGTGATCCTCTTCATCGACGAGCTGCACACCCTCGTGGGCGCCGGTGGCGCTGAGGGCGCGATCGACGCCAGCAACGTGCTCAAGCCAGCACTGAGCCGAGGCGAGATCCAGTGCATCGGCGCAACGACACTCGACGAATACCGCAAGTACATCGAGAAGGACGGCGCGCTCGAGCGTCGATTCCAGACCGTCATGGTCGAGCCGCCAAGCCCCAAACAAGCCGTCCAGATCCTCATGGGCCTGCGCGACAAATACGAGGCCCACCACCGTATCCGCTACACGGATGACGCCCTCGAGGCAGCCGTCGAGCTCTCGATGCGCTACATCCAGGGGCGCTTCTTGCCGGACAAGGCCATCGACGTCATCGACGAGGCCGGTGCCCGCATCCGCATCCAGTCCATGATCCAGCCGCCAGACCTCAAGCAACTCGAAGTCGAGGTCTCCGACCTGGACAAGGAGAAGGAGGAGGCGGTCGCCAACCAGGACTTCGAGAAAGCCGCCGATCTGCGCGACAAGGCCTACCAGCTGCGCAAGAAGAAGGAGCAGCAGCAGAAGGAATGGCGCGAGCGCGAGGCCACCCGCGACACCGGCGGAGCCGTGGACAAGGAAGTCATCGCGACGACTGTCTCCAAGATGACCGGCATTCCGCTCAACAGGCTGGACGAAGCAGAAGCCACACGACTGCTCGGCATGGAAGCCCACCTCGAGACCACCGTCATCAACCAGGAAGCCGCCGTCAAGGCCATCGCCAAGGCCGTGCGCCGCTCGCGCTCGGGTCTCAAGGATCCCAAGCGGCCCATGGGCAGCTTCATCTTCCTGGGCCCGTCCGGTGTCGGCAAGACACACCTGAGCAAGGCCCTGGCCGAGTTCATGTTCGGCGACGAAGAGGCCATCCTGCAGATCGACATGTCCGAGTACATGGAGAAGCACAACGCCTCTCGCCTGGTCGGCGCGCCTCCGGGCTACGTCGGCTACGAAGAGGGCGGCCACCTCACCGAGAAGGTGCGCAGGCGCCCCTACTCGGTCGTGCTGCTCGACGAGATCGAGAAGGCGCACCCAGACATCTTCAACATGCTCCTGCAGGTCATGGAAGAAGGTCGACTGACGGATTCGTTCGGACGCCAGATCGACTTCCGTAACACAATCCTGATCATGACCTCCAACATCGGAGCCAACCTGATCAAGAACAGCTCGGGCCTGGGCTTCAAGCGCAAGGGCGAGGAGCACGACTACGGCAAGATGAAGGATCTCGTCATGGCAGAGGTGGAGCGCCACTTCCGTCCAGAGTTCCTGAACCGTGTCGACGAGATCGTCGTCTTCAACCAGCTCGTCAAGAAGGACCTGGACAGGATCATCGAGATCGAACTCGACAAGGTGCGCCTGCGCTTGCGCGAACGAAACCTCTCGTTCCAGCTCACACAGGAGGCCCTCGACTTCCTCGTGGAGAAGGGCTACCACCCCGACTACGGTGCACGTCCGCTCCGCCGCGCCATCGAGCACGAACTCGAGGATCCGCTGGCCGAGGAGGTGCTTCGAGGCACGTTCAACGCAGGAAGCCACCTCCTGATAGGCTTCGACGCCGAGGAGAAGAAGCTCACCTTCAAGAACGTGGAACGTCCGGCTGAGTACGAGTGGCGCGAGCCTCAGTCGGAGACAGAGGAAGAGGAGACCCCCGAGGAGGCCACGGCCGACGCGGGAAGCGAGGGCGGCGAGTAGCCAGAGCCTCCACCTCGACTCTTGGCAAGGCGCCTCGACCAGATTCTGCATCTGGTCGAGGCGCCTTCAATTCCACCAAGCCCCTGGCCGGGCGCTCAGGGAGTGCCTATCCTCCATCCCCAATATTCCCCATCGTGGATCGCAAGAAGGTCTCCCCCTGCTGGACAATCGCCATGAATGAAACCTCGAGCACCCCTCTCAAGTATCTGGACAAGGCTCTCGGAGCACTCCGCAATCTGGGACTGATCAAATCCGAACCCGAGGAAGCTCCGGTCGTCGCGCTGATCTCCAAGATCGCACAGTACGACCAGGACAAGGCAACAGCCATCGCGCGCACGCTGACACAGGCTACGCTCTTCAACGAAGTCGTCCGAGACCAGATCAGCGCGATGAAGATCGGAGAGCGATACCAGTCGATCGCAAAGTCCTTCGACTCCATCCGCGATGATGCCAAGGCCATGGTCGACCAGGTCGAAGACGGGCGCATCGACACCTTCGAACGCCTCTCCAACATCTGGATGAAGGTGACCCGCGGCGATATCCCTTCGCGCTTCGAGAAGATCAAAGCCACGTATCTGGACGTGGCCGCATCCAGCCGTGACCAGATCCAGCGCGAAGAGACAATCCTGGATGCCTACATGGACTTCCGCACCTCGCTCAAACAGGCGCAGGTCCTGGCCTTCGAGATGTTGGCGGTTGCAGAGCAGGCGATCGAGGAGGACAAGTACGCATTGGAGAAGGCTTCGGCAACCCTGGACGCCGACGACGGGAAGGATCCCGCGACCACAGCCCAGCTCGAGATGGCGCGAGACCTGGTCTTGAGGGCCCTGCAGGACGAGGACAAGCGATACCAGATCACCAAGGATC
>JAJRTL010000334.1 GCA_024278315.1 Planctomycetota bacterium | reverse complement strand
GACCTCGATGCGTCTGACGGCGTCTTTCGGTCCAGGACCGCGAACCTATGGGTTCGCTCGGCATTGCTTCGATTCGACGACCCTCTTGGGTCGCCTCATATCTCGCGCAGCCCCCCCTGAACTCGAAATGCGCTCGTCAGAGCGCAAGAACGAACTCGGCTGCGACGATCTCGCATTTGCTCACAACGATCTCATGAATCATCCGGGTTAGCCCGGGCTGTTCATGGCCTGGATGCGTCTGGCGTGCTACTTGACGGGTGTGCTGTTTACGCCACGCATCTGTTCGAGCATTTTCACGAGGGAGCGTTCGGCCATGCGGGGGCGTGCGCGACTGTCGTAGTAGCCGTTTAGGCCTTGTGAACTGTCGAACATCTTGCCGAGCGAAAGGCTCCGAAAGAGAGCGTGTCGTGTGCCGTAGGAGAAGACGCGCCGGACAGACGCATCCTGTGCAAGGGCTCCGCCAAGGCCCAGAGGGGACGGGGCTTCGAGCACGAGGGAGAGGTCCTTCTGCGGTGGATGGCTCGCCAGCCATCCACCGAGGCTCAAGAGCGACCGCACGACGGCAGTGCTGTGGGCACGGTCGCCGGCGATGACGAACCGGATCTGATCCACTGCTGAGGACGAAGAGTTGAGCGCCTGGTAGAGTGCCTGGGTCTCATCCGAGGGAAGTTCCAGATCCATCCCGACCTGGAGATCGGGATGCGCCTTTCGGAGCACGGTCAGGGACTCCTCGATCATGCTCTTCCAGCGTGCCACATCGGGGTTGCCGAGAAGTTCCTTGGATCGCTCACTGAAAGGGCGGACGTAGAGGATCAGGAGATCGGGGGCCAGGTGCTCACTCAGGATCCAGTGGGCATCCATCATGGCCTTCTGGTAGGCCTTGGGGTGCAGTCGGTGCACACCTCTCCAGGCGCGTGCCTCCCTGACCGAGACGATCAGCGATAGGCCAGCCTCGCGAATCTCCTTGGCGACTGCCTTCAACCTCTCGATGTCTTTCGGGCTACCGATCGTGTCGGCGGAGATCGGGAGTTCGAGAGCCGAGAGGCCGAGCCCCTTGGCTTTTTGGATGCGCAGGGCGAGTTCGGAACTGTTGCCCAGGATGTCCAGCCCCTTGGGCAGGCGACGCCGCAGTCCCTTGCCGTCGAGGGAGAGTCGCATCGACAAGGCGAGGTCTTCACGCAGGGCGACTTCCTGGTTGGAGCTCTCTTTGCGCAGCATGAGGTTCAGTGCGAAGGAGCGGGGAAGCACGGCCAGGAAGAGGGTGCAGAATCCGGCTGCCAGCAGGCCTGAGACGCCATTGATACCTAGACGCAGGCCAGAGGCCGAGACGAAGGGTGGCACCAGGAGTGGCATGTAGAGGTACAGCGGTAGGAGCTCTGCATCCTGTCCTCCGATGTTGCGTTGGACCATCGCGAAGCCCGTAAGAAGGCTGCTCATGGAGTGGCCGAGATCGAAGCCGCCCAGGGTCACGCCGACTCTAAGGACATAGAGAACCGTCAGCAGGAGGTTCCAGATGCTGATCGGTACCAGGAGGAGCATCAGCCCCGCCGAAGACTGCTTGAGAGTCTTGATGTTGGACCAGATGGCCATGATACAGAGCACTGGCAGGAGCGGACTCAGTGCCAGGAGCGGTCCCCAGCCGGGGAGGCTGCCCAGGGCGGTGGCGGCGAAGGCGGGCAGCAGGAGCAGGGCAGTGAAGGCGATGGCCAGGAATTGCCGACCGCCCAGGTGTTGACGATTGGTCAACGCCAGGGTCGCGGCGTACTGGGCCATCGAGAAGGCCAGGATCGTGTACGCCCAGAAGAAGAAGTTCTGGATCGTGAATTCCATGGATTGGCTGAGTTGGTGGTTCAGCTTGGTATCGGCCAATCGGGGCTTCGGGCTGAGCGATCCCTGTGCCGCGATTCGCAGGCACCATGACAAGGGCAGAACCGCCGGAGGATTGCCATGCCAAGGGGCAGGATCAGCGATGTGGGAGGCCTGGTTCGTCCAGGAACCGATCCGCCCGGAAGAGCCCGCTTCCTCGATGGGAGGTTCGACCGTCCTGGATCATCTCGGCCACGCTTTGACCCGCAAGCCAGGCCAGACTCATCCCGTAGCCATTGAATCCCAAGCAGGTGAACTCGCCGTGGTGGCCCGGAATCTCTCCCACAAGGGGGAGCCCATCGGGTGTCCCTGCCATGATCCCGGTCCAGACTCGTTCCGTTCCCCTATTCTCTACTTCTGAAGCGATCAAGGGGAAGTGCGTTTGCAACCAAGCCAGCAGATGGCCCGTGATCTCGGGATTCACGAGGCTGTCATCCGTCATGCCACTCTCCTCGCCTCGCACATTCCAACGCATGCCACCCAGCGTCAGACGCTTGCCATGCATCCGGAAGTACTCGTAGCAGAAGTTGGAGGACATGGCCCACGCAGGCATTCGCTGAACGACTGCGTCTGGCAACTCGCGCGTGGCCAGGATCTGACCGCGAAAGGGGAAGAGGCTTCGCGCCAGGAAGCCGCTGCGATCCAGGCTCGGACAGAGCGCGGAGGTCGCGTGCACGACGACCAGGCTACGGAATCGTTGGCCGTCCTCCACCTCGACGATGAAGTCACCCATCTCCCCCCGGAGATTCATCACGGGACAGTTCTCTCGGATGGCGAGACCGTCGGTTGACGCAGAGGAGGCCAGTCCGAGCACGAAGGCGCGGGGGTCGAAGATGGCTTCACCTCCCAGGAACAGGGCTCCGCGAAAACCTCGTGCAAGCGGCAGGAGGGTCTGCAGCTCCTCGCTATTCACAAGTTGATGGAGGATGCCCTCCTGATCCATGAGGGCCGAGGTCTTGATCAGCTCCTTCCACTCCTGCGGCGTCTCGGCAAGGCGAAGGCCGCCCTGCTCCTGGTAGCTGCAGTCGATCTCCTCATCATGGATGACCTTGGCAATGCCTCGGTGGTTCTCCTCGATGAATCGCCAGAGTACCATGGCGTCCTCGTGACCCCACTGGCCGACGAGTCGGTTGAGGTGTTCACCCAGGCCGAGCAGGACCTGGCCGTCGTTGCGGCCGCTGGCACGGGAGGCGAGTTCCTGGGCTTCCAGGACCATGGTCCGGATGCCCATGCGAGTGGCATGCCAAGCGGTGCAGAGACCCGCGACCCCGCCACCCAGGATGATCAGATCCAACTCTGGTGGGGCGGGATCCCGATAGGTCTCCACGCGCGGAGTGAGTTGCCAGAGAGGGGTGTCGCTTGGGAGGGAGTGCATCGTCCGCTTTTCTTACCCGGGTGACCCGACTGAGGCTTCCAAAAAGAGACGCACGAAGGAGAGGATGGCAGAAAAGATGCGAGACCGTCTCTTCCCCAAGGACGGTCCCGCAGAGCTGCCTCTCACATTCTCCCTCCAGGACCTGGGAGGGCAGGAACCCATCCCAGGCCAAGGAAGGAAGGCTGAAGCAGCTGCCGTCTCCCCCCGGATTGCAGTCCGGGCGGCTCGCTGCCTCCGCTCAGGGTTCCTGCAGGTGGGGGGCTGCAATTGGGCCCAGAAAATCCGTGAGGCTCGAAGAAAGAAGGGCGATCGCATCGCCAGGGTCGCCCGAAAGGAACATCGCGGGTTCATGCCACCGACTCCGGACCTCGATGCGTCTGACGGCGTCTTTCGGTCCAGGACCGCGAACCTATCGGTTCGCTCGGCATTGCTTCGATTCGACGACCCTCTTGGGTCGCCTCATACCTCGCGCAGCCGTCCTGAACTCGAAATGCGCTCGTCAGACCGCAAGAACGATCTCATGAATAGTCCGGGTTAAAAGATCGAACCCCGTCTTCTTGCGAAGACGGGGTTCGTGTTCCCTGCCAATGTTTCCCTCAAGGAGTTTCCCATGCACGGAAAGCAGGAGTCCGAGGTCGCTGCCTGATTGCGTCCTTGGGTCCAGCCCAGGTCATCCCCGGTTCCCCGGGTTCGACGCTGGCGCTTGCCGCGTATGTTTCCTTCTAGAGCAGGAAGCGTGCCGCGGAGGGGAAACCGAACTCTGAAATTCCAGAAATATGGCGGATATTCGTAAGCTGATGTACTGAAACGATTTGTGGCATCCTGTCTTTGGTCGGGATCTGGCTGGCAGGCCGGGGCAGGAGGGGCGGTCTCTGATTCCGTCGGTCCCTCGTCGCTCTACCGTCGGAATTCCGTCGGTTTCCCGACAGTCCGGATGATTCATGACATCGTCGCATCGAGGTCATGAATCGTTCGGGCTAGGAGGGTTCTTGGCGCTTCGCGGCTTCCCAGGCCTCCTCCATCTCCGCCAGGCTTGCCCCCTGGCCCATACGGTCTCCCAGGTTGGCCTCGACCTGCCGGAAGCGGGCCTCGAAGCGGTCCATGGTCCCTCGCAGGGCCATCTCGGGATTGAGATCCAAGTGCCGGGCCAGGTTCACGAGGGCGAAGAGCAGGTCACCCAGCTCCGCCGCACAACGTCCCAGGTTGGGTTGGCCCGCCTCGATCTCCTGGCGGAGTTCCTCGAACTCCTCCTGGATCTTGTCCAGAGGGCCTTCTGCGTCGGGCCAGTCGAATCCGACGCCCGCCGCCTTCTCCCCGACCCGGAATGCCCGTAGCAGCGCCGGTAGCTCGCGCGGGACGCCTGCGAGGACCGAGCGCTCGGCCTCCTGCGCCTTGCCGGCTCGCTCCTCCTGCTTGACCGCCTCCCAGCGAGCCAGGGCCTCGGCAGAATCCGCGGCCTTCTCGTCCTCCTCGCCGAAGACGTGGGGGTGTCGGCGCACCAGCTTCTGGCAGACCTTCTCGGAGATGTCGGCCAGGGAGAAGCGCTCCTCGTCCTCGCCGATCCGAGCGATCAAGAAGAGGTTCATGAGCTGATCCCCGCATTCGCCGATCGTCTCCTCATCGTCCTCCTGGCGGAGGGCGTCCACGATCTCGTAGGCCTCTTCCAGGAGGTGGGGGGCCATGGACTGCAGGGTCTGCTTCTTGTCCCAGGGACAGCCGTCCGGGGCCCGGAGGCGGTCGACGATTTGGAGGAGGGAGGCGAGGCCTTCGAGGCGAGGATCGGATGTCATCGTTCTTATCGGGAGAGTCGAGCCAAGGAGAGGGCTGGCCGGTGCGTCGGCGCGGGATCGGTGCGGTTGAGAATACCCCTGGCATTCGCCGTCTCCGGGCCAATTCTAGGGGGAATCCCTTGTGGGGCAGGGCGGATGCACCGCGCCCAGGAACCACCAGGGCGCGCAGCCGTAGCAGGGGGACCGGTCGAAGACCCGCGCACAGAAGAGAGGAGATGCGATGCTCACGAGTCCATGGTTTCAGAGAGGGTGGCTTCCGGCCCTGAGTCTGCTCCTCGTTGCCGCCTGCTACGACAAGGGCGCGGGAGTGCATCCCTTGAAGAGCCTGTATGCGGCTGGGTCTTCCCAAGGCGGGGGCGAAGGTCGTGGATCCGCTTCGAGACCAGGCTCCCGTCCCACGAGCCGACCTGCTGTTTCCAAGATTGATGCCCAGTCAGAACGCAAGACCGATGCCGACACCGGGTCGGAGCCCGGACGTGCCAAGCCCCGAACACAGAAGCCCAAGGTCAAGCCTGAGGGTGTGATCCCATCGACAGAGCCCCTAGCCCCTGTCCTTTCCAGGATCGTGAAGGGAGCTCGCGTCGACTACCAGGAAACGGCGAAGCATCGAGCCGTCCTGGATGCCTACCTGGCAGGGGTGGCCAAAGCGAATCTCACGAAAGCAAGCAAGAAGGAGAAGCTCGCCTTCTACATCAACGCCTACAACGTGTCGACACTGACGCAGGTCCTGGATCGGATCATCGGCAAGGCCGCCAAGGGACGTGACTACAAGGGTGTCCTCGCCGTGAAGGGTTTCTTCGACAACAAATCCGTGCTTGTCTCAGGTGTGCTCATGAGCCTCAACGAACTCGAAGCCAAGGGGCGTGCGCTGGGCGACCCCAGGATCCACTTCGCAGTCAACTGCGCATCGGTCAGTTGTCCAGCTCTTATGAATCGTCCCTGGCGCGTCGCCACACTCGAGGAGGATTTGGAGCAGGCCACGCGGAAGCACTTCGCGACGAAGGAGGGCCTTGTCCTGGACGGTGGTATCGTCAAGGTCACACAGCTGCAGAACTGGTATGCCAAGGACTTCGGTGGCAAGGATGGAGCCCTGCGTTTCGCCCGAAGGTATGCACCTGCGGCAGCCAGGTCCGCACTTGAGAGCGGGATCGATGGCTACCTGACCTACAACTGGAATCTCAACAAGAAGTGAGCTCTGCGACGCCCGAGTTCGAGGTGTTGGGTCCGCTCCCGATCCCTCCTCGTATCCAGAGTGGCATCCTGCGCACGGTCCACGAGGCTGGCGACCAGGAGGCCTGTGGTCTCCTGCTGGGTTCGGACCGCGAGGTCCGTGCCTGGTACCCCTGTCGCAACGCGCACGCGGATCCAACCCGGGCCTTCCTCCTCCATCCCCACGACCTGCGCCAGGCCTTCGAGCTGGCCGAGCGTCTCGACCTGCAAGTACTGGGTCTCTGGCACAGCCACCCCCATGGCCCATCCTCGCTTTCGGACGCGGATCGAGCGGGTACTCCCTCCGAATGGTTGCAATGGCTGGTGGTCCCTTGGAGCCGTTGATTCCAAGGGCAGTCCTGGTCACCTAGGGCCTGCGCGCTAGGTTCCTCCTGAATGAAGATCATCTCCTGGAACGTGAATGGCTTGAGAGCCGTGTTGAAGAAGGGATTCCTCGAGTGGGTGGAGGAGGAGGACCCCGATGTGCTCCTGCTTCAGGAGGTCAAGGCCCACGAGGCGGACCTGCCTGACGAACTCAAGGATGTGCCGGGCTATTATGTGAGATTCCACTCCGCGCAGAAGAAGGGCTACAGCAGTGTGGCCATCTACACTCGCTATGAGCCGGACGAGTGGATCGATGGAATCGGCGTGGAGGAGTTCGATCGCGAAGGCCGTGTGATCTCTGCGCGCTTCGGCGATGTGCTGGTGAGCTCGGCTTACTTTCCGAACAGCCAAGGAGCCGGGGTTCGCATCGACTATCGGCTCGGTTTCGGGGCTGCCTTGTTGGAGTTCCTGGACGGCCATCGCAAGAAGGGCAGGCACATCGTCCTGGGGGGAGACTTCAACGTGTCGCACGAGGAGATCGACCTCGCGCGGCCCAAGGCGAACGTCAAGAACGCGGGCTTCCTCCCCGAGGAGCGGGAGTGGTTGAGCGGTTTCTTGGAGCGTGGATACGTGGATAGCTGGCGACGTCTGCATCCCGAGGAGGCTGGTCGCTACAGTTGGTGGAGCTTCCGGTCAGGGGCCCGATCGCGAAACGTAGGTTGGCGTCTGGACTATCTCTGCGTGGACGAGGGACTGTGGCCTTCGGTGCGCAGGGCCGACATCCTCGATCAGGTCATGGGCAGCGATCATTGCCCTGTCCTCTTGGAGATCAAGAACCCCAAGTAGTCTCCAAGGTGTCACGCCCGCTCCGGGCGGGCCGTGCAACAGGGGATCATGCCAGCAGCACAGGGAGGAAGGAATGGACCAGGGTGAGTGGACGGCCATCTTCGGGCTCGAGGAGATCGAGGTAGGGGGCGCCAGGCTGTACAAGAGCGGTGGCAGGCAGATCGCCGTGTTCCGGACAACAGAAAGAGACTGCTTCGCGGTAGACAACCTCTGTCCGCATGAGGGCTACCCGCTGCTGGGTGGGCCGGTCAAGGACTGTGTCATTACCTGTCCATGGCACAACTACAAGTTTCGTCTCGACAACGGCAAGTGCGTGAAAGGTGAGGAGGACGTGCGCTCCTACGCCCTGCGCATCACCGATGGCCGGATCGAGATCGATCTGGCCGAACCCGATCCAGCGCTCGTGTTCGGCAGACTCGAGGTGAGCCTCGCGGATGGCCTGTGGCGAGGGAACCTCGGGCAAGTGGCCAGGGATATCCTCCGATGGCTGGAGGCAGGTGGGCGGCCTGAGGACCTGGCCTTGATTTGCGCGCGTTTCGATGCGCGGTACGCCGAATGGGGGACGACGCATGCCCTGGCTGTGGCCGTTGACGCCCTGTCCATGGCCGAGGCCCGTGAAGGGAGCGATCGTGTCCTGCCGTTGCTCTACGCATTCGAGGAAGCCAGTGATGAGCAGCGTCGCCGTGAGCCCCGACCAGTCGTCCCTCCCTCCGCCGTCCCGCAACCCTGTTGGGAGGATATGAGGAAGGAGCTGTTGGGCCTCGTCGAGACCGAGCGGGCAGACGATGCTCTGGCCTTCCTGGGCATGCTGTTGCAAGAAGGCGTCGGCGCCGAGACACTCGCCCCCTGGTTTCAGGAACTCTGCGCGGAGCACTTCCTGGGTTTCGGGCACCCCCTCATCTACGTGTCCAAGGCCTTTGCACTGCTGGATCGTGTGGGCTTTGAGCACGCGTCCGAGATCCTTCCCGCTCTCTTGCTGCGGATCCTACGTTCCACACGCGAGAGCCTCCTGCCCGAATGGAGTCGGTGGCGAGCGGACATGGAGCGGATCCAGGCACGACTCCCCGAGCTTTGGAAGGGCATCGGCAGCAACGTTGGCGAGAGCCGACCAGAGGAGGCTAGCGCCTTGCGCCATGCCGTCCTGGATGGAAGTTCGGAGGAGGCCTTTGCTGCCATGCTAGGAGCCGTGGAAGCGGGCTGGGGCCTGGACGCGATGCTCGAGGCCCTCAGCCTGGCTGCGGCTGGGCGTCTCCTGCGCTTCGATACCCACATCGAGGAAGACCCGGGTATCCAGGAGGGTTGGCTGCACGTGACGCATCGTTTTACGTTTGTGAACGCAATCCGCAACTGCTCGATCCAGGCGAAAGGGCCCTGGATTCTCTCGCTGTTCTTCCAGGCTGCACACTGGATCCAGGCGGCAAAGCCCCTGGATCGCGCGGCGCCCGGTGGGGCCCAGGGTCAGGAAGAGGGGGCGCTTCGCGAGGCTTCGACCCCGGATCCAGCAGCGGATCCGCTGGCAACCCTCCTCCGATGTATCGGTGTGGGTGACTCTGTTGGAGCCCTTTCAGCGCTTGGCAGCTATCTCGATGACTCGGATCCTGGGCGCGTCCAGAAACTCCGGACCCGGCTCGAGGACCTCGTGCTCTCGGGTGCTGCGGTTCGTCCCATCGTGAGCGCCCACCTCATCAAGACCCTGGTGGCTGCCTTCCAGGAGGCCAGTCTCATCCGTGGCCCGGATTTCAGCCTGCCTCTCCAGGCCTACGTGCGTCTCCTGGCCAGCCCACTCGTCGAGAACGTGCTCCCGCGCCGCGTCCACGAAGCCGTGGGTTTCGTGATCCATGGTCGCGTCCCCAAGACGCTGACCTAGTCTGCGCCCGATCGGTTCGGGATCTCGACAAGTCTGGCGGGGATCCTTCGATCCTGGACCGCAAACCTGCAGGCGAGTCAGGAATGGCGGGGATCTGGCCGAAAGAGACTCCCATGACGGGAGTGAGCCGACAGGACTGGTGGGATGAGGGCGAGGCGGAGACACAGCCTGGCCAGGCACAGCCAGTGGTCCGTGAGAGTTGGTTCCTGGCATTCCTGGCTGCGGCCTTCTTCACCCTGCTCTTCAGTGTGGGCCTCGATCTGGTTCTGCGCCTTGCGGAGGAAGGGCGATTGCGCGTGCCTGCCGGATGGCTCGAGCGAGTGGATCTGGGCATTGGCCTGGGACTCTTCTTCCTCGGAGCCAGCGTGGGGCTCGCCTTCGGCCGGGTCGGAAGACTCAGTGGGGCCAGACCTGCGGCGGCCTCCTTCCTGCTGGCGCTCAGCGGGATGGGTTACCTTCTGCTCCTGCAGTCAGGTCTGGTGCAGCAACGAGTCCTGGACGTGGCTGCAGCCGACTTGCAGCAGTGGTTGCAAGCGCGCAGTATCGCGATCTACGGACTCGCTCTCCTGGGATTGTCGGTCGCTTGGTTCCTTCCCTTTCGCGCTCGAAGAGAACGCTGCTAGGCCCTAGTCTGGGACTCCATGGATGGGAGCTTCCATGTCGAAGCGCTCAGTGAGGAGCGCATCCCCGACTTCTATGCAATCCACTGTGATCGGCATGATACGGGCTGGTGCTACTGCGTGGCCTGGTGGGTGCCGGACTGGGACAGCTTTTCTGAAAGGAGCGCCGCAGAGAACCGGGCCAAGCGGGAGCGGCTCTTCGAGCAGGGGCAATACGATGGTTATCTGCTCTACAAAGGGGATGTGGTGCAGGCTTGGGCGCAGGTGGGATTGCGCGATCGCCTCGAAAAACTGAGAGCGAGCTTCGACCTGGAGCCCGATCCCGAGGTCTTCGCTCTCTCCTGTATCCTCGTGCGCCCCGATCGACGGGGTCAGGGCATGGCTCGTCGGCTGCTGGATGGCATTCTCGAGCGTCTACGGGAGCGCGGCGTGCCGCGTCTTCAGGCCTTCCCCAAGAACCATGACGAGCTGGATGCCCTCGAAGTCTGGACCGGTCCTCGAGGCCTCTACACGAGGGCCGGCTTCCGGCTGCGCGAGCAGGGGGAGGTTCGCTCGGTCTACCAGATCGACTTGTAGCCTCTCGTGTTCTACGCGCTGCTCATCGGCTTCGCCTTCCTCGGTGCCTTGCTCTCGGGCTTTCTGGGGATGGGTGGTGGAGTGCTGCTTCTGGGAGTGATGCTGCTTGCGGGCATGGAAACGCGCACGGCAGTGCCAGTGCATGCGGCTGTGCAGCTCATCGCCAATGCGAGTCGCGTCTTCGCCCTGCGACGTCATGTGCGCTGGAGACCTTTTCTGATCTACTTCCTCGCGAGCCTGCCCTTCCCTTGGCTTGGGTTGCGGATCTCGGCGGCTCTTCCGGATGAGGTTCTGCGCCTGATGATCGGGGCCATGATCCTCTTCGTCCTGTTGGGGCCCAAGCGGGGTCTGAGCCGACTACCCGAGCGCCGAGCCTTTGCCATCGCGGGCGTTCTGGGCGGAACCTTCGGCGTCGTGGTGGGCGCCTTTGGACCCGTGGTGGCCCTTTTCGTGCTTCGCGACGGTTGGGATCGCCGTGAGGTCATCGCGACGCAAGCCCTCTGCCAGACCTGGGGACATCTACAGAAGATCCTCTTCTTTGCCGGCGCGGGATTTGCCTTTCTCGAATACGAGACGCTCATTCTGCCGATGGCCGCAGCCACCATCGCCGGCACCTACGGCGGCCGTTACCTCCTGGGTAGGTTGAAAGATGCCCAGTTCCGATTCCTTTACCGCCTCGTCCTCGCCCTGCTGGCCTTGCGTCTCTTGCTCTCTCCCCTCTGGAACTGACCGCGGCAGGGCGAGAGTGCCCCCGGCTGGGTACAATGGACTCCACTGTCTCGGAGAAGGTCTCCGAGCTGGTTCCCTGGAAACGCAAGGAGTCGAATCATGATCGAACAGATGACCGGGCTTCCCGATGACACTCTGGGATTCTCTGCCAAGGGAATGGTGACCGCCGAGGACTACGAAAGGGTCCTCATGCCGGCGGTCGAGGATGTGCTCTCCCGTCACAAGAAGATGCGTGTTCTCTATCATCTGGGGGAAGAGTTCGAGGGCTTCGAATTCGGCGCGCTGTGGGACGATGCCAAGATTGGTTTCAAATACCCTCTCTCCTGGCATCGAGTGGCTGTGGTGACCGATAAGGGTTGGGTCCGAAACCTGACCAAGGGCATCGGGTTCTTCCTCTTGGGGCACCTCAGGGTCTTCCCGAACAGTGAACTGGAGCCGGCCCGGACCTGGCTCATCGAGGGAGACGAGACCTAACGAGGCTGCGCCTCAGACCAACGAGGCGTGGGGCTGGGATCCGGAGCTGTCCCTCACAGAGGCGCAGAGAGCACAGAGACAACAAGACGATCTCTGTGATCCTCCGTGCTCTCCGTGAGGTCCCTCTTGATCACCAG
>JAJRTL010000333.1 GCA_024278315.1 Planctomycetota bacterium | reverse complement strand
TGGGACGACCCTGTTGGTGCAGGTGCGGCGATATCTGCTCGGGGGGTGGCTCTGGGAGTTCCCGATCGGCGGCATGAAACCGGGCGAAGTGCCCTTGGACGTGGCCCAGAAGGAACTCGCCGAGGAGACGGGGCTCCGAGCAGAGTCCTGGACCGAGCTCGGGCGGTTTGCACCCTACAAGGGGGTCAGCAACGAAATCACC
Source organism: Planctomycetota bacterium (assembly GCA_024278315.1). Taxonomy (GTDB): domain Bacteria; phylum Planctomycetota; class UBA1135; order UBA1135; genus JAJRTL01. Next base: position 10,864 of record JAJRTL010000333.1, on the reverse strand, counting down.
AGGTTCTACCTGGCAGAGGACCTCACGCAGGGGGAGCAGGATCTGGAACCCAGCGAGGAAATCCGGCGCGAGCGTATGCCTCTGGCCGAGGCACGACAGCGCCTGCTGTCCCAGGACATCCTGGATGGCCAGTCCCTCAGCGGGCTGATCCTGCTGGATCGATTCCTTGCCCATGGGGCGAGGGACATCCCCGGACAGGGCCCTGCCGTTCAGCCACCTGACTCGATGGGCCGAAGAACAAAGGGAGAGAAGTGATCGCACCCCCTGTGGCGATCGTCTGATCATGTACGGAATCTGGACCGAAGACCTGCGCACGCTGCCCGTCTGGAAGCGAACCCTCTTCGCCGTGTTGCGTGTCCTCGGAGTGAGTTTTCGGGGCATGCGCCACAACCAGGTCAGTCTGTCGGCCTCCGGCCTGACCTACTCGACCCTCATGGCCATGATTCCGCTCCTGGCCCTGCTCTTCGCCATCCTGGGCGCCCTGGGGGTGAAGGACGACTTCGAAGCGACTCTCCAGGGTTGGATTCGTGGTCAGTCGGCGGAGTTGGGCCAGTTCATGACGCAGCTCCTCGAACTGGTGGAGAAGGTCAACATCCAGGGACTGGGTGCCTTGTCACTGCTCTTCCTGATCTACACGGTCATGGGGCTGCTGGGGAAGATCGAGTCCGCCATGAACCGCATCTGGATGGCTCGCCATGGGCGCAACCTGGGGCGTCGCTACGCGGACTACGCGGCCATCCTTCTCCTGGTCCCGCTGCTCGTGCTGGTGGCCACGGCCCTGCAGACGGCCTTCCAACTGGGCAATGTCCTCTCGGTGATCGGTGAGGACTGGCCCCTCTTGGCGACCTTCCTGGAGTCGGGACTCTCCCTCTTGCCCATCCCGCTCATGTGGATGGCCACGACGGTCCTGCTGCAGATCATGCCCAATGCCAAGGTGCGGTGGATTCCTGCCCTCATCGCTGGATGTGCGACCGGCACGATGCTGTGGTTGGCGCAGTGGGGTTTTGGGCGGTTCCAGATCGGTCTTTCCCAGGCCAATGCTATCTATGGCTCCCTGGCCTTCGTGCCTCTCTTCCTGATCTACCTCTCGGTGAGTTGGAGTCTCGTCCTCTGGGGGGCCGAGCTCTGCCACGCCATCCAGTACTTCGACCACCTGGAACCTCAGATGGAGAAGCGCCCCCTCGACCCCTTCCGGATGCGCTTCCTGGGCGTGCAGATGCTGCGCGAGGCCCAACGGCGCCACGACAAGGGCAAGCCTCTCTCGCTTCACGATTTCTCTTCGCGGCTGGGCTGGGCCCGGGTCGAGGTCGACCGCGTGAAGAAGCTCCTGGTCGAGGCCGAGATCCTCATGCCCGTCAAGCTGCGTGACTGTGTCGTTCCTTCTCGTCCCGCCGACAAGACGCCCATGGCCGAGTTGTTCGAGGTTTTGGATGGTCGTTATGTGCGCCTGAACAAAGACCGCACAGGCCTGGAATCTCCAGACATCCAAGCACTCGAGAAGGCCCGCTCTGGTTGCACCCAGGTCGAGGGCAAGATCTAGTTTCTTGAGGGCGAATGAGAACTCCACCCATAAGCCATTGTCCCATCGGAGTTTGGATGCCGGCATTCCGAGAGCCTTGCATTCCATGTCGATGAGCTCGAAACCACGCCCCCAGGACTCCAGGTACGCGGCCTTGAAGAACACGTTGGCGATGTCGGGATTGAAGGGGTGGGAGGCGTGCTTGGCCATGAGTTGTTCCAGGGTCCATCCCCGAGGCAGGACTCCCGGGTTCCAGAGCATGAGTTTGTTTTCGTAGACGCTGATCTGGATCGGCCACCCCGCAGCGTAGTCCTTGTGGGCGATGGCGTTGATCACTGCCTCGCGCAGGGCCTTGTCGGGAATGGGCCAGGTCTCGACCCGTTGGACGCGTTCATAGCTGATGTGGACCTTGAAGTATTTGGTGAACAAGAGGTCGAGGCTCCGATCGACCTGTGTGAGCAGATTGCCGTGGATCTCATCGTGGTAGACCAGATCGGCATCCGTCCGGAAGAAGCCGATCTTCACGAAGGCTCCGGAGATCAGTCGTTCGGGATCCTGACCGAAGAGGAGCACGGCCGCACGCTTGAGGTAGCCATCTTCGACCAAGCGAAGCTTGTCGATCAGTGCCGCATCCGGTTCGCCAATCAGATCATCACCCAGGCGCCTGCTCTTGGTGGCCTTCTGGCGAAAGGCCTCGAGCGCCGTCCGAGACAGGTCCTTGAGCGAGAAGTGCGGAGCCGGCACGGTATCCCAATGCCTGCCCTTCCTTCCGCCTGATCCCAGCGACCCGCGACTTTCTCCCGGCTCTCCCTCCTCCTCAATCGCCCAAGTCCGATCCTGTTTCGCCCTTCCGGCACTTTTTCGCGGCCTCGGCCTCCCGGTAAGGCTCGGCACTCCCGAGGAAGTCGAGCAGGTAGGGGTACTTGAATGCCTGAGCTGCCATGTCCGAGTCAGTGGGTGGCAGCGTGTCTTCGAAGTTGTGCTAGACGCGCCCCTCACGCTGGTGCAGGCGGGAATCGATCTGCGCCGCCAGCATGTCCCGACTCAGCCCCAACTCGATGGCCTTCTCGGCATACCAGAGCCGCAAGTCGGGGTCCTCGACCTTGTCGAGCAGGGCCTGATTGATACGCCAGAGCAATTGCGCAGCGGTGCGCTGCGCAATTGAGCGATCTGGCCACGACGCGGCGAATTGCCGCATATATATGAGGTTACGAGCAGAGAGCCCGGTCATGTCAGGAAAGGCCCGCCGCAGATCCCGGGACAGCCGGTCCACGACCTTGGTTCCCCAACCCTCCTTCTCCTGGCTCACCAGGATTGGACCTGCCGATCTCCCAGTAGAGCATCACCATGGCGCTGTTGGCAGCGAGCACGGATCTGATCAGGGCTGGTCCGGTCGCGGACTTGGGTCTAGTGTGATCGCATGAGCAATGCGATTCGGGGATCGAGGATCTGGGATCGATGGGCCGAGCTTCTACTGCGCCCGCTCTGGGGATGCATGTTCGTGGCTGTAATGGGAATGGCATGCCAGCCGGAGGGACAAGGTGGTTCCGGAAAGGCTGGTTCGCAGCGGGTTGATCCCAAGCTGGCCGATCCCAAGACGGCTGATCCAGAGGTCGAGGGATGCAAGACCGTGGACGAGATCCTGGCCTTGCATGAAGAGAGCCTGGGTGCCTTTGCCAGGGCGGACTTCGTGCGGAGTGCGATCGTGTTTCGCAACGGTAGTAGTGAGCGGGTTCGGATCACAGTGCGACGTGAGCCTTTTGCCTACCGCGAGGATTGGACGAAGCCCACTGGCTCTGCGGTGCTGATCAGCGACGGACGCAGGGTCTGGGGGAGTAGGCCAGGACAGCGGACTCAGAGCATGGGAGCGCGAGGACTGCTGCGGTACGAACTCTTGCCTGCTCCGCTCTCTCGCGCCGTCCTGGAGCGCGCCTTTGTCATGGGGCGAAGATACCTGGACCGAGAGCTCTGGACGGGGCGTTCGGGTGTGGATGCGAGTGCCAGGCTGGAGGCATTCCCCCAACAGGGCGCCAAGCAGAGCGGAGATCTCGAAGTCGGTCGTGCAGTGCTTCGTATGCATGTCATTGCAGCGGGTGAAGCGCGGATCCAGTTTTGGATTGACGCCAAGGATGGACGACTCTGGGCGATCACCGAGCCCGATGTGGACCGCCGATGGCGACGCTTTGGCAAGTTCGTCAAGCGGGGCAAGGCCTGGATCGCACAGGAGCGTGTATGGGGACTCTACGATCGAGAAGGGGGGGCGGTCTGGCAGTTGCAAGAGCCAAAGATTGTTCAGAAGCACCCACCAAGGCTGTTTCCCTTCCCGTATGCCGTCAAGCCTGCGTGGCGCACAGGGCCCAGGCTCCATCTGCGCTACGTCTCGAGCCCCTGGCATCGCGGTTTGATGGTGGAGGGTTTGACTCTCAATGGCCATCGCATCGATCAGGTCTTGTTTGATACGGGCGCTTCACAATCAGCTTTGCTACCCCATCGCGTTCGCGCGCTGCAGCTCTTTCCTGCGCGTCGCACGAGCCACGGCACGATCGCCGACCGTCGCATGGGCATGCTCTACTGGTTTGACCGGCTGCGCCTGTCAGGCATTGCCGTGGATCAGAGCGTCCTGCTCTCCAGCGATCCAGGACAGCCCCTCTGGTTGCTTCCAGACAGACCCATGTCCATGTTGCTGGGTGGTGAAGCCATCTTTGGCGATGCTCCCGTGCTGGACATCGCTGGAGGGCAGCTCCTCCTGCGCAATGCGGCCGTCACCCCACTCTCCAAGCGGACAGGCGTCGGTCCCGTCGTGGAGCTGCCGATGCAAGGCGATGGCCCAGGCTATGTCCCTGTGCGCCTGGGTGATCGCCAGGTCATGGCTCTCGTCGATTCCGGCTGGTCGGGTCTCTTTCTCTTCTCTGTCAAGGCTGCTATCAAACTGGGCCTGCCTGCCACGCGTGAGGCTCTCATCGCAGCTGGTGGGCGCTCCTTTGTCATCCAAGGTGTGGGGGGTGCACAGACGACGCAATGGGAGATCACAGTGCCTTCCGTGAGCTTGGGACCCATCCGCTTTGACCGCCCTCGGATCTCGGTGCAGGATCCAGAAGAAGGCGATCCGGCCCGGACCTATGATGCCCTGGTGGGTTGCGGTGCCCTGGCGCACTTTCGCAAGATCGGCTTCGACCCCCTGCGCCACAAGCTGGAGATCGAGCCCGGGATGCCCCGTGGCAAAGATGGTCTCTTCCATGTGCCTTCACCGCCCTCAGATCCCGGTCTGCTCTTGCGACCTGCGGCCAGCAGCGAAGGCCCCAAGGCCTCGCCCACTGTCATCGCCATCGTGGCCGACTCCCCGGCTGCGCTCGTGGGCATCCAGCCCGGCGATCGCCTGATCTCACTCGACAATCGGCCCTGTCACTCCCAGCGCTTTGATGCGATCTGTCGCCAACTCGAGCAGGACACCCAGGGTGTGCCATGTGTCGTCCAACGCGATGCACGCCGCATTCGCGGTAGCTTTCCCTGATCTTCATTCCCTGATGTCCTTTTCCTGATGTCTGAGTCATGGCTCTCGAAAACACCAAGCGCAGTTCCAAAGCAAGCGGCAAGAAGCGCGAACCATCCAAGAGGAAGACGCCGAGTTCGCGACGGGCAAGAGCGTCAGAGTCCAAGGTCCTCCTGGGCCTTGAACCTTCAGAATGCCACGGGATCCTGTGTGCACTCGTGGACCTGCATCCCGAACTTGCTGACGAGATCGAACAGATCGTGACCTGCAGCCTCTTGGAGAAGACCTTCGAGGAGATCGCCGATGCTGTCCTGTTGGGTATCACATCACTTGACTTGGAGAGGGTCAGGATGCGATGCGAGTCCAATCTGTTTGGTTACATGGAACCGGGTGATGTCATCATGGAGATGACAGGGGAAGCGCTGGAGCCTCTGGTCAGTGACATAGGACGTTGTAGCGCAATGGGATTGGACGATGCTGCCCTCCTCTGCTGTCAGGGGATCTTGCTGGGTCTGTACCGCGTAGAGCAAGAAGAGAACTGGGGACTCCTCGATTGGATGCCGGAGGGGATGGAGTTCTTCGTAGATGGTCCGATCCTCGCTCTCAAGGGGACTTCGAGGAACGCCCGGGGTCGTGTGTGCCGTCTGCCTCAAGCCTTGAAGGACTTTTCTCGCGAGTATCTTCCGGAGTGGCCCGATCTTCACGGTCGAAAGCCGCGCCAGGGATCATAGAATCGAGAGATGATTGGGTAGATGCGCGATACTCACTACGCTTGTGAGCGTTGGAGGAAAAGAGAGACATGTCGGCCCTGCCGTTGAGCCTGGATGATGCACGCTATCTCGCGAAGACTCTAGAACCGCAGTGGGATCTGGAGGGACGCTTGTTGAATGGGGAGGGCATGGGGGAGCAGCGCTCCGTGCAGCTCTGCGATGCGGATCTGCTCTTCCTGGTGGAGGGCCTGGAGCGACGCTTGTCTCCCGAGATGAGTGAAGCCCAGATCAGGCGCCCAGCACGGCTGCTCCATGAGGTCACGGGTCTGCAGTTTGCTTGCATGCCAGTGCCAGGCAAGCGGGTCTACCGTCTGCCATATGAGTACGAGTGCGAGGAGCTGGGTATAGAGGCCGGCGCTCCGTTCTTCGATGAGACCCATTCCTGCTTCACTGAGGCAGGTCCTGGCCCTGTCCCTCTTCCGGATCTCAGATCCTGCTTCTTGCGCGGAGACCGGGTGCAGCAGGTCTACCGTCATCTTGTCCGTGTGCAGCGCGAGCACGGCGTAAGCGCCGAACAGCATCAGGCGGACTACGAGAAGAATCGGGAGTTCTGTCGGGAGAGACTGCTGGATGTCAGCATTCGGAAGGCTCTCAACGAGCTGGAGCCTCGGCTGGTCGAGCAGGGCTTCGAGCAGGGGCGACTCTCGGCTTCCCCCCTGGGTCGCTTCTACCTTGCGATGCGCATGCACTTTGCCTTTCGCATCGTCAAGCTGGGACATCCTGGCCTGGCCGCGAGGCATCTGACCGAGCTCCTCGCCTGGGATGCTCCGGATTACTACAGGACAACACAGCATGTCGCTGCCCTCCAGCTCGTGGGGCAGGCCTTTCGCGGGTATCGCGCCTCATTGAAGATCTTCGAGGATGATGGATCCTTCTGGGATCTTCTACGTTTCTTGCACAGCCTACAGGTCGAGCCAGATCACGATCGGGCACGACTCCTGAGCGCCTTGTGCGACAAGAACCCGCACATGCTCGAGGAACTCTGTGAGGAAGATCCAACCGATTCCGGTTCCTTGGAGACTCCCCTTCCGCCTGATTTCCTGCCATCTCCCTTGCCGGGCAGTCGCCTTGAGGCCCGGTGGGCCGTTCAGATCCTGCGCATGGCTGGGGCGGCGCGGTTCACTGTCCTGATCTGCGGATTGAAGGAGGTGTTCGGGCACGCCGGTGCCTCTGGTTGTCGCATTCCCGAGTCCTTACGAACCCTGCTCGTCGATCTACGTGTTGATCTGGTCGAGGAGATTACCGAGGCAGGATTGAGTTCTCGTGAGGCTGGGCAGGACATTTGTCTGCGATTGCTGAACGAGAGAGTGGGAGAGTCGCCGTGGGATCTGGCAACGCTATCAGACTGGCAGGATCGGTATCTTGTGCGCAGTGTCGCGCTCGCGACCTTCGCTCTGCCCTTCTCGGAGGTACGAGATGGAGCCCTGGATGCCTGTCTCCTTTTTACGTCGGATCCGGAGTATGCCAATCTCATGCGTCCCCTGATCCGTGCTGGATCGCCTCAGGAAGTGTGCGCGCAGGGAGTGGGCTATCTTCTGTCGATGCGGCAGAAGATGGAGGATTGCCTTCCTCTTGCCCTGGGTTGTGACCCCAACCAGAGGCGGCCGATTCAGCCCGAACTCGATGGCCATATCACCTTCGAGTGCATGCATGCGCAGGACCTCTGGAATTGCAATCGAAGTGTTGAGGCCATCGAGCACCTTGAGTCCGTGCAGCGCTGGCTTGGCGTCGAGGATCAAGAGCTGATACGTCTTCTTCTGGTGCGTTCTCTGGGCCATATGGATCTGGCGAGGGTCCACAGGCTGCTAGGGGATCTGAGAGCTCCCGACGATCTTGTTGTCGAGCTGATACGTTTCATTCTCGCCGCCCTCGCGGGGCGCCAGGAGGAGTGCCGCGACATCCACCGTGCGCTCAACGTCATGAACCCCCATCTGCAGCCCTTCCTGGCTGGAGAGAAACAGGCAAGCCATGGCTATAGCACCCCATCGCGTGGATCTCCAAAGGAGGCTGCAAGCGCGGCCTTCTACCTCGACATGTGCTGGACCATGGAGGTCATGGCCGCACTTTCCGAAGTCAAGATTCCCGAGGATCTGAGGATCTGGCCGGCGCCGATGCCCCGATGGCCCTCGCCTGCCCTGGCTCCTCGCTCATCGTCCCCTGGTCCCAGCCGGGCTGCCGCAGCCAAGGTGGGGCGCAATCAGCCTTGTCCATGCGGAAGCGGAAAGAAACACAAGAAGTGCTGCGGGTGACCAGGTCGCAGAATGGCGTGTGGATCTCGTAAAGCGCGGAAGCCTCCTGGACTTGACCGGGAGGTCGTTATCGGGCAGATTGGTCACCCGGCGGCACCGACGCCCAACCCCGACGACCCTCCTCCGCAGGGTCCTTGCCTGGGGCAAAGGGGAGTTCTCTCCTCCGGCTGGCTTTGTCGTGCACCTCTATGGGCCGTGCGATCGCGAGCGGAGGTTGTGATCACGTGGCATCACCAGGAGAACACATGACCAGCAAGAGCGATCTCAAGAAACGCATCCGCGCTCGCCAAGCCAAGACCGGCGAGACCTATTCTACGGCGCGTGCACACGTGCTTGCTGCTCGGGCAGCCTCTGCTCAGAATGCACAGGACCAGGAGTCCGGACAGGAGCACCTCACTGCCATCGTGCTCAAGTGCAACAAGACCTCGCTACGCGTGCAGGTGCTTGGCGAGAAGGGCACCCTCACATTGCGTTGCTCGAGCTACGAGGCGTGGAAGGTCGTGCCGGCGCAGTTCGTCGAAGTCACCGTAACGAAGCGCTGGACCTGGCACGACGGTGCCTACGCCTCTGGTGCGGTAGAGCGAGCTTGGACGGATGTCCCGGCGCTTGGTCTCGATCCCATAGAGCTCGACGATCGCGGAGTCGTGGACCTCAATCAGGCCTATACACCGATACTTCCACCCGATCCCAGCTGGCAGATATGGGCAGCTATTGCTGCAGCGCCTCGAAAGGTATTCGAGTTCGGTGACATTGCCTGGGGTGAGAACGTGGACGGTGATCCGGAGGAGTGTCTCACGCGGCAGGCCAGCCAGATCATCGATCATCATCCCTCCGAGGCTCGTCGGCTGCTCATGGAAGCTGTATTGGAAGCACCGAGTTGCATCGATGCCCATGTTCATCTCGGCTATCTGGCCTTCGATGCCAATCCCCAACAAGCCCTGACCCACTACGAGATCGCGGCACAGATCGGAGAGCTGTCCCTGGGGGCGGATTTCGATGGTCTCCTGCTCTGGGGCCACATGAACAACCGCCCTTTCCTTCGAGCGCTCAAAGGCCTGGCTCTCTGCCTCTGGCGCAAGGGAGACTTCGATCAAGCCCGGGTGATCTTCGAACAGATCTTGGCATTCAATCCACCGGACAACCAAGGCAATCGTTTCAACCTACGAGATGTCATCGAGGGGTTGCCCTGGGGATCTGAGTTGGAGACCTGTTGAACCCGGCGTGTGCGTGTCGCCACTATGGAAGTCACAGGCGCGATCGTGACGAAGAACTGAACAAGCGATGAAAAGGATTCATCTGTTGATGCCACAACTCCAGATCAGTCGGGAAAAACTGCGCCGAGAGATCCGCAAGTTGGATGGTGCAAGTCTCTTCGTGATGCTCGATCGTGCCATCGACCTGATGCCTGAACCTCTGCTCGCAAGGCTTGCACAAGGCTACATCTCTCCCTCGCGACTTGGCCCGGACGATTCCGAACCCGCAGGTCTCGTCGAGTCTGTGCAGGCCTTTCACGATGCCTGCCTGAGTGGCAGCTACTATGAGGACTTCGATGTCAACTGGAGGAACTGCACGCAACAGTCGCGTGGCACGCAATTGTGGATGGCCGAATGCCGGCGGCTTCTCGATAGGATCTTCGAAGCAGTGGCCGAAGGAGAATGGATTCAGGCCTGCCGATCCTTCGAACTGCTCTTCGACCTCTGGCGAAAGGTCGATCACGGCACACACGACATCATCTTCATTGCCGACGACGGCGGCGTCTGGGAAGTTGGATTCGACTGGAACGAAGTCTTGCCAGCATGGTTTCGATGTCTGGCAAGCTCGGCCGATCCCGACGAGTATGTAGATAGGACCACGGATATCATCGATACCTTTGTCTACGGACAAAGAGAATCCTACTTACGCAAAGCCCATGCCGCTGCCACGCCCTCGCAACAAGAAGCGCAGAACGACTTCGAATCCCCCGGATGAGGGGGGCCCATCGTGCGAAGCGAGTATGAGGCGATCTGAGCGATGAGCTTCAGCTCCAACCAGGCTTCCCTGCGCGGCTCTGCACTCCCCAGGAAGTCGAGCAGGTAGGGATCCTTGAAGGTCTGGGCCGCCATATCCGAGTCTGCGGGTGGCAGCGCATCCTCGAAGTTGTGCTGTGCGTGCCCCTCACGCTCGTGAAGGCGGGACTCGATCTGCGCGACCAGGAGGTTCCGGCTGAGCCCCAGCTCGATGACTTTCCTGGCGTACCACAATCGCAAGTCGGAGTCGTTGATCTTCTCCAACAAGGCAAGATTGTGGTACCAGGGCAATTGTGCAAACGGCGCTTGCACAATTGCCCGCTCTGGCCAGGCCCCAGCGAACTGCCGCATGTACATGAGGTTACGAGAAGACAACCCACGCATGTCCGAAAAGGCCCTCCGCAGATCCTGGGACAGCCGATCCACGACCTTGGCCCCCCAGCCAGCCTCCTCCTGCCTCGCCAAGATCGCCCGCCCGATCTCCCAGTAGAGCATCACCATGAAGAAAAGGGACGATTCCATGATCTCCACGTATGCAGAGACCTCGCTTGTGGCAAAAGGACCCGTCCCCTTTCTTTCACCCGCGTTGTGTCCACTGCCGCGTTGGCGAAGGGGAATTCCCACCACAGGCCGTTCTTCCAGCTCAGCTTGGGCTCGGGGCAGTCGTGGGCCTGGCAGACCTGGCGGATAAGTTCCAGTCCTCGCCCCCAGGACTCCATGTAGGCGGCACGGAAGAAGGTGTTGGCAATGTCGGGGTTGGAGGGGCGCGAGGAGTGTTTGGTCTGCAGGTCCTCCAGGGTCCAGTCCTCGGGGAGATGGCCCGGATTCCA
>JAJRTL010000332.1 GCA_024278315.1 Planctomycetota bacterium | reverse complement strand
TGACGGATCCCGTCACGGGAACTACCCCACCTCCAGGGGACACCGCCACACGCGTCGCTCTGCCGAACAACTCTCCCCAGGAGAGGGATAATCAAACCGACTCGATCACCGTAGAGGGTCGGGTCCACGACGCTTCCAACAGCCCACTAGGTGGAGTTTCGATCAGCGTAAGCCTCCTTGACCATCCACGACCTGCTGAACCACCAACTCTTGGAACCTCGGATAATCAGGGGCGCTTCGTACTCCAGCTCCCCGCTGGCGCAACAGCCGACCTGACCTTCACTCACGCAGGCCATCGCCCCAAGAAGCGAAGGGTGCGTGCCCCGACGAATCCTGTTCTCATCATCCTCGACCGAGCACCTGCGCTGAATGGGCGGGTGCAACGCCGGGACGGGACCCCGGTCAATGGTGCTCTGGTAAGGTGGTCTGCGCATTGGGTTGGTGAAAACACAAACGGATCCACCCTTTCAGACCAGGAAGGTCGCTTCTCCTTTGAAGACCTACCTTCCTCCTTTCACCTGTCCGTCCTTGCCCCGGGATCAGTTCCCTGGTTCCGGTTCACGTCGGTATCTTGGAGCAGGCAGGAAATCGTCGTGACCGTTGATCAAGGGCGCCAGGCGACAGGGACCATCGTCGCAGCAGATAGCGGAAACGGAATCGCAGATGCCCGAGTCGAGCTTTGGTACTACAAGAGTCGCTCCCCGGGCGCTTCACAACATGCCGAGACTACGAGCACTCGCAGCGATGGGAGCTTCACGCTCTGGAAGCTCCCAAGTGTCGCAGACCGTAGGCGCGCCAAGGCCTACCTATGGGTCACAGCACCTGGCTGGGCGCCCCATTGGAAGCTCATTGCTCTCCCTCTGCACGCGGACAAACTGACGCTGTCCCTCCATCGCGCAGGCAGCGTCCGGGGACGGGTCATCGATAGCGAGGGTAAACCTGTCGCTGGTCAGCGTGTCTACGCCGAGGCGGAGGTGCAACCGCTATGCGATGCCGGAAAAAACCGTGCATTACGGATCCAGGGTGGCGGCTATTCGCCGGTGTGGAACACCCGCCGCCCCGAACCCACTGTCCCCTTCCACAGCGAAAGAGAGACCTTCACCGACGGCAAGGGCAACTACCTCATCGACGGGATCCCCTGCCCTCCGGATGGCGGCAAGGTCCTGATCATGTTCCCAGCCGGTCGACCTCGGGTCAGCACCATCGCGCGACCGGGAGAGCGGGCGGAGGCACCGGATCTCATACGTCCCGACGATTCATTCCGGCACTGGCATGGAGTCGTCCGCGATGAGGCCGGGCAAGCCATCGCTGGCGCCTCCATCCGGCTGGGTACGAGCTCCACGATGTCCGATGCCCAAGGGCGATTCGAGACCCAGGTCGAGGCGCAGGTCCAAGGAACCCTGCCCTTGTTCGCCAGCGCACCGGGTTTTGCTGCTCATCGTCGTATGATCCATCCTTCCGATGGCTCGTACTGCGAGTGCGACGAGAAAGGCCTGCAGATCATCCTGCACCGCACCCGCCCGCTCTCGATCAAGGTTCTGGATCGTCATCGTCGCCCTGTACCCGACGCCGGTATCGTGGTTTTCCCCTCCGGAAGCCTCTCCGGGTACTCGAGGGGCAGCCCCCTGCCCGGCCGCCTCGATTCCGGGGATTCGGATCCCCGCGGTGATGTGCTTCTGCAATCCGTACCAAGTTCCTGCGACCTCCTGGTTTTCTATCCCGACCGCCGTCGCAACTCGCACAGGAAGATCCTTACGGCCGTCGACGCGAACCAGGGCCCCATGGAGATCGTCTTCGACGACCTGGATCTCACGGAGGGCAAGGCGGACCTGACCTTGAAGATCATCGATGGCCGCACCGGGAGTCCGATTACCGGTCAAGTCTTGATCGAAGCGAGATCCGGAACCCGCAAGCGCCGACAGCTTGTGCCTGGCCCTGACCTCGAACTCACGGATCTACCCCATGGCCAGTGGGATCTGAGTGTGGCCGCAGAAGGGTTGGGCGTTGCGAACTCCAGCGCGGTCCTGGTGGGGAACAAGCACCTCGAGATCGTCCTGGGTCGAGGCGTCACGATCTCCGGAATGCTCAAGGGGGTGACGGCCTCCTTGCCCCGCCTCTTGGAGATACAGGCCCTGAATGCCGCGAGGAGGCAACGCGCCGTCACACACACGGATCGCGAAGGGCGCTTCAGCTTCGAGGGAATGGGACCCGGCGAGTATCTGCTCTCCGTCACCCCCTTCGAAAGCAACCCTTACTCACCGGTTCCATTCCGCAATCCCCAGAGCCATACATCGCCCCGCCCAGCCAAGGTCCTCATCGGCACGAGGGTGGAGCCTGCCTTCGTTATCCTTCCAGTCGTCTCGATCTCCCCGCTCCGTGTCGTCGTGGAAGCAGGCAGGACCAAGCAGAGCACCTGGTCCTGGGCCAGCAAGCTCCGCTTTACCGTCCTCGACGACCAGGGCCGGTCCGTCTATGCAGGGGGCCCCTCGAGCCTTGCTTCCACCTCGGCCGAACTCTTCCTATGCCTCGCCGAGGGGCGCTACAAGGTCACCGTAGAGGAGCAGGGCCGCAGGCTCGGCCAACGGGATCTGCCCCCGGGTCAGGTGTGGAAGCTGACTCGGGACTGAGCGACCGGTCCACTGGTCCGGCAGCGACCAGATGCCCCATCTGACTTCAGCTCAAGTATGGGACCTGCGGCGGTGATGATCTGGCTTCGCTTGCCGCAGGATTCGCTGATTCCTGTCATTGGAATGGCTGAACCCCGATGAATACAAGGTGTCCTTCGTAGATCAAGACGGCAAGATCTGCAAAAGGACGATCCGCATCGAGCCGACCAAGACCACACTCGTGGAGTTCTGATCCTCAGTCCGAGAGGCGTTCGAGATGGTCGGTGTGGAGGGCGATGGCGCCATCGCGGGATTCAACGCTGCCGCGGAGGTGGCAGGCGGCCTGGCCTGAGAGTTCGGCGGCCATTCGCCTCAGCGGGTGCGGAAGCTCGGGCGGAAGCGCTTCAGGATCTGGAGGCAAGTCATCGGACCGAGGGAGCTGGCGGCCATGGCGAGCGCCAATGATCCAGCCTGTCTTTGACTCCTCGCTGATGGTGAAGAGCAAAACGAACTGTCCGATTGTGACCCTTGAGGTGCTCGGCGAAGATCTGCCCCAGTCCTGCCAGACGAGCTTCTCCTTGGCCTCTCGGTCGTGTCCTTCTACGAACAGCAGACGGGGCGGCCCATGAGCGAGGTCACGGAGAAGAAAGTCCGCAGCCGCCATCGTCGTGAGAACGGACTCTCGATGGAAGTCGAGGCCCTCTTGGATCGCATCCTTCCCGGTCAGTACAATTACGAAGACCTCAAGCAGTACAACATCCACAACGGCAACCTCTGGGGTGGCGAGGTCAAGCCCTCCATCATCCCCTGTCCTACCGAAGAACGCTGCGTGCACAGCAATCTCGCCACTCGGGAGGGAGACGAGCCATCACAAGCATCAGGGAGGATAGGAACTCCAAAGCTCGTTTGCCAGCCCCCTCGTGAGGTGTGGCACCCTCGAGGGCGTATCAACGAACCCTCCTAGGGCGCATGAGTCCCGCATTCCGAGTCTGTTTCGAGCGCTGGTAGTGGTGTTCATGGAAGAGTAGCCAGGCACTACGCCTGCGGCGCACCCGGTCCCTCGGTCAGAAGAGCTCTTGCTGTCCTTCGATGGGAGGCGGGCGGGGTCGACCTTCGAGACCCAGGTGTTTCAGGATCTTGTGCACCACGATGGGGTCATCGAGGAATGATCTTCACCACTCACATCTGCTGGAGGTAGATTCTATGCAATCCAAGTTACTATTCGGAATCATTCTGGTCGTGTCATTGCTTCTTTCGCGTTCTCTGAGGAGCCAGGAAATTCCCGCAGGGCATCACTTTATTGTGGCTGATACCCATTGGAGCATCACGAAGACCCCTATGTTCACTCCTGGGACTGCTTATCATATTAAGCGTTCCGACGGTGCAACAGAGTTGAAGCTCGAGACCTACGCCGATGAAGCAATGATTTGGGCAACAGGAAAGCTCGATCTATTCGAGGTCCAGGAGTCAACGAAGTCCTCAAGTTCCATCGCAAGCTGGAATGCGCAGTGTAGTCACAATGACCCAATCAATGGCGACGGCTTCGTCGAAGGTGCCGCGAATGGCAAGATGGGAGGGACAATGCACACCCAGTCCCATGACTGTTGGGCTGGGGTCCAAATGGCGATGGGCTTCGTCGTTACAGCAGGTAACCAGGAAGTCTTCAAGGGTTCTATGGAAACGGCTCTGACTACAAGCACGAGAGCTGGCAGTCTCGGAACATTCGGCTTCAATGCTGGCTGGAAAGGAATCATTTTTGGAGCGACTACACCGGTTCACATCGCGGGTTCGCTTGAGGAGCTAGACATACCAAAGGACCAGTTCCTCTCGCCGGTGTGGAGTGTCATCTGCGACGTCTATCTCGTCGAAACGCAGAATCAGATCGACTGCAAGTTAGGAGGGGATAAGGGGAGCGGTGGTGGCAGGGCTACCTGTGACGTATCCGCAGATGGTGAAATCGGGTCGGATCACTGGCTGCAGCACGAACCATCAGACGGCTAGGGTGGTTCCGGTGAGCGCACTTGTCTCCCTTCTGTCTGATAGGAGCATGCGTCACGGGAGGAGTAGTCCCAAATCGATTCGGTTTTCACCCTGCTCAATCCGAAGAAGCCTTGATGGAACAGCTGTTTCACCTGCGTTTCCTCGGGATGACTAGAGCAAAGCTGATCTCGCCTGGACTCGACACCCCGCGTGACGCATGCTCGTTGCTAGGATCAGACCCGTGCGCTATCGGGTGCTGCTCGTGGAGAGTCGAATTTTGCGCCTAAGAACCCCGTGAGACAGAGTAATGAACAAGAACTTGGGATTGTCGGCGATGCTCGGGCTCATGCTGCTCGCAGTCTTGTTTCTCGTTTACCGCTCCGGAGATGATACGCATGAGCCAGAGCCATCTAAGTCGTCAGCGCAGTTCTCAGATGGCCCAAGAGGCAACAAGGCTGCGAGGAGCGTTGAATCCGCGAGGGAGCAAATCCATGTTCCCTCGATCATTGTTCGAGATTTGGCATCCGGGACCATTGCCAAGGCTCAATACAGGTTGCGCCATCTGAGGGCCCAATCGATAGCGAGCACCATTCGGGACACCGGTGTGCCAGACCAGAGGCTCCTTGAGGGCGATTGGGACGTAGTGGATGTGCGATCACTGGGTTATGTTGGTGCGACAATCTGCCGGGACGATCTTCAGAAATCAGGCTATGTCATCGGGGTACCGCGGGCGGCAACGGTTGAGTGCGCTGTGCTGGACAATGGCAAGCCCGTCAAAGGGGTTCATGTTGCCCTGTTGCCACCTGTCTCAGGTCGCTCGGAATGGCAGGGAGACTGGCGTGCCCACTTCAGGGCATCGAAAGTGCCGGACGCAAATCGATCGAGCGAGCCTGACACGGAAATGTCCTTTGGCTCAGTCAGAGTAAGCGGTGAGTTGTTTCACTGGCGCAATTCGTTAGCTACTTGGTTCGGGACAACAGGAGCAGACGGGAAACTGGAGTTCACAAATGTCGTTCCAGGCGAGGGGTATAGAGTCGGATTTGTTCAGCACATCTCACTGGAAAGATGCACTCCTCCATTGACGAAGATGGACGGTGGTGTGCTGTTGAAAAATGGATCGGTCCGCGTGGACGCTGGGCCGCCTAGGTTGTTTACGGATTCAATGTCCTTGTCCCCGGCAGAAAAAAAGACAGTAGTGGCACGCCTGTCGAGTGGCATTATCACCGGCAATCTCAGTTCCTCGACAGTATTGGGTGTGAATCTGTACAACGCAACAGAACTTGAGGTCCCAGGGCAGGCACCGTTTCGAGTTTATACAGACGCTGGTAGCCCAAGGCGTGACCCCCTTGCATTCACTTTTGAAAATGTACCGCGAGGGTTGAAGCGTCTAGTTGTGAGCTGGATGGATCGGCAAGGAAACGTGGTTATCTACGCCAGGGAATTCCGCTTCCATGGTGGTGAGTTGAACTTAGGGCTTTTGAAGCCGCACGGTCGCCGTGTCGAGCTGGTACCGTCACCCGCTGATAAGTTTACATCCAAGTTAGCAAATGCGGGCTCGCTCAGTGCAAAGCTGAAACTGACAATGAAAGGTCCAGCTGAGGGATGTCGGATTGCAAATGTGACTGTTCACTGGGATTTCATGGCACCACTTGTGTTCTATGGAGTCCCGCCTGGACGATGTTCCATCTACGCGGAGCCTGGCATCGCAACAAAGAAAGAGGGATTTTCTTTAGAGTTGGTTCCACCGAATCGATTCTCTACAGACGCGGATCAGACAAGGCAGTTCTCATTCAAGGCTACCCCCTCTCAGTTTGTGCACATCGTAGCGACGGGCTCCGGTGGAGTTGCTCTCGTAGATCGTGTGCATTTCCTGCAGATATTCGAATCTGGTTTTGTGAAGAAGAGGGCGGCCGATCCCGAGGCGGGACGCGCGCATCTCCCTGTGGATATTGGCGGCCGGGATGCCCCGATGGCTATCTTCGCGTACTGCGAAGCGGCGAGAGAGAAAGGTGAGATGTTCAGTGGAGGGCGAATCTGTGGCTTGTTGATGAGGGAGCAGATGTCAGCGGGAAGGCTGGAATTGTCCCTTGGTGGAGGGGATGGGGCGTCCGGAACGTTTGATATGAAGAGTCATTCATCCGGGAAGGTGCACGTTTTCAATGTGTGGTTGATATTGAAGGGTCTCAAAAATCCAGCTCTGGTGTTTACATGTAATTCTGATCGCACTGGTAGATTTCGTGTGGGTGGGATTCCACGTGGGGTGAACTATGCGCTTGATCGGTCCGACCAGATCTTTGTAGGAACAAGGGTAGGCCTACTCCTCAAGCATCATAAATAGTACGGTTGACTGAGGTGTCTGAGCCTACGGATGTCAGTGGGCGAAACGAATGGACCCACCCTCGCAACATAGGCGCTACACCTCCTGGACTTGCGAGGGGTGAGTTGTGGGTGTCGAGCAGGATGCCCGTGGGGTGCTTTGTCGCTACTTCCTACAATCGGTGTCTCTGAAGATTCCTGGACTGCGATTCCGTTTCGTTCGTAAGCGTCCGACGGTGGTTCCACAATCATCCTCGAAGGCAGGGATTTCTGACCGGTGATGAGGGAGGAGGAGCAAGCACTTGCAGGACTCGCATCTGCTGCCCTCATGGGTCTCCGCCCGATCGGCATCCGGGTGGCCGACATTGTCAGATCTCACGCCTGCGCCTTTCTGAAGGCGCACGGTGACACGACGTCATCAGCCAAAAGGAGCGTTTTGCGCGACATTGCATTGTGCTGCGCGGCGACAATTACTCCTGGGCGCCAACGACAACTAGATCTGTGCACGTGACCGGCTGATGATTCCTGAGAGCATGCGCCTACCTTGAGTCCTTCCGCAGTTGAGGAGGGCTGGCAGTTGGTAGTGACGAATGCGC
>JAJRTL010000331.1 GCA_024278315.1 Planctomycetota bacterium | reverse complement strand
GGTGGCAGGGTGATGGTCGCGACGGAGTGCCTGCGCTCGGCTCGCAGGCACGGCCTGGGGCCCGAGACAGGCACGGGCCAGACTCGAAGCGTCGCGAGAGCAAAGGCGGAGCCCAGGACCGGCGAGATCCACGAGACCGGGGACCCGAGGCCCCACGACCGGGACACCCTGGGCGAGTGCTTCGAGCACGGAGAGCGGAAAGCCCTCACGACGGGAGGTGGAGAGCATGAGATCTAAGGCCTTCAAGAGCCGGGGGAGATCAGGCCGGGCTCCATGGAGGACGATGGGGAGCGATGACACCGCCTGTCGGATGCCAGGCTCGAGAGGCCCCGTGCCGAAGACGTGGACACGCATCGGACGATCCGGCGCGAATTGCACGAGACTCTCGAGAGCCGCGATGAGCAGTTCAGGATCCTTGACCGGCACGAGGCGCCCCACCCATGCCAGTGCCAACTCGTCGGGATCCATCGCCAGGATCCGCCTGGCTTCTTCACGCCCGGTCTCTGGTTCCAGGCTCGAAGGATCCAGGAGGGAAGGGATCACCATGCACTTCTCCCGCGAGAAGAGTCCAAGATCCACGAGCTCCTGCGCGCAAGAATCGCTGACGCAGTGGATCCCCGCGCGCCGTCTGCACAGCGCACGCTCCGCTCTCCGCAACAGGGCCGAGCTTCGGTCACCGAAGTAATCGCGGAGGACATGACCATGATAGGAGTGTACCAGCGGCAGCCCGGTCTTGACTGCGATCGCAGCTCCCAGAAGCCCTGCCTTGGCCGTGTGCGAATGGATGAGCTCGGGTTCGAAACTCTTCACGATCCGAAGCAGGGCCCGCAGGGTCAGCAGGTCGCCGCCCGGATCCATGCCCTTGCCGAACTCAGCCAGTCGGACCTTACCGGATGCGTCCCGCCCCTCTGCCTCGCACTGTGGCGGTTGCAGGACCTCGCCCAGACCCCCGAGCTCGGTCTCACCCGGTCGCGTCGCACCAAAGCACCAGAGCTGTCGGACACCCTGCGACGGAAGCACTTCCGCCAGGGCTCGCATCTGCCGAGCGGGTCCACCCAGGTTGGCCCGCGTCATCAGGCGCAGCACGCGGATCTCGTCACTCATGCCAGCTGCCTCCGATCTTCGAGATGGATCGCGAGAACGCAGAGGTGGTAGAGAAGCGGCGCCCGGTGGGCCCCGCGACCGGCCGCGAGTTCGTCCAGCATGCGCAGGGCCACGGTCCGGTTCCAAGGCAGGTCCATGGTCTCCGCCAGTAGCGTACGTGCACGCGGCCATCGAGGCAGCCAGCGAGAGAGAGGAAGCCCGAAACCGCGCTTGGGACCTGAACGCAGCCTTGCCGGAAGCGATTGCGAGAGGATCTCCCGAATCTCCCCCTTGCCTTGACTCTCGAAACGCCCCAAGGCCTGTCGAGATCTGCGTTGGACGATGCCTCGATCCAGAAACGGGGCACGAGCCTCGACTCCCGCCGCCAGACTGGCGCCATCGAGCTTGGGGCAAAGATCGTAGGCGAGGTAGCCGTTCAGCTCCTGTTGAACGAGAGACGCATCATCGAAATCCCCTCGATCACCCCCGGCCACCTCGGAAACACTCTCTCCCAACAAGTCAACTCTCCGACCGGCTCCTTCGAACAACACATCCAGATCCACGGGCGAGGCCAAGGACCACAGTCCGGCATAGGCAGCATCGCTTCGCCCCAGAGCGTGAGCGAAGCGTAGACCGGCCCCCCAGCCCTTGCGCCCCATGCTGCGGGCAAGGCCCGCCAAGGCGCGGCGGGACGGCTGCGGCAAGAGACCACGCGCTAGCTCCAACCACGGACCTGCCCGCTGTCGGCGATAGCCGAAGAAGATCTCATCCGCACCCTCGCCAGACAGAAGGATGCCGATCCCCTCATCATGTGCCTCTCGACAGATGCGGTGCGTCGCCAACAGGGAAGCGTCCGCGAGAGGCACGCCAAGCTTCTGGACGAGGCCCTCCAGATCATCGAGGATCTCAGGCCCCACGGTCAGGGATCGATGAGGCAGATCGAGATGCTGAGCCACCAGGGCTGCACGATCCGATTCGGGTGGCAGGCCCTCGAGGTCCAGGCTCAGACAGAGGGCTCTGCGATCCAAGCGGCGCAAGAGCAGGGCAAGACAGGCCGAATCCAACCCACCCGAAAGGAGAAGACCTAGAGGACGGTCGCCGTGCATCCGTCCCTCGACACTTCGCAAGAGGATCGTCTCCAGAGTTGGACCTCCGATCTCCTCTGGACTCTCGCAAGCTGCAAGCGACAGGAAGGTCGGAGCCGCATGAGGAGCGAAGATACCCACGGTTCCGCTCGGAAATTCCTTCAGGTCCATCCCCAAGGTCAACTCGCCCCACTCCACCCAGCCCTGGGCAGCCACGGCTAGCACATCTTGAAGCGGGAGTCGACTTCCAGCCTCGCCGGTCAGGACACGGAGAGCCTTGACCGTCGATGCGAAGCTGGGCCAGCCACCCCCTGAAGCCATCGCATAGAACAATGGCTTCTCACCAAAGGCATCGCGCGCCAGGATCAACTCCCGTCTGGCCTCGTCGATGAGGGCCAAGGCGAAGGGGCCTTCGAGCCGCCGGACCCCCTCTACCCCTTGGGCGCGATAGGCCAGCAGAGCCAACTCGGCATCATTGCCGGTCTCGGGCCGCAAGCCCAGGGTGGCCAGGCGCTGACGGAGTCTCTCGGGATAGGCGAGACTCCCGTTGAACACCAAGGTGACTGCCTGCCCTGTAGGCCCATGGATGATGGGCTGATCCGCATCGGGATCGGTGATGGCGAGGCGCCGGACTCCCAGACGGTATCCAGCCAGGTCCATGATGGCCCCCGAGTCCGGTCCCCTCCAGCGCATGCACTCGAGAGCCGATTCGAAACGCCCTGCCCCCGCGCTCGGAGCTCCGAGGATGCCGCACATGACCCAGCCTACACGGCCGAGCGCGCTTGGAGGCTCACATCACCAGCCAGATCCAAGACGATCTGCCGCAAGCCTCGTCGCGCACGATGACCGAGTTCTTGCTGCATGGCTCGCAGGTCCGGCTCGCGATGATGGCATCCGCCTGCGGGGCCACCGTACCGTTCTTCGGCGCTGACTTGTTTCACGCCCACCGGGCGGTCCAGGATCCGCTGCACCTCTTCGGCCAGGTCGGCGATGGCCCAGCGTTCGTTTCCACCAACATTCAAGAGACGCTGAACATCCTCCGGCGCATCGAGAAACCGAACGAGCGCCTCGGCCGCATCATCCACATGCTGGAAACAGCGAAGATCCTGACCATCTCCGATGAGTGGTAGAGGACGACCATCCAGACATGCCCGCACGAAGGTCGGAAGAACCATGCCAGTCTCCCAACCCTGTCCCGGCCCCGACACGTTGAAGAGTCGAGCTACGCGCCCCCTGTCCGATGCGAGGACCATCTCCTCCGCCGCCCGCTTGCCTTCAGGATAGGCGGCTCGCGGCCAGGCCCCATAGGTCTCCGGCAGTGAGTCCCACTCCGAGAGCTTGCGTCCACCCCCATCGCCGTACACCTCCGAAGAGGAGCTGAAAAGCAGGCCAGCGCCTCTGATCTGGCAGAGCGCCACCAGCTTGCGCGTCCCTTCGACCGAGACCTCATGGCATTCGACAGGTCGGCGCAACACCTCGACGACACCCACGACCGAGGCCAGATGGAGGACATGTCCACCCTCAGGCACGAGATCCAAGAACCGGCCGCCAGCCAGCAGATCGATGCGCCGGACATCGCCGAGCCAGAAACCGCCGCCCTTGGCTGGTGTCCAGCCGCCAGATCGGAGGTCCACGCCGAACACCCTCCGTCCTCGCTGCTCGAGCAAGCGAGCGACACGGCGCCCGATCATTCCCTGCACGCCGGTGATCAGGACAGGAGGGAGTATTGAGGAGCTCTGGGACTGCATTTGGTCTTGAGACGGAACCGGGCCAGGGATCTTTCGATGAATCCTAGCGGCGACCCTGGCCCTCCGGGAAGGAAATCGAAGTCGAGTCAATCTCCTGTCTCGAGTTCGACACCCAGGCCGTCGGCCATGCGGTTGACGAAGGCGAAGTAGGCCGTGATCGCGCAGGCGTCGTGAATGGCCCGATCATCGAAACCTTCCTGGCGTAGAGCATCGATGTCCGAGGCACTGATCTCTTGGGGGGCCTGGGTCAGCTTCTCCGCATAGCGCAGGAGAGCCAGGTCGGCGCGAGGCAGGATGTTTGCCAGATCGTCGAAGGGCAGAGGCACCGTGCGGAGCGCTTGGAGCTCGGTCTCGCGTCTGTCCGTGGTTTCGTGGCGCAACAACCTGCTGAGCCCCTGGCCATGATGCTCCATTCAGTAGAGGCAGTGGTTCCGAACAGATACGGCGAGGGCAATCCTCTCGCGCTGCAGCCGACTCAAGGGGCCCTTGCCATACATGAGCTCCCGGTAGAGTTCGAAGTGCAGCTTCATGACCCGGCTGTGCACACCATGCACACGCAGGATGTGATCATGGTCCGGCACGCGGTCCTCTTGTGGAATCGAATCTTCCGGAACGTAGGAGATGTAGGCCATGGTCTTGGGTCCAGGTGGAGGCTTCAGGCCAGGAGGATCGCGCAAGCAGCAGCGTGAACCACATCCTCGGCAGAACACCCACGGGAGAGATCCATGAGCGGGTGGGCCAAGCCCTGCAGCAAGGGGCCGATCGCGGTGAATCCACCCAAACGTTCGCAGAGCTTGTAGGCGATGTTCCCGGAGTCCAGGTCGGGGAAGATGAGGACGTTCGCCTGCCCTTGGAGGGGTGAACCGGGAGCCTTCTTGGCTGCGATCGCGGGTACGAGAGCGGCATCGCCCTGGAGCTCCCCATCGAGAACCAGATCGGGTTGTCGGGCTCGGGCGATCTGCGTCGCCTCACGCACCTTGTCGACCCGGTGATGCTCGGCACTGCCCTTGGTGGAGAAGGACAGGAGAGCGACTCGCGCCACCTCTCCGGTGAGGCGCTCGTGGGAGCGGGCCGTCTCGAGAGCGATGTCGGCCAATTGCGCCGCATCGGGATCTGGCAGGACACCTGCATCGGCAAACGACAGGACGCGCTCGCCCCCTGCCTCTGCCTTCGCCATGAGGAAGAGACTGGAGAGGACCTGACTGTCCTCCCGGAGACCGATCTGCCAGAGCCCTGCCCGCACAACCTCGCCCGTGGTGTGTGCCGCTCCTGCAACACAGGCATCGACCTCACCGAGAGCCAGGAGACCTGTGGCAAGCCAGAGCGGGTCCGAGAGCAACGCCTCTGCCTTCCCGGGTGCCGGCCCCTTGGCCGAGCGACGCTGTAGCAACCGATCCAAGACCTCACGACGACGAGGGTGATCCGTGATCCCGAGGATCGGCTCCAAGCCTGACTGTTGCGACAACAGGCGCGCCGCCTCCTGCACACGCTCATCCTCCGACTCCGGAAGCAGGATCCGTCCGCCCTTGGCGCGGGCGCGTTCGAGGATACGATCCAAGATGGCAGGACTCATACGCTGCACTCCGGGTCGATGCGCACAGCGGCTCCGCAGCTTCGGGACCTCTGTGCTTCGGGATCCCCTTGCTCCGGGACCCTGCTTCAAGTCAGCCGGGAAGGCTCGCCAGGACTTCGTCGGGCACATCCATCTCCATGAAACTCAAACCAAGACCATGGGTCTTGCCCTGGGCATCGGTTTTCTGCGAAGCAGAGCCGCCTCCTCCCAGAGAGTCATGCAGGAGGAAGTTGAGAGCGAGGATGTTGGGCGCCGAGAAGCGCTCCACAGGTCCATGACAGATCGCATGGAAGTGAGCCTTGACCCTCTCGGCGGTGAGTTCCTTCTCGAGGAAGGAATAGACCTCGGGCGAACGAGCGATGACCCCGACATTGCTGCCGTCACCCTTGTCTCCGGAACGTACGAGAACGAGCTTATCGAGCCTGACCTTCATGGCCACCACGATAGCCCATCCCTTCGTCCAGCCCAACGATCTCCCAGCCTGGCTTCCCACGGATCGCGTCTCCAGCGATCCTCTCCGCAGGTCCAGGCGGCAAGAACGGGACCGCATGGTATCCTGATCTGCACGGACCTGGCCCGGATGATTCATGAGATCGTTGTGAGCAAATGCGAGATCGGCGCAGCCGATCTCGCATTTGCGGTCTGACGAGCGCATTTCGAGTTCAGGACGGCTGCACGAGATATGAGGCGACCCAAGAGGGTCGTCGAATCGAAGCAATGCCGAGCGAACCGATAGGTTCGCGGTCCTGGACCGAAAGACGCCGTCAGACGCATCGAGGTCATGAATCGTTCGTGCTAGCTCCGCGAGCCCCATCCCTGCACACGCCCCTGCCCCACTTCTCCCTCCCTGTCCTTCGAAAGCGCCTTGACGACCTCCTCGGCAGACACTCAACAACCTCGACTCCCAGGGCTCTCGTGGGCTTGGAAGCTGACGCTTCTCTTGTGCCTCGTCTTCGCTTGTGGCGTCACGATCTTCATCCTCAGAAACCATCCCATCGTCTACTACGACGAACTCAACTACGCCGAGACATCCCAGCACCTCTACTATCGCTGGATGGATGTCCTGCACCCGGGACAAGAGTCTCCCGCTTTTCTGGATGCCCTGGATCAGGCCACCAGCATCACTCTCAGCACGCAGAGGCCCCCCTTCTATCTCCCCGCCGTCCTGATCGCGGCCATCCTGCACCTCGATTGGTCCGTGGACCTCATGCTGCTCCTGGATCTATGGGTCTACCTGCCCATGCTGTTCTTGGCGACGGCTGGCAGCGTGGCGCGCCTGGGCGGAAAGAGCCACTGGGGGATCCTCGCCTCCGCCAGCTGCCTGACTCTCGCATCCATTCTCTGGGAATCCTCGAGCGTGTTGATGGGCGATCTTCCCGTGACGGCAGTCGTGGCTCTCCTCGTTTATGCCTGGGTGAAGTTGATCCAGCAGGATCGATGGCGGGACTACCTGCTCCTGGGAGTGACCCTCGCCTGGGGGATCCTGACCAAACCCACCTTTCTCATCTTCGCTCTCGCTCCCGTATTGCATCTCGGTTATTGGTTCACAAAGAGGCACCTCTTCCCCGGAGAGGGGACCAGGAGTCGATGGGCCAGCCTCGGCCATGCCATCCCCACGATCGGAATCCCACTCTTGATCCTGATCCCCATCTGGGACTCTCTGAGCGCATTGATGGCAGAAGTCTACGCCGTCAATGAGACCCTCAAGGTCTACATCGTATCCGAGAACTTGTTCGAGGATCTGGCTTGGCCCATAACCCTGGCGACGGAGATGTTTCCGCTCTGGGCCCTCTGGCCGTTGGCAGGACTTTGGATCGCAGCACTGTTCCACCCCAAGGGACGCTGGGCATGGCTTCCGACTCTCCTGTTGCTGGGCTACGTCTCGCTCCGCCTCAATCAACGAAGTGCCAGGGTCTTCGAGACCTTTCTCCTCGCTTTCGCAATCCTCACCGGATTGGGTGTCGCGGCTCTCCCTCGTCGATGGGCACGTGCAGCCTCAGGAACTCTCTTTCTGCTCTCCGCGTTGATGTGCTTCGGAACGATCACCAGCAGCGATTCCCTGAATCGGACGATTCTACGAAGAGTCATCCACTGGGGAGCCTTGACCGAAGACGGGGCGCCCTACTTTCAAAGGAACCCGGTCCCCATGCCCATGGAATCCGTGGGAGATGAATACGGCGCCTACCAGATGGAACGCGTCATGGAACTTACGCACATGAGAGAGGATCCAGACATGGAGACCTTCGTTGCGTTCGGCGGGCAACCCCTCAACTGGACTTCCTACGAATCCCTGCTCACCTTCGGCAGCGACAATTGGCCATCGCCTCGACGGTTCTTCTCCACCGGTTTCCGCTTTGGCGGCGCCGCCGACCCAGGTGGTATGAACCCCAAGTTCTTCGAGGCGGGGTATGTCCTCGCCAAGACGGGATTCGCATCGGATGGAGGACCAGCAGTCGATCTCTACTTCCGTTTCCTCAACGCTGCGCTGACGATGAACGCCTCGCCCTTTCAAGCGGGACTTGAGCGTATTGCCGTGCTCGATCTGCCAAAGAGTGACAGGCTCTTCGTCTACAGGCGAGTCAGGGAACCTAGCGACTCGGAGTGGTTGGAGATCGTGGCTGCACTCTTCGTGCTCGACGCGGACAACCCATGGAATGTCCGATACGCCCTGAAGACCCTCGACTTCGGCGAGAAGACGAAACAGCTCCCCTTGGCCCAGGCGGCCGCCACCTGGATCCTGTCGCTGGCAAAAGACCCCGTCACCGGTCCAAAACTCGCCGACCGCTTCGACTTCATTGGACTCTTCCCGCAACTGCAGGAAGAATACGACATCGCCTGGAAGCGGGCCAGGGCCTATTTGCCCGGCTGAGCCTGGATCTAGCCCGAACGATTCATGCCTCGATGCGTCTGAGGGCGTCTTTCGGTCCAGGACCGCGAACCTATCGGTTCGCTCGGCATGGCTTCGATTCGACGACCCTCTTGGGTCGCCTCATATCTCGCGCAGCCGTCCTGAACTCGAAATGCGCTCGTCAGACCGAAAAAACGATCTCATGAATCATCCGGGCTCAGGAGTTTGCGCCATAGAAGGTGTGGAGGCCAGTCGAGTTCAGTTTTGCCCTGGTCAACCCGAAGAAACGCAGGTGAAGCCACCGTTTCATCGAGGCTTCTCCGGATTGAGCAGGGCCAATAGATCTTCACTGGCGGACC
>JAJRTL010000330.1 GCA_024278315.1 Planctomycetota bacterium | reverse complement strand
CGGCGTCTTTCGGTCCAGGACCGCGAACCTATCGGTTCGCTCGGCATTGCTTCGATTCGACGACCCTCTTGGGTCGCCTTCATCTTGCGCAGCCGTCCTGAACTCGAAATGCGCTCGTCAGACCGCAAAAACGAGCTCGGCGGCGCCGATCTCGCATTTGCTCACAACGATCTCATGAATAGTCCGGGTTAGAACGTCAGCGCGAAATGGAAGGCCTGGAGCCGGTCTGATGACTCTCGGCGCAGCGGCCAGCCGAAATCCAGGGCCAAGGGCAGACCGCCCATCATCGGCAGGAGGATGCGCAGCCCAAAACCGGTGGACACCCGGACCTGTCGGAAGAAGGGTCCATTGACCCGATTGCCGAGCATACCGGCATCGACGAAGAGGACTCCCCGCAGAAGATCCCGGCGGAGGAGGCGACTCTCCTCATCGGTCGAGATGATCGGGAAGATGTACTCGGCGCTCCCCAACAAGCGAAGCTCGCCTCCAAAGGGGCTACCGAACTGCGTAGGGCCTGCTCCGCGGAAATCGAACCCACGCATCGTGTTCTGGCCGCCCATGAAGAACCGCTTGGTCAGGAACAGATCTGGCTCGTCGGAGTTGAGAGAACGCCCGACGTCGAAACGTGATTCGAAATGCAACACATGCCGCCGATTCCGATCGTCCGTGAACACCGGCAGATACCAATCTCCACTGGCCCTGGCCGTCCAGTACTGGACCCAACGGTCACCCAGACCTTCGGGGCCCCACTCTCCTCCGAGCGACAACTTGTATCCCTTCGTCGGGGCTACGAACTTGTCCACGTCTTTCCATCTCCACCCAGCCTGCAAGGACAGAAGGTCGTTCTTGCCCTCGGCATCCCACGTTACCGAAGTCGCATCGGGCGCAATATTGCGAATGTCCATGCGCTCCAGGCGGAAGCCCAGAGATGCGGTCATGTCGCGCCCGAAGTTCTTCCCGAAATTCAGACCGAGCCCCCTGCCATCCTGCTCGTAGCTGCGGAAGATCCGGATGGCGCGATAGAGGTTGGCCGACATCGAGACGCGGTTGACGTAGGTCCCGAAGAGATCCGGTTCGCGAAAGAGGACGTTGGCCGTGCTCTGTCGCGTTCCTGGTGCGACCTCCATGACCAGTTCCTGCCCGCCTCCATGGAAGGCATCGTTGTCCACGATCTGCCCGATCCAATTGAAGGGGTTCCAACCTGTGGGCGGTCGAGTCCAATCGAAGTTCTTCTTGCGGTAGGTGATGTTTCCAATGAGCCCATCGGAGCTGGACAATCCCGCACCGAAGATCAGGGATCCCGTCCGTCCTTCAACGACCTCGAGATCGATATCGACATACTCGTCACTGTCGGCGTGTGGCAGAAGTCGCATTGTCAGGCCACGTTGTCCCGCCGCGGGATTCCCGAAGTACCCGAGCCCATCCAATCTCGACTGCGTACGCCGGAACTGCTGCATGTCCAGCATCTCGCCAGGCAACAAGGACACATCTCGCCGTATGACATAGTCACGTGTCTTGTCGTTGCCGTGAATGCGGATGGAATGGACCCGCTTCTTGGTTCCTTCCTGCAGGACGAAGGTGAGAGCCACCGTCCCGTTCTCCGGATCTACGATTTCTTCAGGCTCCAGAACACGAAAGGTCGTATCCGGTGGAAGCTCCCGGAAGGTGGCCCCGTCGGGGTATCCCCTACTGCCATAGAAGGCAGCCAGACGCATCTTGTCCTGTTGGATCGCGATCGAGGTAGCATAGTCGCCTGGACGAAGATCGAGTTCCTTCTCCAGCATCTCCGGCGTGAACTGATCCTCCTTCCGGATGGCCGAGGGAATGATCCGGACACGGACGCTCTCGATCTTGTAGCGCTTGCCCTCCTTGATCCGGATCGTCACCTTGACGCCGGATCGCTCGGGAGTGAACTCGAGATCCTGCAGCTCGACGAGCGCATCCCTGTAGCCCTCTCCGCGGTAGAAGGCTCGCAGCTTGTCGAGGTCGCCGTCCAGCTGCTCCAGGTTGTAGATGGAATTCGAGAAGAACCCAGGCGTGCTCTTCATGCCCGAACCTCCCAACACACTCTTGCGGAGTCCAAAGGCCGAGTCTCCGACGAAGGTCTTGTTGCCGATGAATCGGACATCGCGAACCTTCACAAGAGGACCTTCATCCACCACGAAGGTCAGGATCCCCTTCTTCTCATCCGTCCGGATGTCGATCTTCGCGAAGTAATAGCCCTTCTTCTTGTAGTAGTCGCGCAGGACCCGCGCCTGATAGTCCGCGGTCAAGGCCGTAGGAGCGGCATCCTTCTTGATGCCCATGTAGTCGCGTGCCCAATCCTCCTCGTATGCCTTCATTCCACGGAAGGTGATCTTCCTGTACGTGGGAAAGCCATGCACCTGGATCTTGAGGACCACTCCCTCTGGGTCATCGGGGAGATCGGCGACGTTGAAATCACAGCGCACCTTGAATCGTCTCCAGAGCTTCTCCAGATCCCCCCGAACCTTCTGAGACGAGAGCTTGCCACCCTCCTTCGTCGAGAGGTAGTCGAGAAACGCACGCCTTCTCTTCTGAGGCCACCCGTCGACGATCACTGCACGAATGACCTTGCCCTCACCCGGCTGCCCCTGGACCCCTAGCCTTCCCTTCTGTTCCTGTGCAAGGACAGGAACAGAGATCATCAGGAAGCCCAGGATCAGGGTCGCAACCGGGAGGATTGATTTCACGTCGGGGAAGGTGATCGTCTACAGATCAATTCATGGGTTCGGATCGACCGGTATAGCTTTCGAACCGCATGAACTGGCGAAGGAAACGGAGCTTGATGATCCCGGTCGGACCATTCCTCTGCTTGGCGACGATGAGTTCGGCGAGTCCGCGGTTCTCCTCGGTTTCGTGGTAGTAGTCTTCGCGATGCAGCATCGCGATCACATCGGCATCCTGTTCGATGGCACCCGATTCGCGCAGGTCAGACATGCGCGGGCGATGGGAGTCGCGATTCTCGACGCCTCGATTGAGCTGGGAAAGTGCAACCACCGGAACCTCGAGCTCCTTGGCAAGCGCCTTGAGGGAACGACTGATCGTCGAGATCTCCTGCTGCCGACTCTCCACTCGTGAGCCAGCATTCATCAGCTGGAGGTAGTCGATCAACAGGATCTTGATGCCGTATCTCTACTTGAGGCGGCGAGCCTTGGCGCGCAGGGCACTCACGGAGAGGTTGGACGTGTCATCGATCAGGAGCTTCTGATCGTAGAGCTCTGCTCCCTTCTCCTGCAACCGCAGGTATTCATCCTGTGAGATGAAGCCTCGTCGCAACTTGTGCGCATCCACCTGTGCACGACAACAGAGCATATTGAGAACCACTTGCTGACTCGTCATCTCGCAGGAGAAGAAAGCACAGGGATAGCCCTGGAGCGAACAACGCTCCATGATGTTCATCGCGAAGGTCGTCTTTCCCATGGATGGCCTGGCTGCGATGATGATGAGCTCTCCAGGCTGCAGACCGGCCGTGAGATCATCGAGATCCACAAAACCTGTCGGGACTCCGGTCGTCCCTCCCTCGCGAGACTTGAGCATGTCGATCCGCTCGAAGGTCGTCTGCAGGATGTCCCCCATCGTCCGAGGTTCACTCACCTCGCCCTTCCGTGCGATCTCGAAGATGCTCCGCTCAGCGTGGTCCAGGAGCTCCTGGGGGTCCTCTCGCGCCTCGAACGCCTGCTGAGCAACCTCGGTTGTGATCTGGATGAGACGACGCAAGACGGCCTTGTCGCGGATGATGCCCGCGGGATGGCTGGCCTTGGCTGCCGAGACCGTGTAGTCGGCAAGAAGGTAGAGATATTCACGGCCACCGATGGGCTCGAGCTTGTCCATCCGCTCCAGCTGATCCGCCAAGGTGATCCCATCCACCTGCACGCTGCGCTGGAAGAGCTCGCAGGCAGCCTCGAAGATGTACTGATGCCCGATCGCGTAGAAATCAGTGGCATCCAACCGATGCGACATCTCGGCCAGTGCATCCTCGCTGATCATGATGGCGCAGAGCACGCTCTTCTCTGCATCTAGATCGTTCGGAGCCTGCCTGATTTCGCTCTCTTCCATGTCCCCTCTGCACCTGGTTCGGCGCACAGCTTAGCTTGAGGGAGTTGCCGGGACACCCTCAATCACGAGAGCTCCCGCGCTTGACGCAAATCGGGCCGCAGCGCCCGTCTTCCGGGGGCTACGGCCCGATTCGGAGAGGTTGGCAGGAAACCAACCTTCACAGTTTCAATCAGCGGCTTTGACGACCCAGATTCGAGCCTCGACGCTGACATCGCCATAGACGTGGATGGGAACCGGGTGTTGACCGATCTCCTTGATGTGGGCCTCCAGGCGCACGTCCGCCGGCTGGATGTCCAGCCCTGCATTCTGCATGGCCGCTGCGATCATCTCTGCGGTCACGGAGCCGAAGAGATGCCCTTCAGCGGAGGCCTTCATCTCCAGAGTGATGTTGGTGGAAGGAATCTGCTCGGCCATGGCACGCAGCGCCTCCTCGCGAGCCACATTCTCGGCAACCACGCGGGCCTTGTGCAGCTCGACCAGACGGAGGCCTTCTTTGCCCGGCTGGATCGCGATGCCCCTGGGGAGCAGATAGTTACGGGCATAGCCGGGAGCGACTTCAACGACGTCACCGGTCTTGCCCAAAAGTGAAACGTCTTCCATGAGGAGGACGCTCAGGCTTCGACTCTTCTTGGTCATGATCCTGATCCTTTCGCTCAAGCGGTGTAGGGAAGAAGGGCGAGGAAACGAGCACGCTTGATGGCGAGCTTGAGGATTCGCTGGTCTTTGCC
Organism: Planctomycetota bacterium; assembly: GCA_024278315.1. Taxonomy (GTDB): domain Bacteria; phylum Planctomycetota; class UBA1135; order UBA1135; genus JAJRTL01. The sequence continues at coordinate 9,006 of JAJRTL010000330.1, read as the reverse complement.
GCTGAACCCGGTCCGTCTCCTGGAGAGAATGCGATACTGCGGCGACATCATGCTCGCCAGATACGAAACGTTCTTGTACTCGACTGGCTCGGTCGGCTTGACGCGCTTCTTGACGTCTCTACCGACGCGACGGAACTTCTTGGACTTGAATGCCATGATTCCTTACTCCTTGTTCTCTTCTGGCTTCTCGGCCTCGGCGGGCGCGGAAACATCGGCTGGTTCGGAAGCGACTGCTGGCTCGGACCCAGCTGAGGCCTCTGGGGCAGCGGCTTCGGCGGCGACTTCGGTACTAGCCTCGCCTTCTGCGGCCTTGACAGCTTCGATCGTATCGGTGACATCAGCGCCTTCCGTGGCCTCGGCACCCTCCTCGCCTTTCGAGCTCTCCTCGCTTTCCGAGCCCTCCTTGGAGCTCTCGGTGGCCTCGGCATCATCCTCGACCATCGTGAACTCGCGCTCGGGCTCGTAGGCGTCCTCGGGAATGGCGTCGCAGGAGAGGATCAGGTATCGAAGGACAGGGACGGAGAGCTCCAAGTCTCGCCGAATCTCATCGATGGCACTGGGATCGGCCTTCAAGTAGCTCAGGTAGTAGGTTGCCCTGCGCTGCTTCTTGATCTCGTAGGCCAGCTTGCGCTCGTCCCAGCGCTTGGCGACAACGATCTCGGCGCCTCGCTTGGTCAGGATGGAGTCCACAGACTCCTTGAGGGGCTCCCACCCCTTCTTCACTTCCCGATTGTCGAGAAGGAACATGGCTTCATAGGTCTTCACTTGCACTGGCTCCTTGGCTCTATGCGCAGAGGCGCTGTGCGCGGACGCGCGTGTGCTCTGGCTCTGGTAGTTCTTGGTGGCAATGCTGGGTAGCACTGCTCGTGGCTCTGCCTGAACCCGAAGACCATCCGTGACACTCCCACCCCCATCAGGTCCTACCTGATCAGGATGGAGTCTCACCGGATTCCGAAGCCCGGAAGCCATTGAATCGGCCCATGAGAGTTTCGGTATCTCGACCTCGGAGCCATTCGAGAGCAGCCTCACACGCAGCCTCATAGATGCGTTCGATGAGGACCACCTCAGTAGGATCGAACTTCGAAAGAACGAAGTCAGGATCCACCATGTCGGCAGTCTGCATACCCTCGGCCCCGATCCCCATTCTCAGACGGGGGAAGCCTTCGGTGCCCAGACAGGCAATCAGGCTCTTCATGCCATTATGCCCTGCTGGGCTGCCCCCCGAACGGATTCGCATCCGCCCCAAGGGCAGGTTCAAGTCGTCATAGATTACAAAGATCGATTCCGCCGGGATCTCATGGTGCCGGGCAAGAGCCGCGACGGCGACTCCACTCAGGTTCATGTAGGTCATCGGCTTGACGAAGAGACAGAAGCTCTCGCTTTCTGCCTCGTCATCGTCTCCCGAGGCCGCGTCATCGACGAGCGGCAGCGGAAGCCTGGCTGTCCTGGCCTTGACTCGTCCGGAGAGCCCCTTCTCGCGTTTGAGGCGCGAGAGGGAGAACCCGAGGTTCTGTGCGAGCCGGTCCAGGACCACGAATCCGACGTTGTGCCTCGTGGCTTCATACTCCTCGCCGGGGTTTCCCAGCCCCACGAGCATGCAACGACGTGGCTGCTCGGGAGACTGCTGATGCTCTGGCTCGGAAGACAAGGCCTGATCGGGGTCCGTCGGGTTTCGGGGCGGAAGATGCTACCGGATCCCGGCGGCCCTTCAAGCCCCAAAGCCAGCTGGCCCGAACGAATCATGGCCTCGATGCCACGACCTCACGAATCACCCGGGCTACTCAGCGGCTGGGGTCTCTCCCCCCTCAGCCGAAGCCTCACCTTCGCCTTCACCCTCTTCCTCGCTGACTTCCTCCTCCTCGACCTTCGTCTTGACCTGGCAGGCCATCGTCTCAGGACTGGTCAGGACGGTCACGCCCTCGGGCATGGACAGATCCTTGACGTAGAGCTGATCATCGATGTCGAGTTCGTTGATGATGACACGGATGCTCTCCGGGAGATCGGTCGGGAGACACTCGATCTCCAGACTGGTCAGGGGGGCCTCGAAGACACCATTCTTGGTGGTGCCCTTGGCGACACCCACGTAGACGACATCCACGGTGGTCTGCATGGACTTGGTCAGATCGATGCGCAGGAAATCGGCATGCAGAAGCTCATCCGTCAGGTTGTGCCACTGCATGGCCTGCAGATAGGCGGCCTGGCTCTCACCACCATCCAGCGAGAGGCTGAAGAGCTTGTGGTGGGCGAAGACGTGCTGGAGGAACTCCTTGCCCGGTACGGTGAGGCTTACGCTATCCCGACCCAGACCATAGATGACCGCAGGAACCATGCCAGCGTTGCGCAGGCGCTCGACGCGTACGCGCCCCAGATCTTCGCGGATCGCGACGTTGAGATTGGCTACTTCCATGACAATTCCTCTCCTCTCTAGTTGTCAGCAAAGAGCATGCTGACGGATTCGCTGTTGTGAATGCGGTCGATCGCCTTGGCCAGCATTGGAGCCAGGCTCACGATCTCCGCCCGTTCCGGACGCGCCTCGTCAGGCGAGGGGATACTGTCCGACAATAGGATCTTCTCCACAGGTGCATCATTCAGGCGCTGCACCGCAGGACCACAGTTGACGCCATGCGTGGCGAGGAGGTAGACGCCCTTCGCACCCTGCTCCTTGCAGATACGCGCAGCATCGGTGATGGATCCGCCCGTCGCGATCATGTCATCCACGATCAAACAGGTCCGCCCCTCGACCTCGCCAACCAGGTTCTCGACATGCGTCTCGCTCCCGGAGATGCGCCGCTTGTCGACGATGGCCAGCCCGGCCTGCAAACCCTTGCTATAGGCCCGGCAGAGCTTCACGCCTCCGACATCCGGCGAGACGATCGTGAGATCCTCGAGCCCCATGCCTTTGATGACCGACAAGAACGCGGGCCTTGCGTAGAGGTGGTCCACCGGGATGTCGAAGAAGCCCTGGATCTGCGCCGCGTGGAGATCCACGGTCAAGGCCCGGTCGGCTCCCGCCTTTGTGATCATGTTGGCCACGAGCTTGGCCGTGATCGGCACGCGCCCTTCGTCCTTGCGATCCTTGCGGGCATAGCCGAAGTAGGGAATGACAGCGGTGATGCGACTGGCCGAGGCACGCCTCAGGCAGTCGATCATGATCAGGAGCTCCATGAGGTTCTGATTGACCGGCGGACAAGTGGGCTGGACCACGAAGCAGTCCGCCCCACGCACATCGCAATTGACCTTGATGTCGATCTCCCAATCCGGGAAGCGCCCGACGTAGGCATCGCCCATCTCGACGCCGAGCTCATTGCAGATGGACCTGGTGATCTCTGGATGGGCGTTGCCTGTGAACACCCTGAGCTTGCTGTACTTCATGAATCTCCTCCCTTCTTGCGGATCGGCTTGGCCGGGACCCCGACGTAGACCTCTCCTGGAGGCACGACCATGTTCCGCGTCACGAGTGCACCCGCGCCGGTGATCGCCCCCTCTCCCACTTCGCTCGGAGCGACCAGGATGCATCCGCTTCCGATGAAGGCCCTGTCGGCAATCGTGGTCGTGTGTTTGTGCCTGCCGTCGTAGTTGGCGGTGATCGTACCCGCGCCGATGTTGACGCTCTTGCCGATCACGGCATCCCCGAGATAGGTCAAGTGCTTGGCCTTGCTCTTGGCGCCCAACACGGACTTCTTCATCTCGACGAAGTTCCCTACCTCGGCGCCGTCTTCGAGCGCCGCGCCCACGCGGAGATGCGTGAAGGGCCCGACCTCGCAGTCTTGCCCCACCTTCACTCCCTTGCGGATGACCGTGTAGGGCAGGATGTGGGTGCCGCGCCCGATCTCCACACCCTTCTAGATGATCGTCGAGCTGGGATCTTCGATGTAGACACCGTCTTCTAGCAGCCCATAGAGGATGTCGTCTTGCACGATCTTGCGGGCTTCGGCGAGGTGGACCAATGTGTTGATGCCAATGACCTCCTCGGCAAAGGGAGTCAGGAGCGCATCGACGGGTCGTTGCTCCTGGACGAGAAGCCCGAAGACATCTGTCAGATAGAGCTCACCCTGGGAGTTGTCGGTGGCGAGTCGGGGCAGGTAGCTCCTGAGTTCGGCGCTGCGAAAGGCGCAGAAGCCGGTGTTGACCTCATCGATGAGCAGTTCGTCCTCATCGCAGTCCTTGGCCTCGCGGATGCCCAGGAACACTCCGTCATCATCCCGCAGGATGCGCCCCATGCCGGTCGGATCAAGCGTCTCGCAGGAGAGCAGGCTCGCAGCCAGATCGGCCTCGTCCAGAGCAGAGACGAGTTCGCGCAGCCGCAGGGCCGGGATCAGCGGCGCATCGCCGTAGAGCACGAGGATGTTGCCCACGAAGGGAGCGCCGAGCTTCTGGTCCAGGGCTTCCAGGGCGCACTGCACGGCGTGCCCCGTACCCTTGGGCTCGCCCTGGTCCACGACCAGGCAGCCCTGTGCTTCGAGGCGAGAGCCCAGCTTCTGCTGGATCTCCTCCATGCCATGATGGAGCACCACCACGCTGTGCGCAGGGGCCAGCTCGGCGGTCGTGTCGAGGACGTATTCCAGCAGGGTCTGGCCACAAATGGGCAGCAGGACCTTGGCGATCGGCAGACGAGTTCGGGTGCCCTTACCAGCAGCAAGGACGATCACAGCAGTCTCGGCGGCCATCACTTCTCCGTTACTTCCGCCACAAAATCATACCAATCAAGGGCTTACAGCATCTGCCCCGGGAGGCAGCGAGCCCTCGCGAGGGCCCGGCCCTCGGAATTCGAGCAGAGTTTCTACCACGCCACGCTGGGCGGGTAAAGAGCGGGAACCACCGCAACTCGCTTTCCAAACTGCCGGCCCAATCAATTCATGAAATCGTTGTGAGCAATCACGGGATCGGCGCAGGCTAGTGACTACCGAGTTCTTTCAGGACACTGCGGGCGATCACCATGCGTTGGATCTCGCTGGTGCCCTCGAAGATGCGATTGACGCGGGAATCGCGATACATGCGCTCCACGGCGTATTCGCGGGAGTAGCCCATGCCGCCATGGATCTGGACGGCTTTGTCGACACAGCGGTCGAGGGCTTCGGAGCTGAACAACTTGACCATGGCCGACTCCCGTGAGAAGGGCAGACCCTGATCACACATCCAGGCAGCGCGGTAGATCATGGATTCCATGGCATAGATGTCGGTGGCCATGTCCGCGAGCATGTGCTGGATCGCCTGCTGTCCGGTAATGGGCTTGCCGAATGCGATACGGCTCTCGCCATACTCCACCGACAAGGCCAAGGCCTCTTTGGCGGCTCCCAGGCAGTTGGCCCCCAGGGTCAACCGCCCCTTGTCGAGGGTTCCCATGGCCACCATGAAGCCCTCCCCCACCTCACCTAGCCGATTGGAATCGGGCACGCGCACGGAGTCGAACTGGAGCTCGGTCGTGGTACTTCCATTCTGCCCCATCTTCTCCTCGGGCTTGCCCCGGTGGACCCCCTCGAGATCGCCATCGACGACAAAGGCGGTGATCCCCCCCCGTGTCCCCTTGGACTTGTCGGTCATGGCGAACAGGACGATGACATCGGCAACGTCCCCGTTCGTGATCCAGATCTTCGTGCCGTCGATGATCCAGTCATCGCCATCACGAACGGCGGTCGTCGTCATGGCGCCCGCATCCGACCCGGACTCAGCCTCGGTCAGTGCGTAGCAACCAATCTTCTCGCCCTCGATCATGGGCGGCAGGTAGCGCAGCTTGAGTTCATCGCTGCCATAGCCATCTACGGCGTTGGCCCCGATGGACATGTGTCCGCCAGCGAATACGGCGGTGGAGAAACAACCCCTTGTGATCTCCTCCATGAAGATGCAGAGCCCGACTTCGCCCATCTCGGCGCCGCCGTACTTCTCGGCCAGGTGTACGCCATAGAAGCCCAGCTCCTTCAACCCATCCTTGATCGAATCGGGGATCTTGTGCTCGGCATCGATCTGGGCCGCCAGGGGCTTGAGCTCCTTGTTCGTCCAATCCCGGATCGTCTCGCGCAGCATCTGCTGCTCTTCGCTGAAGGTGAAGTCCATGGTCCTACCCGCCTCTCTCTCTGAAATCGTCTGGTGAGGCGATCAGTCAAGAGCCAGGGGGCTTCTCCGTCAACAAGCAGGTGCCAGAGATCCACTCAGGCGACGCGGAGCCCTGGGCTCCGGCCAGGCAGAGCCCGGCGGGGCTCAGCTCGCGAAGCCAACCAGACGCTTCTGTGCTCCGGGCAGCTTGAGCCGCCTCAGGGCTGCTTCCTGCAGCTGGCGCACACGCTCGGCGGAGACCTTCAGCATCTCGCCAATCTCCATCACGGTCTTGGGCGTCTTGCCATCCAGACCAAAGCGGAGGTTCAGGATCATCCGCTCCCGTTCGGGCAAGACCTGCATGACCTCATGAAGGCGATCGGAGAGCTTGACGTCGACGATCTGGTCGGGGACGGCAGCAACCCGCTCGTCCTCGATCATATCTACGACCTTGGCGCCATCGGAGTCACCACCCACCTCCGCGTCCAGGGAGATCGCATAGCGTTGCGTCTGCAGGAGTTCCTTGACCTTCTTGGCCGGAATCTCGAGTCGTTGGCCGATCTCCTCATGACTCAGTTCGCGGCCGCTCTGTTTCACGGACTCGATCTGCATGTCATTGATCTTCTTGACGACCTTCTGCACCCAGATCGGAATCCTCACGGTGCGGACGTTGTTGTAGAGCATCTTGAGGAAGGCCTGGTTGACCCAGTATTCTGCGTAGGTCTTGAAGCGGACGGACCGACGCCAATCGAAGCCCTCGATGGCCTGGAAGAGGCTGATGTTGCCCTCCTGGATCATGTCGGAGGTGTCGATGCCGAGATTGCTGTATTTGGAGACGGCCCCCATGACGATGTACAGAGTCCCCTCGATGAAGACATTGCGCAGCTCATTGTAGTCGCCGACCTTGCTCTCAATACCGGCCTTGAGCCCAGGCTTCTTCGAACAGGCAGACGGCCACTCGATGTCGACCAGCTCACCCTTGGTCAAGAGCCCCTTGGCCCGCTCAGCTGTGAAGCCCGCCGACACGAGTGCCTGCATGGCACGCAATCTCAAGAAGTCATGCCGTCTCGCCATGCGGAACTCGCCCACACGATTGAGTCGCGGGAGCGCGCTCAGCTCGCTCTCATAGGCCTTCACTCCGTCTCCGCGCAGATGACCATAGGCGCGGTAGGGTTTGTCGTAGCCCAAAGCCTCGCGCTCTTCTGTGGCGGGCACAGGCACGACGACCACGGCATGCCGATCCAATGCCCGGATCAGGCGCATTCCGTCTCTCTCGAAGCGTTCCGGACGGACTTCCAGGTAGGGATCCAGCTCCTCCCAGCTGACCGCACGGCGATCTGGGAGCATCTTCAGGAACTTGCTCAGGCTCGGTATTTTGGCGCTCATGGTGTCATTCTCCCTCTCGACATAGGCCCCTCACGCCTGTCAGGTAACTCAACCCCGGATTAGAAAGTCACTTAGACCATCCACCCTCTTGAGGGACATCCCCGGAAGCCACAGGACCTGCCAGTCCGGCAGACGATCCGAAGACATGCGCCTACTACGCGCAAAAAGCGGTCCTTATCCGCAGTATTCTCATCCAGATGATTCATGAGATCGATGCGAGCATCGAGGTCAGGAATCATCAGGGTTGCGGGAAGCCTCAGGCCTTCTTGGACTGGACCGCGAAGCTCAGAAGGGCCAGAACACCGAGGGCTACCGAGAGGATCCACCAGGGAAACCCCTTGCCACCTTCGTCGGCCAGATCGGGAGCTTCCTCGCCAGAGGAGGTGGCCGGTCTGGGATCCTCGCGAGACCCGGTACGGGCCGTGCCTGCCCCAGGTACCGCGTCCGCAGGCCCGATAGCACGTGGATTTCCTCCCGCCGATGCAGCCTTCCCCGGGCCGCCCTGGGTTCCGGGGGTGGCGCTCTTCCGCGCAGCGGCCTTCTTGTTCTGGCCGCGGGTGGCTTTGGGCATTGGAGGACCGATGTGGACGAGGCTCTGGAATCGGATTTCGGCCCGACCCGGATCCAGACCAGGGCGCTGCCCCGGGGGAATCTCCAGCGGATCGGAGATGCCGCCGTCGGCCACGATCTCTGCACCTGGACCAGCTGCTGCGCCGAAATCTCCTCGCAGACGAACACTGCCCTGGAACATAGGCTTGCCGAAGCGCGCCTTGGCGTCGATGGAGAGCGCGATCTTGATGACGATCACGTCCGAGTAGGCGCTCTTGCCCTTCAAGGGAGGATCCCAGATCGGCGTCCCCAACTTTAAGGGCCCCTGGGACTGTTTCATGACCACCTGGCCCCCCTTCTCGACCGTCCTTCCCTGGGGAAGGTGCACGAGCAACACGAGGGTTCCATTCTCGCCCGGCGCGATACGGATGGGGTCTTGCCGGACCTCGACACCGATTCCATGGAGCCCCATGGCCTGGAGGTCTTCCATGGAGCTGGGCTTGCGGGCCGGATCCCCTTCCCGGTCCTGTCCCGATTCCATTTCGACAGGGTTGTCCATGTCCCGAAGGGCATCGGGTGTTCCCGCCTGTGCGGGAAGAAGCCCCGCAGTCAGCAGGCCGGCGGTCAGCAGGAAGTTGAGGGTCGAGTTTGCGAATCGCATGTGGGCTCCAAGAGGGTCTGTCGAGTCCAGTCTAGTCCAAGGCGTCCAGGTTCGTGAGGACGAGCGAGAGTTCCTTGCGCATGTCCTCCAAGCGCTGCTTCTCGGTGGCAACGACACTCTCTGGGGCCCGTTGGACGAAGTTCTGATTGGAAAGCTTCCCCTCGGTTCCCGAGATTCCCTTCTCGAGGCGCTCCTTCTGCTTCTCCAAGCGCTCTCGTTCCTTGTCCAGGTCCAGGACACCCGCCAAGAAGATCTCCATGTCGCCGACGATCTGGGCTCCAGCCAGATGGGGACGTTCCACCGAAGGTGCGATCTCCAGGGTCTCGAGATTGGCCATGGTTTCGATGTGGACGCGCAGCCGCTCCAGAGACTCGGCCTGG
>JAJRTL010000329.1 GCA_024278315.1 Planctomycetota bacterium | reverse complement strand
TGTCGGTGGAATGACCGTCGCCACGACCGTGCAGGGTCTTGAGCGCTATCCCATCAACCTCCGTTACCCCAGGGAGCTCCGCGACAACCTGGATCAGCTGGGAGCCATCCTGGTCTCAACACCGAGGGGACAGCAGATTCCCCTGGCCCAACTTGCCAAGATGCAGATCCGGAAGGGTGCTCCAAGCATCAAGAGCGAAGGAAGTCGACCCAATACCTGGATCTATGTCGACATCCGGGACATCGACGTGGGCACCTATGTGGCTCGTGCCCAGAAGGCCATGGCCGAGGCCATCGATGCAGGAGAGATCGTGATACCAGCTGGTTACACGGTCACCTGGTCCGGGCAGTTCGAGTACATGCAGCGCGCCAATAAGAGACTCCTTCTCGTCGTGCCGGTCACATTGGTCTTGATCATGCTGATCATCTTCCTCAATACGCGCGGATTGATGAAGACCATGATCGTGATGCTCTCCATCCCGATGAGCCTGGTGGGGGCCTTCTGGTTGATCTGGTATCTGGACTACAACATGAGTATCGCAGTCTGGGTGGGGGTCATTGCCTTGGCAGGCCTCAGTGCAGAGATGGGCAGCGTCATGCTGCTCTACCTCGATCTTGCTCATGACGACTGGATCGAGAAGAAGGGCAAGATCGCCTCCCTCGGTGAGCTACGCGAAGTGATCTATGCCGGAGCGGTGCAGCGGTTGCGCCCTGTTGCGATGACCGCCACCATCATCGTGGCGGGCCTGCTGCCGATCATGTGGAGCCATGGCTCCGGGGCTGACGTCATGAAGCGCATTGCGGTCCCGATGGTCGGCGGCGTCGTCACGAGCTTCGTCGTGGGGCTGATCGTGTTCCCTGCCATCTACTACCTCTGGAAGGGATGGGGCTTGGGTGATCACGAAGAACCTGAGGATCCGGCACTACTCCCCTGAGAGCCGTCCCCTGAGAGCCGTTCTCTGAGAACAAGGAGAGTCGCGCAAAACGGGAACCTGTTTCTGCGCGACCCGGTGGTACACAACCAGGGCCTGTCAGCAAGCGAGCTTGCCGACAGGCCCTGGTTCATTCCTGCGAGACGCCTCGGCTCAGTGCACCATGATGGTGCCCTTCATCATCTTCATGCCGCAACTGAAGCCCAGGTTGCCGCTCTTCTTGGGCGTGAACGTGATTTCGACGGGCTTATTCAAGGGCAGCTCCTTCTCGATACCCTCGGAGGGGATCAGCAGCTTCTGCCCGCAGCCCTCGTCGGTGATGCGCGTGAAGACGATCGTGATGGGCTCTCCTGCCTTGGCCATGACCATGTCGGGCTTGTAGCCCGTCGCGTTCACCTCGACCGCGACCTTCTTGGCCATGGCATGCTTGTCTCCATCTTCGTGCTTGTCCCCATCATTGTGCTCATCCTTGTGCCCGCCGTCCGCGTCATGACCGCCCTTCTCCATGTGCGATGTGCCGCCATCAGCGTCTGCCTTCTTGTCGCATGCTGAGAGAGAAAAGAAAGCCGCGCCGAGGAGCGCAAGGGCCAGGGACTTCGTGAATCGTGTTGTTGTCATGATTTCATTCTCCTGTTCAGTGGTGGTCTCCCTCCGTGGGAGAGTCCTTGGAATTCGATGATGAGTGGTGATCCGCAGGGCTCTTTGCGGATGGCCCCGCCGAGGCCCCGTGGGAGTGTCCGGAGCCGGAACCCTTGGGGGCCGTCTTGGTGCCCATACCATAGGTATAGACGAGCATGGCGCCACGGTCGGCACCCAGCGTTGTGATTGTTACGGTCAGGAACAGGGCGCCGGTCACCAGCCAGTTGGCCTTGGGGGAGGCGTTGTTCCGGAGAAAAAAGGCCAATCCCGTCGTGAGGATGGCGAATCCCGTGGCGACGAGCATGAAGTCCCGATGGACGTGGACGAAGTCATGGCCCGGGGAATCATGGCCCAGCCCATTGGATGCGATGTAGCCGGTGGCTACGGTCAGCAGGCCGCCTAGAGTCCCTGCGTAGAGGGCCCAACGGCCGGCGCTCCCCAGGTCCTTGCGGTCCAGGAACTGTCCCAGCGTCCAAAGCAGGAAGGCGAAGGACCAGAGGGCGATCGGGAAGTGCACGAAAAGCGGGTGCACGTTGAGCGACTGGCTGAGGCCAGGAAGAAGGTCATCCATGAGGTGATCCCTGGAGCGGTAGAATACTGAGCGGTGAAACGTGAAGTGGATTCCGTCGCGCTCAAGCAAGGCATGTGCCAACTGTCACGCTTGCTCTCAGACCCTCCAAAACGGCTGTTGGAGGCTCGGGTTGGGATTCTGTGACTGCCTGGGTCACCAGGTGTCAGCTTGGGTCACGGCTCCTTCCGCTTGGGGCTGGTCACCCCGTACTTTCGCATCAGCCGGTAGAAGCTCTCCCGCTCCACCTGGGCATGCCGGGCCGCAGCACTGACGCTGCCCCCTTCTCGAGCCAGCACGCCCTCGAGGTAGGTTCGAGCTGTGGCGATGCGTCCCTGCTCGACGGCCACGGACCAGGGCAGGTCACAAAGCGCCTCCAGCCCATGTGTCTTCGTGCCCGTCTTCCGGACCGTAGGTGGCAGGTCTCCGAGCTCGATCTGAGGTCCCGTGGTCAGGAGTGCGGCGCGCTCTACGGCCGCCTTCAGTTGGCGGACGTTGCCGGGCCAGTCGTAGCTCATCATTGTGGCCAGCACCTCCGGGCTGAATCCCTGTAGGGACTCGTCGGCCGTCGAAGTACGTTGGCTCAGGAAATGCTCGGCGAGTAGCTCGATGTCATCACGCCGCTTGCGCAGAGGGGGGAGTTCGAGGCTGGCCACGTTGAGTCGGTACCAGAGATCCTCCCGGAAGTCTCCCTTGGAGATCAGGGCCTCGAGATCGCGATGCGTGGCTGCGATGAGCCGAAGGTCCACCGGTCTCTCCATCGAGTCGCCCACCCGGCGAATGGCGCGCTCCTCGAGTACGCGCGTCAGCTTGGCTTGTAGCGAGAGCCGCATCTCGCCGATCTCGTCCAGGAAGAGCGTGCCACCGTCGGCTTCCTCGAAGAGACCCTTCCGGTCCCGATCTGCCCCCGAGAAGCTGCCCTTGACGAAGCCAAAGAGCTCGCTCTCCAAGAGCTCGGCGGGGATGGCTGCGCAGTTCACCGCGACGAAGCGCTCGTTTGCCCTCGGACTCAACTGGTGGATCGCTCGCGCGACGCGCTCCTGGCCCGTGCCGGTTTCGCCCAGGAGCAGGGCCGTCGTGCTGCTCGCGGCGACCCGCCGTACCATCCGCGCGAGCTCTTTCATGGCTTCTGAACGGGCCAACATGCCGGGCAGGATCTCGTCCAGAGGGTTGGTGATGGCGCCGCGTCTGCTGAGGGCCTTGCCCGCAGCTTTCTTGAGCATCGCCTTGGCGTCTTCCGGATCGAATGGCTTCGTGAGGTAGTCGTAGGCTCCGAGTCTGAGCGCCTGAATCGCGGTAGCGACACTCGCATAGGCCGTCATCAAGACGAACTCGGCCTGGGGACGGAGCTTCTTGACGGTTTCGAGGACTTGCAGGCCGTCCATGTCCGGCATGCGCAGATCGGAGAGGACCACGTCCACCTCGTTCTTCTCCAGGATGCCGACCGCTTCCGTGCCATTGTTGGCAGTCAGGACGCGCATGTCGGGTTCGAGGATCTTGGTCAGCAAGCCGAGCATGTTCTTCTTGTCGTCTACGACCAGGATGACCGGCCGAGAATCTTCTTTGTTGCTCCCTTCACTCATGCCCTCTCCTCGGTTCCTGGGCGCGCGGTCGGAATGTGGATGCGGAAGAGACTGCCCCCTCCACTACGTGCTTCGACTTCGAGGACGCCTCCGTGGGCTTTGACCAAACCCTGGCAGACCGAGAGTCCCAAGCCCGAGCCGCCGGGGCGACGGCTGAAGAAGGGCTCGAAGATGCGGCTGCGGTCCTCCTCGGGGATTACCTTGCCGCGGTCCAAGACGGTGATCTGGTAGGCATCCATGACAGCTGCTCCTTCGACTTCGATCGTTGAGTCCAGGGGGGATGCTTGCACAGCGTTCTGCAGCAGATTGAAGAGAATCTGTCGCAGACGACCTTTGTCTGCGTAGGCCGATCCGGACCCGGCCTGCAGCTCGACGGTCGTATCCCCGTGGCTCTCGCGGAAGCGTGCCACGCTGGTCGTCAGGAACTCCCTCATGTCGACGGAGACCCTGCTGAGGGCGGGCATGCGCACGTAGCTCAGGAGGTCCTCGGCGATGCGTTGGCAGTGCCCTGCCTCTTCATCCAGGATGGCCAGCTCGGCTTGAAGGGTCTCGGGTTTCGAGTCCGGCCCCATGGTTTTGAGGTAGCCACGAATGATCCCGATGGGGTTGTTGATCTCATGGGCTACGCCAGCGGCGAGCTGGCCGATGGCGGCCATACGCTCACTCTCCACGAGTCGGCGCTCCCGCTGTTGCAGCTCCTCCGCCATGCTGTCGAAGGCTCGTGCCACCGAGAGCAGTTCGCCTTCGCCGATCTCACCGACGCGGCTGGCGAAGTCGCCAGCACCGAAGTTGCCGGCCGTCTTGGCCAGCCTCTCGAGTGGGCGGAGCACTGCTTGCTTGAGGCGAAGCGTGAAGGCCACCGAGAGCAGAAGGACAAGCACGACGCAGAGTCCGCCGAGTGCGAGAGCGAGATTGGTGGCTTTGGTGGCAGAGACATGGGCGCTGACCATGCGCGCCTCAACGGTGCGGGCCAGGGAGTCGGCGGCGACGGAGGCCGCATCGCAGAGTTGACGAATCTGCAGGTGCAGGGTTCGAACGCGGTCCTGCTGACCTGCCAGGACGGCAGGGACGACTTCTTCCTCGAAGAGCCTCGCCATCTCTGCGCTGTTCTTCTGGATCAGTTCGAGGTGCTGAATCTCGGATGCGGGGATGACGGCACGAAGCTTCTTGGCGCCCGCGCGTACGACCTCATCCCACCTCTCGTGGTGACGGCGATGGGCTTCGTCCCTCTCCAGGATCCAGTGTGCCTGGTGCATGTACTGTTCCCGGATGGCCGTGGACATCGTGAGGCTTTCACGGATGGCAGCCTCGTCCTGCCGCATGGAGAGGATCTGGCCCGAGACCTCACCCACGAGGCCCAGGAGGAGGGCATACATCAGGACGGCCACGATCGACACGAGTCCGAAACCGATGGCCAGCCGTCTTCCCAGGACCTTTTTTGGAGGATCCGGGTGTAGATCGTGTTCTGGTTGGTTGGCAGCTCTCGGCGGCCTCGTGGTGACCATGCAAGACACCCTACTGTGACCTAGGTTGTTACAACAGACCGCGGAGGGGCTTCCTTGGCCCTCGATGGCTCCTGGGTTTGCTGGTAAGCGAAATGCATGCCTCCGTTACAGCGCTAGCTTCGTCGGGAAGCGCGTCGCTTGGCCGCCTTCTTGAGCAGTGGGCTGATCCAGAGATAGAGGCCACTCAACATCAGGAAGAGAAGGGCGATGGAGAAGAGTGGCATGAGCCAGTCATGGGCCCAGCCACCCAGGAAGGATCCGTCGTGGAGACTCTCGATGAAGTCCGACCACCGCGTTCCTTGTGAGAGGACCAGGCCGCTGACAGCTCCGACCTGCACCTCGCGGTGGTCGTGCTCGAGGTGGACCTTGAAGACCTTCTTGTCGGGTCGGAAGTCGATCCGGGCGATGTCCTTCTCGCTGCGCAGGTTGGGATTCCCGAGCGCGAAGAGGATCTCGTAGAGACGGTTCATGGAGATGTAGGGACCGTCCCGCTGGCTCTCCGCCTCCTGCTGGGTCGGCGGTTGGATCCATGCGTAGTCCTTCTTGACGAGCAGGAGGAAACCCGTCACGGAGATCAAGAGGACCAGGAGGCTAGCGCCTATCCCTACCCACTTGTGGGTCTCCCAGAAGAACCGGTAGGGTCTCATCTCGTGGCCTGATCTCTCCTGACTTCGGCCGCAACACGAAGAGGCAGTCCGTAGAGGCGCAAGAATCCTTCCGAGTCCTTTTGCTTGTAGCTACCTCCCTCGCCGAAGGTCGCCAGGTCCTCGCGAAAGAGACTCTGGGGGGAGCGGGCTGCGATGGCCGTCGCCCGGCCCTTGTAGAGTTCGACATCCACCTCTCCGGTGCAGGGTTGGTTGGCCGTCCGGATGAAGGCCTCCAGGGCTTCTCGCTCCGGGCAGAACCACTTGCCGTAGTAGACGAGGTCGGTGAAGCGCACCGCCAGGGTCTCGAGGGTCCTTGCCGTGTCGCGATCCAGGACCAGGGCCTGCAGCGCCGACATGGCTTCGTAGAGCACCGTGCCACCCGGGGTTTCGTAGAGGCCGCGGCTCTTCATGCCCACGAGCCTGTTCTCCAGCATGGTCACCCTGCCTACGCCATGCCCTCCGGCGAGCTCGTTGAGCTTCTCGACGATGGAGATCGAGTCCAGGGCCTCTCCATCGATCGAGACCGGGATCCCTTCCTCGAAGCCGAGCGTCACGCTATGGGCCTCGTCCGGAGCTTGTTTGGGAGCGACCGTCAGCATCCAGGCGTCCTCGGGAGGCGCCTTGCCCGGGTCCTCGATCTCGCCTCCCTCATGCGAGATATGCCAGAGGTTGCGGTCTCGGGAGTAGAGCTTGCTGCGGGTGGCGGCCACCGGAATGCGGCGTTCTTCGGCATAGGCGAGGGCGTCCTCGCGGGATTTGATGTCCCAGTCCCGCCAGGGGGCGATGATTTGCATGTCCGGAGCGAGGGTCATGTAACCCAGTTCGAAGCGAACCTGATCGTTGCCCTTGCCTGTGCAGCCGTGGGCCAGGGCGTCGGCGCCGAGTTCCTGGGCGCGCTCCACCTGGGCTCGGGCGAGGACGGGTCTGGCCATGGAGGTACCCAGGAGATAGCGCTTCTCGTAGACCGAGC
>JAJRTL010000328.1 GCA_024278315.1 Planctomycetota bacterium | reverse complement strand
TGCCCGCGAAGGGTATCCATACGAATCACATAGGCAGCGGTATGGTCGTTCCAGCCAAGAGCAAGGCGCCATCACGGCAGCAATGCCTATACTCGACGAAGGATCTGCCGACATCCCCAATCGCGATTCGTGGGGTCGCGTTCCAGCCATGGGTCTTGGGATGGGGCGGCCAAGCGGCCATATTGGTCACCTTCACACTCGACATGTCCATTGGCCCGAAGCAACCTCGCAAGTACTCCACGCAGTTCGCGCAGAATCTGGGGAAAACCGTGACACGCGTGTTCTCGGGCAGCATCCAGCTTCCCAAGATCACAAGGACTACGAAACCCGGCTGGTATTTCCGCATTCCGCTGAAACGACCCTTCCTCATCACCAAGCTGACGGGCCCTTCCCTGGTTCTGGATTTTCACACGACCTCCGTGGTCTCCAAGCGGAACCAGCGCGCACTCCTGTTGCAGGGCACCCCGGACTATGGTTTCCTCAAGTGGCAAGGCTCTGGCTGGAACTGTCACTTCCTGAAGAGCAACTTCTTGGCTCAGTATGTTCCCGGCTGGGTCATTGTGGGGTCTCATTGGGCCTGGGCGGCTAGCAACCTGCTACCCAATACTCCTGGATTCCTGATCATTGGCGACGCAGGTTGGGGATCGAAATGGGCTGGGCATACCTTGCCGGTCGATCTCAAGATCTTCGGCGCTCCCCGATGTACTCTGGATGTTCGGCCTTTCCTTTTCCTACCCTTCGTAACGGATCGGAGAGGCGGTGCCCGGGTGCCAGGGCTGCAGATCCCCAAGAATCCTCGACTCGCCAACATCAAGTTCTACTTCCAGGGGGCCTATGCCTATCCGAAGGCGAACGCACTGGGCTGGGTATTCCTCGGCTCTCTCGAGCAACGAATCGGCTCCGGGGAGGACCACCGTGCAGCGGCTGTGTCAGCCTTGAACTATACCTCGTCGATGAAATACGGTTCGGGTCTGCCCGGCGATCCGGTTCCCTACCTCAGGATCACATACTGATATGGCGGGAGGGCCTCAAGGGCTGGGTCGCTGGGTTCGGTTCTGGACACTGGGAACCGTCTTGCTCTTTGCAGCAGTCTTCTCAGGCTGGGCGCTGGGCTCAGCCTTGTTTGTTACGGAGTCGCTGGAGGTCGAGACTGTGTCCCTGAGTGTGATGCGGGCCGCGGAGGTCACGGCTCGGGAGGCGGATCTTGACACAGCTCAGGGGCCAGTGCGGAGAACGGGTACAGGCCGAAGCAGGGGAGCCGCAACTGCGGTCCCGCCCACCTGGAGAGTCTCTTGGAGACATGGCGTCAATCGACTCTTGCCCGTGCGGGAGGACTATCGACTCCTGCGGCACGTTTCGCAGGCCAAGGGAAGGGTCTACGAGATCTTCGAAGATGAAGACCATCTACGGAGAATCAGAGTCCCGGGGGCGAAGGCTCTTCCAGGACAGGGCGGTGGAGCCTCGGGTTCCTCACCGCTTGTGACCATGCAGTTCATGGATGTTCAGGGTAGGACGGTGCGTGGAGCTGCCATGCTGGTCGATCGTCGTGGCATTCCGTGGGGACCGGTGGAGCCTGCGTCCCTGCGACTGCCTGAAGGCTGGCGGGGCTATGTCCTGGTGCGTGGCTATGCCAGTGCGCCGGCGCAGATCCGAGCTCCGGGGCTCATGAGGATCACGCTGCATCCCGAGGCAGAGGTGCGGGTGACGATTGCATCGGAGGGGCTGTCGATCGTGGGCAGCCGTCTCGCTCTGCGCGTCTACGGTGCCAATGTGGACTCCGATTCGGGACGGTGGATAAAGCTTGAAGGGCGTACCCAGGTCCGGCTCCAGGGCTTGCGACGAGGGGGGAGTATCGGTGTGGAGCTGCACTCGGAGCTGCAGCAGTTCGATGTCGCGCGCGAGTCGGTAGAGCTGGAGCAGGCCGTGAACAAGCTTGAGATCGTGGCTCGCGCCTACGCGACGGCTCGTGTGCATACCTCGGATCCAAGTCTCTTCGGAAAGACGCTCTACGTCGCTCCCTTCTACGCCAAGGACCGCGACGCAGGGACGCTCGACTTTCGTTACCCCTGGCGTGCTATCGAGTGGGATGGATCGGGTTGGCCGCTCTCTCGCCTCCGTGAAGGCACACTGGACTTCTGGGTCTGGACCGAAGGAGGTCGATTCGGGAGCTTGGCGAAGAGGGACTTCTTGACGGGTTCCAGCGGCGTAGTGTTGGCGGCCAGGCTGGACGCCAAGGCCTCTCCGACCCTGCTTGTGAGCCCCCACGCCTTGCTCGGTAACCAAGACCTGGAGGTCACCGTCTTCGATACCTCGTACAAGGGAAATCCAGAGAACCTCTTGGGTCTTCGCAGAGCCATGCCTGGCCTACGTCTCAAGACCTGGACCGTTCAGGCGGGCCGAACACTGCGCATGGACGAACTCTGGCAACGACGCAGTCGTGTCGTGATGAGGAGCAAGGAGGGCGCCACGCTCTGGGATGGAACCCTGGACCTCGCCAAGAACCCGACCGCTCACATGGAGGTCACGCTGGCCCTGGGTGCACTCGTGCGGCGACAGCAGCCAGCTCCCCGAGGGCAGCCTCCCCTAGGGCAGCCTCCCCGAGGACAGTGTCCGGGCTGGCGCGTGTTCTCGAAACGGACCGGCGAAGTCGTGAGGTATGAGGAATCGGAGCAAGATCCACAAAGGCCCGGAGCCCGCTCTCGTGGCCTGCCAAAGACCTTGCTCCTGCGAGAAGGCCCCTATGAGCTTCGCCCCTTGAACGCCTTCGGATCGACCCAGGCCGTCCAGATTGTCGCGGGACAGATCGCCCAATTCTGACGATCGCGATCCCGGTCCTCCACTCCCTTGCCATCAGAGCTCCAGACCTTGACAGCCCGCGACTCTGGACCCTCGATGCACTGGACCCACCTTGCTCGGTGGGCCAGCCTCCTCGCCTGCGGAATCTGGACCCTCACCCTGCTGGCCAGCAGCCTGGCGAAATTCTGGAACCCCTGGCCAGCCGCCGCCATGAATCTCCGCGTGGGCCTGGGAGGCCATGTGGCTTTCGTGCTCCTCATCGCCTGCTTCGAAATCGCAACGGTCTGGACCTTGCTCCGCCGTGGACTGCATGATCCGATCGGCCTGCTCGCCGCGGGTGGCTTCGCCATGGTCATTCTGATCTGGAGAGTCACCTTCGGTGAAGAGATGGCCGAGGGCTGCGGCTGCTTTGGTGGTTTGCAGGTGCCGGAATGGCTTGGATGGGTCACAGCGTCCTGTGGCTTCCTGGGCTGTTCAGCCATCCTGCTCGCCAGGCTCTACCGTCCAGGCTTGCACAAGCGCATCATGATCGAGGCAGCAGCCCTCGCTGTCCTGTTCTTTGGCACTTTTGCGCTGCTCCATCTGCAGGAGGGTCAGCAGCTCGATGAACAAGGCCTGGCCAAAGTCGCCTTGTCAGAGCACTCGATTCTCATGATCGGTTCCGTCGACTGTCCACACTGCCGGGAGACCCTGGCACTCGTGCATCGCGTTCACCCCACAGCCACAGCCAGGACAGCACCAACTGCCCGGCTCAGTACTTGACGTACTGCCCGCCGGTAGAGCCTGCCAACCGTCGAAGCAGTGGACTCTCCAACCCCACGGCGACACAGTGGATCTTCACCCTCCTCGCACGATTGAGGCGGAGGATCGCGGTGGCGAGGTCTTGGATGT
>JAJRTL010000327.1 GCA_024278315.1 Planctomycetota bacterium | reverse complement strand
TGGTCGAGATCCCCAAGAGGCCTGCGGATCTGGACCAGGTCCTTGCCGGCCTGACGCACGAGCTCGCAGAAGCCCACGAGGGGCTGCGCATCGATGTGCAGGTCGTCGACGATGGCACGCTGCCGCGCTTCGAGCTCAAGGCCAAGCGCATCAAGGATGATCGCGTCGTGATCGGCGGGCAGGGCGAGAAGAGAAACACCTAGAGGAGGACAGCAAGATGAAGAATGCCATGGGACAGGAACTCACCGAGACCCAGACAGGGCTCATCGAAGTCTATGAAAGGCTGCTCGGTATCGTCCGGGACCGATCGGAGGAGCTCAGCCCCTTCGAGGAGCGCAATGCCAAGAAGGCACTCGGCTGCCTCTGGCAGATCGCCAACGGCTTGGATACGGATCCCGGTCAGCTCTACGACATCGACGTTTGATGGGCTCGATGAAAGGATCCACACGATCAAGACCTGCCAGGTTCGGGCATGCAGTGTCACGAACCTCGCCCTCGCTGCCTACGCTGCAATGGCCTGCGCTACCAGGGCGTGTTGCACTCTGGGTCCCCGTGATCCTGACGCTGCACCTGATGATGAGTGCGCTCACTCCCTACCAGGAGAAGGTGGGTGGAGAGAGCACAGCCCAACAAGCACTGGCTCGCTCCGAGAAGAAGCTCGAGGCGGCCATCGGCACCGCCCTGACCTCGCTCGGACTCGAGCGGGACGATCTCGGCTATCGCCCCAAGCCCTGGTGGGCCAGCTATCCGCGTGCGAAGGAACTCCCCTTCCTGCTTCCGCAGTTCGAATCGCTCTTCGCCGAGCCGCTGGCGATGCGCCACTTCGTGCGCGGCAAGGCCGAGGCCCTGCGACGCTATCTACCCAATCTCTCCGAGTCCGCGCGCAGCAAGCAACCCGGCGACCGTCTGCGCAAACTCGTCTACTGGCTCGGCGTGGACTCCCGCATCAGCGGCTTCCGCAGCTACAGCGTCAACCTCGATCCGGTCGTCTCCGACAAGGCGCCCCTGCTCCACGCCTTGCAGGCGCTCGAGAAGGCCGGCGGCCATCCCACGAGGATCAAGACCTTCGGCGCTCCTGCCGAGTTCCCCCACCCCGAGCGCAAACTCGAAAAGGCCATCAAAGGCCTACCCCAACCACTCCACGGACCGCTGGCCCGACTCATCCTCAATCTGCTCGACGCACGCCAGTGGATGGACCGGTCCCTGCGCCACGTGCCCGTCGAGCTCCGCCAGAAGATCCACGCGTTGCGCGACCTCGGACAGACCCAAGGCGACGGCCAGATCCACTATCCCGAGATCGAAGACTGCTGGGCCCGGTTGGACTTCCATTCGCTCTGCTATGGCGCCATGAAGGCCGCAGAGGCACTCGAGCGCGCCGAATGGGAGCTGTTCCAGGCATTGCAAGAAATCACCATCTCTGAACGCACGAAGATCGACTTCCGTTGGGACGGCCCCTTCGGAACACTTCGTGTCACGGGCACGGGGAAGGATCAGCACCGCTATGCACGCCCCTGGTTGATCGTTGACCTGGGGGGTGACGACGAATGGCTAGGCAGCATTGCGAGCAATGCTCTCGACCAGCGGCTCTCGCTCGCGCTCGACCTCGCGGGCAATGATCGATACATCAATACGGATCGCCTGGCACGAAGCCAGGGCGCGGGAGTCCTGGGGCTCGGGCTCCTGATGGACAGTGACGGCAAAGACGTCTACGAGACGGAGGGCGCAGGCCAGGGCATGGGGCAACTCGGGATCGGCATCCTGCTGGATCGGCGCGGCGATGACATGCACAAGGCGCGGGACTCGGCCCAAGGCGCAGGCTTTCTCGGCATCGGTCTCTGCCTCGATGCGGAGGGCAAGGACCGATATGAGATCCTGGCCGAAGGTCAGGGCTATGGATGCATCGGCGGGATCGGCGTGCTCGGAGACAGTGCTGGCGATGACGTCTACTACGCGGAACCTGATGCAGCCAAGACCGGACGTGGGGACTACCACAGCTCGCATGCGATCGCAGCCAACAACGTCCAGGGTGTGGGTGCGGGGCGACGCGGTGACGGCAGTGACGGTCATAGCTACGCCGGAGGTCTGGGCATGCTTCTCGATGCTGCCGGGTCGGATCGGTACCGATCGGGCAACTGGTCGCTGGGCACCGGCTACTGGTTCGGCATGGGTTTCGTCTGGGATGGCCAGGGGGACGACCGGTACGAGTCCTGCTACTTCACGCAGGCCTCGGGCGCACACTTCGCCATGGGAGCCATCATCGACGAGAGCGGCAACGATACGCACGAGCTTTTCGAGACAGCCGGTGCTGCGCTGGGCTTTGGTTGGGACTACGTCAATGCCCTCTTCCTGGATGTCGCAGGCAACGACACCTACAAGGCCAAGAAGATCTCGATCGGCTGTTCGATGGTGCGCTCAAACGCCTTCTTCTTCGACCTCGAGGGTGAGGACAGCTACCAACCCGGCGACAAGCAGGGTCTAGGCTGGTGCGACCAGCGCGACGACTACGCCACACCACGCCTCATCGCCCCCCAGAGCAGCCAGACCTCATCCATCGCCCTCTTCCTCGACCTCGCAGGCAAGGACCACTATCCAGCGAACTCGGGCCGCAAGAACGGTCAGATCTCGCCCAAGATCGACCTTCCCCACAAGACCTGGGCGCTCTTCCACGACCGCAACTGACTGCCCTGATTGGGAGAAGACGCCCATGGGGAACAGGGAAACTCACACGGCAGAGGCCTGCGTCCCTCTCCTGTCTCCCTGCGGCATAGGGCTCCTTGCAGCTTGATGGCGTCCTATCCGAAAGCTCGAGCGGCTTGTGACTACACGACTTGCAGCGTCTGCGTGAGCTGGCAGGATGAGAGCATGCCACCCGACACCATGCCCCTCAAGCTCCTCCTCTGCGTCTTCGCTGGCTGGGTCAATCGCCATCAGGGTCAAGTCATCGACTACCTGATAGAGGAGGACCGCGTCCTGAAGGAACAGCTCAGGGGAAAGCGACTCAGGCTGACGGATACGCAACG
>JAJRTL010000326.1 GCA_024278315.1 Planctomycetota bacterium | reverse complement strand
GCTTGTAGCTGACGGCCAACCTGCAGATCAGCTTGCGCCCCTGCTCCCAGCTTTCGGCCTGAGGCTGGAAGAGCAGGAGCTTGGAGCCATCCCCGGTCTTGGCCAGCCGTGGCCAGCTAGGCCCCGTGGAATCGGCTTGTGCGGGCGCCACCGGCTTGCCCTGGAATGTGAACAGGCAGAGGAAACCCAGAATGGTAAGGAGTCGAGTCGTCATGGTGGAACCTGTGGTGCAAGCCAGCGGCCCATCATAGCCCATCCCTGCTCCAGCTCCGTTTTCATCTGGCCGATAGCAAGGGAAGCAAGGAGAGCGAGTATGTTGGGAGCATTGATCAAGAGTCTGTTCGGGCCGACCCCACTGGTGGAGTTGAATGGCCCTCGTGCCACCGGAGAGGCTCTCCCAGCCTTGCAACAGATGATCCGTGACGTGCAAGTGCTGGAGCCCAGGGAGATTCGCCCCGAGAGCGGTGCAGAGTTCCTGGATGTGGTGATCCTGCGCGAGAGTCTTGAGGACTACGAGACGATCCTGCAAGGCCTGTTCGGCAAGCCTGCCAAAGCCTTCGATGAGAATTGCCGTTTCCCGGACGACCTGGACGCGGGCATCGATTTGATCGGCGGCATCGACAAGGACCAGTGTCTCTACCTACGCCGATTCGAAGACGACCGCACCCTCTACGCAGTACTTTGGCCTTGGGGGGATCCAGAAAAGATCACTCTCAAGCTAGGTCGGCTCGATGAGCCGTCGAGTCGGACTGGAAACTGACTCTCAGTAGCCCACCGTGTCCATTGCTCGTGGCGCCTGCGGCGGTCAACTCACGCGCCTTCGGCCTCTCTCTGATCTGCGAGACTTGTCTCGACTCTCTCGGCGCGATGCCGTACGTCCGTGACTCACGGAGTCCTCCATCTGAGCTTGTTGCTTGTAGGCGGAAACGATTCCCATGATCAGCGTGGCGAAGACGATTCCAGCGACAGCCAGCCTCAATGGCGACTGGAACAGAGTCGGATTCGTGATGGCGTCGTAGAGGAAGGAGCAGGTGTAGAGTGCGAGCGCGATGACGCAGGCCTGGACAGGTTGCTTGCGCGAGTAGGCGTGAAGTCCAAACAAGGTGGCAGTGATCAGGTAGCCAATCGCCATGCCCACCAGGAACACCGATTGGCCGTACTCCGAGAGTCTCCCCTGATTGCCCACATAGAGCAGCAGAACCACGGTGCTGACGATCAGGTAGAAGATGGCGATTCCCAAGAGCCACTTGGATCCCTTGGGAGTGCGCTTACGATCGCGAAGGCGTCTCCGATGCACCGATGGAGGTCGGTGTTCCTCTTCGTCGAAGATCTCCTGGTCCTCCTGGGCTTGCAGCTCCGGTTCTACGTGGGGAACTCTGGGGGGGGGTGGCATGGAGCGAGGGCTGGCCATCTGCGTCCGCACGGATCTCCAGCCGGATCTTGCAGCCCGGGCAGAGGACCTTCTTGCCGATCGAGTTTTCGGGGAGCCGAAGGGATGAGGAGCACTGGGGGCAGTCACAGGTGGTTGGCATGTTGGATCTCACAGGAAGAGGTGGATGCAGCGCGAATGGCTACGAGAGTGTGCATCGTGATCCCCATGCCGGGCTGGGGGGTCATGGGGTGGAGGAGATTCTGGGGGCCAGATCGGATTCCGGCAAGTGGCCCTTGGGACCGGTCTTGGTGTCTTGAAGCATGTGGGAGCCCGAACGATTCATGACCTCGATGCGCCTGACGGGGATCTTTCGGTCCAGGACGGCCAATCTGGTGGTTTGCTCGGAATGGCTTCGATTCGACGACGCTCCTGGGTCGCCTGCTTCTCAAGCAGCCCCCATGAACTCGAAATCTCCTCGTCAGACGGCAGATGCGCCACCCGCTTCGCCAGTAGCGCATCTGCTCGCAAGGATCTCATGAATCATCCGGGCCCGGTAGAATGAGCACGTATTCCGCTCAAATCGTTGAGTCTGCCTGAAACGCCAGGCTGGTCGGCGGTGTCTCTTCGGCACTATGAACGAACACCAGGTCATCACTCCCGAAGCCCTTCTCGAGCACCAGGACTTTGTCCGCTCCTTGGCAAGGAGCCTCCTCTTCGATGAGAACCAGGTGGACGATGTCGTCCAGCAGGCCTGGGTCGTGGCACTTCGCAAGGGGCCGGGCCATCCTGGTGCGCTGAGATCCTGGCTGGCGGCCGTGACGCGCAACCTGAGCCGCAACCACCGTAGAGGCGAGGGCCGGCGCCAGAAGCATGAGAAGCGCGTTCCTCCGCGCGAACTGGCTCCTTCCGCCTCCGAGATCGTCCAACGCGAGGAGATCCGCGGGCAGGTCGTGGAGGCCGTGTTGGCCCTGGCCGAACCCTACCGGTCGACACTCGTCCTCCGTTACCTCGAGGAGCTCTCGCCCAAGGAGATCGCCGCAAGGACCGGGGATCCGGCCTCGACCGTGAGAGTCAGGATCAAGCGTGGCCTGGCCCAGTTGCGTCAGCGACTCGACGAGGATATGGGTGGCGACAGGCAGGCGTGGATGCTGGCCCTGGTTCCCTTTGCTGCTGCAGGTAGCGGGGCGGCTCTGGCCTTGGGCGTCACGGGTTTCGGAAGCCTTGGCAAGTGGGCCGGCGCAGCTGCCCTGGTCCTGGCCATGCTGGGTGGTTGGTGGATCTGGGAGGGCTCCAGGGTGGTCGCAGATGGCGAGGTCGTGGATGTCCTGGAAGGCGAAAACGAGACCGCGATCCTGGCGAACACTGTCGGAACCGTGACGACGCAAGAGGATGTCGTCGAGAAGGCGCTCGATCGGCGGATCCAGGAGAGCCCCGGAGAGGAACTGCCGCGAGCGGCCATGGCCGGTTTCAAGGGCAGGCTCGTCGGTCCGGATGGGAAGCCGATCGTGGGTGGATTGGTCCGTATCCTTTCAGGAGATCTGAACCGCAAGCTCTATGCGCGGCTGTCGGCCTTCGGCAAGCGTGAGCGCGCCCAGATCGACAGCAAGGAGACCAGGACCGATGCCGGGGGGAGATTTACGGTCCATGGCCTATGGCCGGAGTCCTTCCATGTTCTCGCCGCAGGAAGGGGCAAGCAGATCTCGCTGCGGAAGGTCTTGGACCGTCTCCCTTCTGCGGGGCAGGTCATGGATCTTGGTGACGTTCTGTTGCCTCTGGATCCGACCCTGAGTGGGCGTGTGCTCCTGCCCGATGGCAAGCCTGCGATCAGTGCATGGGTCTGGGCTGGAGAGTTCCCGGGTCCGGGTCTGGCCTTGGGACGCGTGCCCTACTTCGATCCAGAGGCCTGGATCTTCGATCTTCAGGACGAGAAACAAGCTCGTGCTCTCTCCCTCGACTTCCTGCCCAAGGGGCTGCTCGAGGCTCTTCCACTGGCATGGACGAAGACCGATTCGACCGGTGCATTCTCGCTCAGTCTGCCTGCAGGCCGCAGCTTCGCCTTGGTTGCACGGGCCACGGGAGTCGAGCCCTATCTGCGCAATCGCGTGCGAGTGAGAGCCGACAAGGACAAGGATCTCGGCGAGATCCACCTGAAGTCGGGAGAAAGCCTAGAGGGGCAAGTCGTGGACGATCAGGGCGATGCCGTGAGCGGAGTCCAGGTCCTCGTGGCCCCCCTGC
The DNA here is from genome assembly GCA_024278315.1 of Planctomycetota bacterium. Taxonomy (GTDB): domain Bacteria; phylum Planctomycetota; class UBA1135; order UBA1135; genus JAJRTL01. The sequence goes on along the minus strand of JAJRTL010000326.1, from coordinate 2,397 downwards.
CCGGTCTCCGTCAGATACCCTTGGCGTTCGCTGGTCCTCTTTCGGGTACGAATGCCGAAGGGCACTTCCAGGTTTCGGGACTGCCTCGTGGCGGCAAGGTCCTGGCAGCGGTGCGCCGGGGGCCGGGAGAGCCATGGATCTTCTCCAAGCCTGTCCGCGCGGGTGATCGGTTGCGTTTCGAGCTGCCGGCACGCTTCGATCTCCCTCTTCTCATCGTCGATGCGAGAGGGGAGGCCATCCGCGACCCCAGGATCCGGGTCTTTCCGGGCGAGGCGCATGCCGAGGAGATCTTGCTCGGTACGAGCGGAGCGGTGATCGAGGAGAACCACCTGGTGGCCGGCTCCGGGGATGGCCGGTGGACCTTGCGAGATCTGCCTCGTGGACCCATGACCCTGCTCGTGGGTGCCAAGGGGCGCGTGACCCGCCGGGTGCTCTTTGGAGGTAGCAAGGAGGATCTACCGCTCCGGATCACATTGTCTCCCGCGACGGCTGTCGAGGTCAGTGTCTATTCTGCGGCTGGCAAGCTGGTGTCTGGCGCCACCCTGCTCTCCCGGCGTGTCGATGCGGCAGAATGGACCCGGCCGAACTTCGACCTCTTCCAGGGGCTGCAGAGTGAAGTCCTTCCTATCCGCGAGGGCCGCACGCAGAAGTCGGGCAAGTTGCGCATTGAAGACCTTCCTACAGGCAAGGTCTGGATCACTGCCCGACATCCCCTGCATGGCCAGATCAGCAAGCTGATCCATCTTCCGAGCAGTCATGAGACGCTGGTCTTCGCCAAGAGTTGTATCGTCGACGGGCGCGTCGTCTCCACGGAGAAGCAGCTGGCGGAGCATCCATCCATGATCCACCTCTGGAAGATCGGTGGTAATGACACCAGGGCGATGCCCAATCAGCCGCATCTCATGGTTCCCGACCGGGAGGGTCGCTTTCGCTTCACGGGTGTCGAACCTGGCCGCTACCTGATCCAGGTGCATCCTGCACTGTCCGCGGCTCGGACGCTCAAGGATCTCGTTACACACTTCACGGGTCTCTCCTGGTCCAATCTCGCGACACAGCGCTTTACGCTGGCTGCGGGTGACTACAAGAGCGTCGTGATGAAGTGGCCCCATCGGCCCAAGGTCCCCAAGATTCCTGGCACCTGCGCCATCGAGGGGGTCTTCCGGGTGGACGGATCCGCGGATGACAATGTCGAGCTGCTCGTGTTCGAGGCGAATGGACCCTTGGATCAGGATCGGTTCCGCCTGCGTGATGGTAGGTTTTCGATCGCGGGATTACATCCGGGGAAGGTCTTCCTCTCCTTCTATGGAAAAGGAGGAGCCTCGAACGAGAATCTCCTGCTCAAACATTCAGTCCTTCTGAAAGATTCGCAAAAGGTTCTCCTCGACCTTTCCGTGCATCTCGGCAATCTAGACGGCGTCGTCATGAGCGCGGAGGGGGCCCCCGTTGGGGGTGCGGAAATTGTGGTGTACCAGCTCGAGCCCCGTGAGAAGGGGGCGATGGGGCGGACGGGTTTGACACGGAGGCTGCTCTGTGACTCTTCGGGACGATTCCGCGTGAAAGGCCTGCCAAGCGGCGAGTACGAGCTGCAGGGCTCCTGCAAGCTGGGTTACGGTTGGGCAAGGACCCGGATCGAGGCGCGGCCTTCCGCGCCGATCCAGGTCCGGATCCGGCGAGGGCATACGGTCACGGGCTTTTTCGACCCTGCCGACTGGAACTGGAAGTGGGCCAAGGACCACAGCTACTCCGTGATTCTGGCGCACAGCGAGAACGCATTGGAGATCAGCGGAGAGGTGGGCAAGGATGGAACGTTCCGCATTCCTCTGGTTCCCGAGGGCCGGTATCGCATCAAGGCGGGGCACCGGATCCAGATCCGGACGATATCGATGTCCTTCTCGGACTATGGAGGCTACGTCGACATTCCTGCGCAGGACCTTTCGGGTCTCAGGGTCCGCCCGCCCAAGCGCTGAAACCCTCGAACCCGAGTACATGGGGTCAGACCCTTTTTCTCCGGGTGAAACACCCGAGTGAAAAGGGTCTGACCCCATGTACTCGGGTAGTCCAAGACGAGTCCGGCCAACGCGGGGAGAGATTCATCACGAAGGGCAGGAAGGAAGAGTGAGAGTCTGACGTGCCGATTCTCGCCAAGCACTGGCTCCAGGCCCTGGATGTGGCCAGGCACAGGGAGATTCGCTCCCCCTGGCTTCTTCGTGTTCTACTGGTTGAGAGATACGGTCTCGCAGACGTGCTCTTGTGAGGAATGGGGGCTAGGCTCTGGGGGTGCGTTACAACGAGATCGACATCCTGCCCGATGGTTGTCTGCGACTGCGGATGATCCCCCCTTTCTTCTCCGACATCCTCGCGCATCTGCCGAGCATCCTGGATGGTGAGATTCCGATC
>JAJRTL010000325.1 GCA_024278315.1 Planctomycetota bacterium | reverse complement strand
CGAGCTCGTTCTTGCGGTCTGACGAGCGCATTTCGAGTTCAGGACGGCTGCGCAAGATATGAGGCGACCCAAGAGGGTCGTCAAATCGAAGCAATGCCGAGCGAACCGATAGGTTCGCGGTCCTGGACCGAAAGACGCCATTAGACGCATCGAGGTCATGAATCGTTCGGGCTTGCTGGAGTGCGGTGCGTCCCGGTCGCAGGCTGGACCGGGAGCATCGGTTGGGATAGAACATCCGGTGTGGAACAAGAGCTCCAACTTCTCCCGAACAGCAAACGGCCTGCCCGGATTCTCTTGGAGGGGCGGTATCGCAAGTTCGTGCGAGATCTGCCGCAGACGATCTTCTATTGCCCCTCCTGCAAGGGCCGAAAAGGGGGATGCGAGCGTTGTGATGGTTATGGGAAGCTCACGAAGGACTCGGTGCAGGAGATCTTGGCGAGGAAGATCCTTCCCATGTACAAGGCCAGGAGAGGGAAGTTCCATGGAGCCGGTCGTGAGGATGTGGATGTGCGCATGCTCGGGGGTGGTCGGCCCTTCGTCTTCGAAATCCTGAAGCCCCGGAATCTGGAAGTGGATGAAGAGGCGCTCCTCGATGCCATCCATGACTATGGCGCCGGACGGATCCAGGTGACGAAGCTGGTGCCTGTTCCTCGCAGGCGCGTAGCGGAGCTCAAGGAAACGCACTCCGACAAGATCTATCGAGTGCTCGTGTCCCTGGAGAAAGGGTCCCTGGAGAAAGGGTCCCTGGAGAAAGGGTCCCTGGAGAAAGGGTCCCTGGAGAAAGGGTCCCTGGAGAGAGGGTCCCAGGAGAATGGGGTCATGGAGAACGGGGTCCCGGAGAATGGGGTCCCGGAGAATAGGGTTCCGGAAGCTGAAGCCTTGGAAGAAGGACTCTCGGCAGAGACTGTCTCCGAGGAGATGCGTGCGGATGGCAGAGAGCCCAGCCAGGGCGATCTGCTGGAAGGCGAGGTCTGGGAGAGGGCTCGTGCGCTCGTCGGGCAGCACTGGGAGGTCCTGCAGAGAACGCCTCACCGTGTGGCCCACCGGCGCGCCGACAAGGAGCGACGACGCCGGGTCGAGATCCTGGACGTCGGGCGCTGCGACGAATACCTCGAAGTCGAGATCCGTTGTCAGCACGGAACCTACGTCAAGGAGTGGATCTCCGGTGATCGCGGGAGGAGCTCCCCAAGCCTGGGGGAGCTCCTCGCCTGTCCGACCACTTGCCTCGCCTTGGACGTGCTCGACATCCTCGGTCCCTTTCCTGAGTTGGATCGAGGGGAGGCGCCCAGTTTCGAGGATGAACTCAGTTGGCCTCTTCCGACGGATCTCTCCGCCGATCCTTGGATCCTGGATTCGATCTCCGAGATCTCCAGAAGGGCACCAGAGCAAGGCTGATCAGGGTCAGGCAGAGAATCAGCCAGACTCCCTGCCTGAGTGCGACGAGGCCGCGACCGAAATCGCGTGCCAAGGGTAGATGGATCCCCTGGGAGGAACTTCCCATGAGCTGCCCCTCCGCATCGAAAGCTTCGAGATAGAGCAGTGGGCGTGGATCCACGGAGATCTCTGCGGAAGGCCACAGGTGCATCAAGAGGGCTTCGTGATTCTGGCTACCGTCGAGCTGGCTCTCGAGGAGGGAGAGCACGTCAAGGCGGCCATCCTTGCGAGCGGGAACACGAACCCGAAACCAACCTTGGCTGCCCGCTGCAAGGACTCCATAGGACGCCGGCTCGAGTTCGCCGAGGCCGAAACTGGCTTGGATCTTGCGTGACCCAATCTCGCCCAGATGCTCCAGATCCAGAACCGGGGGCCCCCTGTAGTCCGGTCGCAGCTCGCCGATCCGCGGTGGCTGACTCTGCGTCTCGAGCGAAGGATCCACGGCGCGGCGTGGAAGGACGGGAATGCTGCTCTTTCCGAAGGGGGGGAGGCCCAGTCGGTCCGTTCCGATACTGAATGCGACGAGTCCGTGGATCTCGAGAGGGGCTTCGATGAAGCAGGCCAGATCTGTTTGCGGTCCCTCGATGCGGTCACGGGCTTGTGCGCGATAACGACGGACTTCGGCGCTGACTTCATGGAGCTGCTCCCGTTCGGGGATGCTGGTGAACAGGTCCGCTCCGATCATGAGCAGTGGGGGGAGGGGACCGCCGAGAGCCAGCATGCCCGCCAGGGATGCGCTTGGCAGATAGTCGTACCTCTCGGATCCGCTGGAGCCTCGGGCTCCAGCCGTGGGCAGGGACAGCACAATCGAGAGTGCGAGCAGAAGCGGCACCGACCGCCAATGCCTGCGGAGGCGATTCAGGAAGAGGAGCAAGGCAGCCAGCGACAGGCAAGCCACGAGGATTCCGCTGACCCCGAGACTGGATGCAGCTCCTCTCGGGAGGAAGGGCCTCCAGAACATGAGTGCATTCACGAGGTCTGGATTCGCGGTCGCATAGCCACCGATCTCCTCACCCAGGAAGATCCGACGCGAGATGAGGACCAGGAGAAGAAGGATGCTGTAGGGGAGGACAGGTGCCAGGGACTTTCGTACACGAGGCCACCAGCATGTGGAGGAATCCCGCATGAGCCAGAGGAGAAACAAGGCGCCGGGAAGGGTCAAGGCCAGTTCTTTGGTCATGCAGGCCAGCACGAAGGCAAGAAGCGCGGGCCATAGATGCTTTGAGCGTGCTTCGCGATAGCGGAGGTCCAGTTCGAGGGCGAGCAAGAAGAAGAAGGTCGCATGTGTGTCGACTCTACCGACCATCCACGAGATGGCTTCGAGGTGTCCCGACTGCCAGGCCCACCAACCGGTGGCACACAGTGCCGGTAGACGTCCGAAGAATCGCTTCAGCAGCAAGAAGAGGAGACCTGCATTTACGAGGTGGATCAGCAGATTGGCGAGCAGGGGCACGAAGGCCTCATTGCCGCCCAGGCGTGCGTCGATGGCGATCGACAGGGTAATGAGAGGGCGATAGAAGAGTGCCAGGCGCTGGATGTCGTACTGTGGCCCTGTGAAGTCCTGGGCGACGCGTCCCCAGTCCTGGACGTACTGGATCGCTAGATAGTCATCGCTGCGCAGTTCCAATCCACCGGGCCAACGCAGAACCAGAAGACCGAGGATGAGAAGGAAGGCGAGCAGACTGGTGGTCCACCCTGCGGACAGAGTCCACGGGCTCGTCTTCAGGACGGTCCGAGAGGAAGCCTCTGGCGAAGTGCGTCCGTGGCTGTTCAACGCCGAATCCTCGAAGCCTAGAGAGCGACTCCGATGATAGTGGCATCGAAGACGACCTCTCCGTTGTAGATGGCCTGCACCGGGAGCTTGGCCATCCGCGCCCTACAAATGCCGGTCTTGGCTATGAAGTAGATCCTGCCGGGCGGGACAACCTGGCGCCGGAAGCGGACCTTCTCCAGGCCTCCGAATCCGATAAGGCTCTCCTCAGGTAGAAATGCGAAGGTCTTCCAGAGCAGGGTGGCGATATGTGCGCCGCCTTCACACATGAGGATTCCCGGGAACACGGGATTCTCGGGGAAGTGTCCTCGTGCCCACCAGTCATCGGTCTTCAAGTCCTTGTAGCCCACCGCGAGATCCCGCTCCTTGTCCAGGAGGACGACGCGGTCCAGGAGTGCAAACTCGTGTCGTTGCGGGAGCTGCCTGCGCACCCTTTCGAGCGGCAAGGCCTCCTGGTCCATGTCCAGTGTTTCGAGATCAATCCAAGGTTTATCAGCCATATCGAGATTAGATCGTGGATGGTCTCCCAGGTCTACGCCGGCCTCTTCAATCCCATGTCATGGGCGGGATTGTGGACTCGCGAGCCTCGCTTCAGGGGGCTTGCGCGATGGTCGATAGAAGCCCCGACGTCCTCCCCTGGGGAGGAGACTGAGAAGAAAAGTCCCATGACGAGGGGGGGGAAAGTGTCTTTCCAGGGGAACCTCAAGAGCCTCTGCTTGTTCGACGTGTTCCAGAACGTGATGAACAACAGGCTCACCGGTACGCTGCTACTCCAGACTGGCAAGGAGGAGCGCATGGTCCACTTCGAGGAAGGACAGGTGGCCATGGTCTCCTTGGGGCGTGGAGTGGGCATGCCCATGAAGGAGTTCCTGGTCCGACGTGGGTGGGTCACCCCGGAGGATCTGGAGAGGGTCCAGCGCAGGCGGGGTACGAGCCGTATCCCGCTTCCTGACCTCCTCGAGAAGAACGGTGTGCTTCCCAGGGATCACTTTCAGCAAGCAGCCGAGGATCATCTCACCGAGTGCCTCTACGAGTTGCTTCTGCTGAAGCAGGCGGACTACGAGTTTCAGGAGGGACCTCCTCCCAAGGGATGTTTCGATCTCGTGCAGAAGACCCTGCGGCTGGCCCTGAATCCTGGTCCTGTCCTCGTCGAAGCTGCGAGGCGAGAGGACGAGTGGGTCAGGATCCACAAGGTCGTCACGTCCGAACACGACCTCTTCCTGGGTCTCGGTGATGGTGAGGTGGAGCTGGAAGAGAACCAAGCAGCCATCTGGACCGCTCTCGATGGACGGACCGAGCTCCACGAGTTCGAAGCCATCACTGGCTTGGGCTACTTCGAAGTCTGTGCGATTCTCTGCGACCTCGTCGAATGGGGTCTCGCACGTCCCGTGAATCCTGCTGAACTCAGGGACCTTGCTGCGGAGGCCATCGAGACGGGCGAGCTCGCCAAGGCGGCCGATCTGTTGGAGCATTGTCTCGAGATCGAACGTGCGAATCCTGAGCTCCGGGCTCAGTTGGCCGGTGTACTGGAGGAGTTGGGCCGGAACGCGGAAGCCGCCCAGACCTGGGCCATCCTGGGATTGCGTTATCTTCGTGAGGGTGCCGAAGCCGATGCACTGGCTGCCTTCCAGCATGCAGCAGGCCTCGACCCCGAGGACGTGGGAATCTACGAGCGGATCTACGAGTGTCAGGAGCGCACGGGCTCTACCGAGGACTTCATCCAGATCACGCTGGAGCTGGCGACACGCTATCAGGATCTGGGACTCCTCGAGAAGTCGATCGAGGTCCTGGGCAAATCCATGGACCGCCCGGACGCGAGTCAGAGTATCGCTCTTCTCGAACCCTTGATCAGTCACGAGAAACAGGTGGGAAGAGCGGACGAAGGCCTCGCCAAGCTGCTTTCCCACTGTGACGCGGCGGATCGTGAAGGAGACCGCGAACGCGCTCTGTTGGTCCTGGAGGCTGGTGAGAGGGTCTTTCCTGACTCGGTCGAGATCCAGGGAAGGCGCGCAGATATCCACAGCTTCAAGCGGGAGCAGCGTCAGGCCAAGGTCCGGAAGATCCGACGCTATGCCATTGGCATCCTCGCTCTTGCGGGGGCTGCCTTCGTGACCAAGGAGGAGTGGGTGCTCCAGGCCCAGTTGCGTCAGTACATCCGCGAAGTTCCGGCAGTCATCGAGCAGGGCAAAGCTCTGGATCTTCTCCAACGATTCCGGGCCGAGCGCAAGAGCCCATTGCCGATCCTGAGCAGCTTCCTTGCGGCAGAGTTCGAGACCGCGGTCTTGGGTTCGGAATCTCGTCGTATCATCGAAGAGGCCCGATCCGGTCGATACGACACGGAGTCTCTGGCACGTCTCGCCACCCTCTATCCCAAGGGAGAGCGGTCCAAGATCGTCGACGATACGCGCAATCAAGTGACACGCTGGAAGCAGGTGCGTACGCGTTTTGCTCCTTGGCTTCCGGGAGGAAAAGGCCGAGGCGCCGCGAACTCCGGAAGAGCCTTCGCGTTCGAAGCCGCCGATGTTGCCGGTGTATTGAAGCTCTATCCCAGGCTGGCCTCCGAAGGTCGCAAGAGGATGCGGGATCGATTGATCCAGCTGAAAAGCGTCGAAGCACTACCTGTCCTGCTCTCTCATGCGCTCCTCGTAGCCAACGACAGTAGCCTCGAGGAAGGGAGCAAGCTTCGGGTCCTGATCGAGGAGCTGTCCGAGAAGGCACGGAACAGCCTCGTGCCAGCCGAACGGAAGGCCCTGCACGCAGCCTATGCCCTGCTCGAGGATCAACTCTTCGGGGACCAACCGAAGCGTGCCAGGATCCTGCTTCCGTCGCTCGTGCCCGAGATCAAGAGTCGTCCACGCACACGCGGAGAGTTCCGGGCCTATGTGGGGGCGGCAGCTCGCTGACGGCGAAGCGCCCGAACGATTCATGAGCTCTGTTCGCAACGATCTCATGAATCATCAGCGTCAGTCGTCGCGATACTTGTCGTGGCAGCGACCGCAGTGGTTCTTGCCGATGGAGCGGGGATCCGCGAAGAGAGCCTGGACGGAGGGCGTGTCCTTCTTGGCGGCCGTGGCCAGTTGACCGAGGAAGCCCTGCATGTCCTTGGCCCACTCCGAGAAGTCGGCTTCGACATCCTTGGGCTTCAGGCTTGTCTGGAGCAAGCCGAAGCCACGCACGAGCTTCTCGGCATGGAGGGCGAGCTCCTTCCGGGACTCTTGGTCTCCATTCCAGTCACCTTCGAAGAAGGGATCGATGGTCTCGTCGGTAAGTTCCATGACCTCCTGGATGTCCTCGAATTCCGTCTCTACGGCCTTGGCGGGCCTTGTGGTCTGGCCCTCCTTGGAAGTCGTGTCGCTGGCACAGGCCAGGAAGGAGAGGAGAAGAACTATGGAGAGGAATCGATGCATAGGGCTGGTCGTTCTTGGTTTTTTGGAGGGGAGGGGGCAGGACGGGAGGTTCCGAATCCATGGTGCCATGTTGCAGGTTCGACGAATCAGAGAGAAGCGCGAGCCAGGAGATTCCGCAAGGCTCTCTCGGCGTCCTTGGCCAGGGATTCGACTTGCAGGCTCGGTACCTTGAGGCGTCCCTCCTCCACCAAGAACTGCCCTGCAACCATGACGGAACGAAGGTGGGACCGATCGGCACACCACGCGAGCTTCTCGTAGGGTGAGGGATGTGTCCCCAGGAGCGGGTCTCTCAGATCGAAGAAAGCGAGGTCCGCAGCCTTTCCGACTTCGATCGTTCCGCATTCGCCCTGCAGCCCGAGGGCTTCCGCGCTGCCACGCGTCGCGAGATCCAGGGCTTCCCGGGCACTGAAGGAACCTGGGCCTGCCAGGAGCTGCTGCAGAAGGGCGGCCTGGCGTAACTCGGTCAGCGCACAGAGGCGATTGTTGGCAGGTGCGCCATCCGCACCCAGGCCGACACGGATGCCACGTCTACGATACTCGGCAACCGGGGCGATGCCGGATCCCAGCTTGAGGTTGGTGCTGGGGCAGTGGAGTACGGCGCTCCCCGTGCTCTTCAGAAGCCTCTTTTCATCTTCATCGAGATGAACGCAGTGCGCCAAGGAGGTGCGAGGCCCCAGCAGGCCCAGGTCTGCAAGGACCTCGAGATCGGTCCTGCCGTATCTCTCACGGACGGCTTCTACCTCTGAGGCGTGTTCGCTGGCGTGGGTGTGGATGCGCTGCTTTGCGGTCCTGCTCTGCTGGGACACCTGGCGAAGGAGATCATCGGAGCAGGAGAGGAGGAACCTCGGGGACCAGGCATAGTGCAACCTTCCATCCCGTCCCTCCCAATCTGCCGCCAGTCGGGCAGAGCGATCGAGGGATTGTCGCGTCGACAGGACGAGACCGTCGGGATGATTCGTGGATCCGAGATCCATGAGTGCGTGCCCGAGGACCCCACGCAGGCCTGCGCGGTGGACCTCATCGAAGACGAACTCGGTTCCTCTTGTCGTCTCCATGGATTGAAATGTCGTGCAACCACCACGAATCAGCTCGGTCATCGCCAACCGTGCCGAGACTCGCAAGCTCTCCTCGTCATGTGCGGCTTCGAGTGGCCAGATGCGTCGCTCCAGCCATTGGAGAAGAGGGAGATCTTCTGCCATGTTTCTGAACAAGGTCTGGCAGAGATGGACATGTCCCTGGATGAAACCCGGCAGAACCGTGTAGCCGGAGAGATCTACGACCCTGTCCGCCGGTTCCGCCTCGAGGTGGCCTACTCCGGTGATCCGCGTTCCTTCGATGCGCAGGTCGCCATCGAGGATTTCTGACCCGGGCACCATCGTCAGGATCTGGAGACCCCGCAAGAGCATCAGCTCTCCTCGTCCTTCGTCTTCTCGACCGTGATCGAAACATTCAAGCCTGTCCAGAGTCTGCCGTCACACTCGGCTCGAGGCCTCAGGAAGAGGCCCGGATGACGCTCTTGGGTGGGGGGATCCAAGACCGGCTGCTCGCCGCTGGCCATGCGGATCCTGGCTTGTTGAAGACCACCGAATCGGTTCTCCCAGCCCTCAGGTCGCAGCTGCGCATCTCTCAAATCTACGGGGATCCAATCCATACCTGGTATCTGGACCATGGCCCATATCAGGACCTGATCGACCGGTTGAAGGCCCTCTCCTGAAGGGAGAGCGAATCCTGCATCGATTCGGGCGGGAATCCCGAGCGTTTGGCATGCAGTCGTGTAGATCCGATGCAGGTCCATGCTGTCGCCCCGCATCTTTTCGAACGAGAGTGTGAGTCCTTGCTGCGGCCCCTCCCTGTGCTCGCGGAGCAGCCAGGCGGCCAGTGCCTTCGCCTTGCCGAACCAGGTAGGGTGCTCTGCGGTCACGATCAGGGCCTTCTTGCGGATCCGCGTCAGAAGTTTCTGGTCCCCGCTCAACTCCATCGGATGACTCTCCCATAGACCTGAGGTTGAGCCGTCAGTGGCCGGGGGTGGAAGACTGGAGCAGGCCAGCGTGACTTCGTACTCGAACGAGATCGTTTTCCCGGTCTCAGGCCTCGCTTCCAGGAAGAGGTAACGATCTCCCTGGCCATCACTCCGCTCGACGAAGTCCGCACCTCCAGCGCTGACAGCCAGTGGGCTCCGAAGTTCCAGGCCCGGGACCGTGATCGGGGCAGGAACCCAAAGGCGTATCTGCTGCGCGCCCTTGGGCACTTCGGTGACGAGAGCCGTGACCCTGAGCTTCACCACCATCGTTTCCTGCCACTCCTGCATCTGGATGCTGGGGCAGGAGGTACAGAAGAAGAGAAGCAAGAGGAAAGGGGCGGCGAGCGTTCGCTTCATCGAGGGATCTGCCTTTGATGCACTGGGGTTGGACCATCTTGGTGCTTCCAGAGGCTCCCCGCAAGCATGGCTCTCCTCGCGGATTCGCAACATCGGCTGGCGATCTCCTACGATGCGCCGGGCTATAGTCATTCCTATGCTCTCTGCGATTGCCAAACGCGGAAATCTCCTCGTCCTCGCGCGGAACCAGGGGTCGGTGAGGATCCAGGTGCTCGACCTCTCGCGTCGCGAGTGGGTGAGGGAATTCGCTTTCCAACCCGACTCGGGGGCTTCCGTGGACGTTGGCGGACTGGCGGTGGGCGAAGACGGGCGCATCTTCCTGGCGGATACGGGTGCCTGTTGCGTTTGGATCTTCAACCTCTTTGGCAAACCCTTGGGGCGGCTGGGGCTCCCCAAGGAGGCTTCGACTCCCCGTGATCGTCGTGGGATTCCGGCCTTTCCAAGGGGGCTGGGCCTGGATTCCCTCGAGCGCCTGTGGGTGGCATGCGGAGAACCGTCCTGGGTGCATGGCCTCCAGGTCTATTCGCGCGAGGGCCGCTACCAGATGAGTGTGCCGAGCAGGGGCGTGCGGACCGAGACTTTCTCCGCTCCGGAGGGGGTCAGCATCCAGGGAGAGCGAGTCTGGATTGCAGAACCGCTGGCGGACCGGCTCCAGGTCTTTCGTGCGGACGGCTCCTTCTTCGGCAGTTATGACGTCGAAGAGCGGGCCGCGGTCGGGCGTCCGTTTGCGATCGTACCGTATGGCGATGGACAGGCCATCCTGGTGCGGGAGCCCCAGGAAGAGCTGGTCCTTCTGGATCGTGAGATGCGTCCGCGCTCCAGTGGCTCCCTGCGCGCCACCGATCGCATGGATGGGCCCACGGGCCTCTTGGGCATGGAGGATGGTTCGCTCCTGATCCTGGATCAGCTCGGAGAGAGACTCCGGCGGCTCGATCCCGAGAGCGGTCTCGTGGATTGGATTCGTCCCTGAGCCCACAGCCATCCACAACAAGCTCGACCGACGAGAAGCGAGATTCACCACGAAGATCAAGAAGGCCACGAAGGAAGGAGTGAGTGAGAGTGCGTGCCGGATCCACTTCCCCGTGAAGTCCAGCGAGGCTGCTCCTCAGGCCAACGAGGGATGGGGCCGGGATGCGGAGCTGTTCCTCACAGAGGCGTAGAGAGCACAGAGAAACAACAGGACGATCTCTGTGCTCTCCGTGTGGTTCCTCTTGATCACCAAGTCTCCTCAGTCTTCCTGCGTCTTGCGGAGGGATGGGACGTGGAATAGCGCCATTGGCCGAATGGCGCTATTCATGGCCAGGAAGCGCTCCATTATTCCTGTAACACTTCGGAACGGACGGCCATCGTTCTAACCTCCAAGCGCCTCCGGCAGCCCGTTTCTATGCGGACTGAGCCGAAGGGCGATGCAATAACCGGCGCGCGTATGTCAGGAGCCCTGCAATGAGGGTGGGATGGGATGGTCGCGCCGTGTGGGTGACCACAGAAGAAGAGAGAGAACCGTGATCCAACGGCCACAATTGACCCCTCTGAAACAGCGAATAGAGGTCCGATCCGGTGGGGGAGAGCTCAGGTTTCTTCCGTCTTGGACGATTCTGCCCTGATCCAATCCCTTACGTCTTCCCAGCGCCGGGTGCCCCGCGATGGGAAGAGGCTGTTCAGCCGATGAGTTCCGCTTGCTTGACCATCTCGATCAGTTCGGGAATGCGAGCCGGATCCAGACCGAGAGTCCCAACCACCTTGTCCTCCAGCTTGTCGCCGACATAGCCGCCATCTCCGGTGGCCGCCGCGTGGGCCAGTCCGTTGGCGGTGTGGAGCATACAGCCGAACTTGACGTGCTCCTCTTCCTCTGACAGAGGATCGTGGTGGCTTTCGATGACCTGCGCCAGGAGTTGGCTGAGTTTCCATCGAAGAGCCAGGAGGGCGCCAGCATGGCCATGATGGAAGCCGTAGATCTCCTGCTCACAGAGATGAAGGGAGATGCCGCTGGCCCGACTCTTCTCGACGGCATCCAGGAATCTCTCACTGGGATCCTGGAGGAGGAGGATCTTGCCTACGTCATGCAGGAGCCCGGCCGTGTAGGCAGACTCCACATCCACTCCAGGCAGCTTCATCTCCTTCGCGAGATGGCGTGCCGCCGTGGCCGTCTTGACGGAGTGATCCCAGAGCCACTCAGGGTTGAAAGCTGTGGAATCGCCCTGGGAAACCTTGAATTGTTCAAGGATCGTGGCCTGCACGACGAGGTTGCGCAGAATCCTCAAACCGAGGATCGAAACCGCATGCTTCACGTCCGAGACTTCGACGCGGAGGCTGTAGAGGGACGAGTTGGCCAGACGCAGGACCTTGGTCGCGATGGCGGGGTCCTTGGCGACGACATCTGCGGCCTCTACTGCAGAACCGTCAGGATCATTGATGATCCGGTTGATTTCATTGAGGGTCGTTGGAACCGTCGGAATCGAGACCGTGTTGTCGATGAGGGCTCCCACCTCATTCATCGTGTGCAGCATACTCCAAACTCCGTGACTTCGCGCTCGCTCACCTGTCCTTGATTTCGTCTGATTCTCGTGCGAGCTTGAGACTCGGTCATGGCGAGCTCTCCGGGTGGCCTTCCCAAAGGGCGGGGAGGCGATCGAGAGGGGAGAGGGTGTCCTTCGGCTTTGCCAAGGGAGAGCCGGGTATCCCGAAGGATTGGTGCGAACGATTCGTAACCTCGATGCGCCTGACCGGTCTCTTTCGGGCCAGGACCGCAAACCCGGCGGTTTGCTCGATATTGCTTCGATTCGGCGATCTGGGGCCGCTTTCGTGCCAGGTCAGCGCCGATTTGTCCAATCGGCCGAAGCGTATCGCTGTTGTTCCAACTCTCGTGCACGCACCAGAATGGGGGGTGGAACCGTGTCGACTTCGCGGAGATCCAGGTTCAGCACCTCGCCCAGGCGATCACGCAGACCATCTACCAGTGCGTATGGCTTCTGGAGACCACAGTCGGCGAGGCTTCCCGTGAAATCGGTGTGCGGATGTCGTTCGAGGACGAGCGAGCCATGGTGGAGCACACGACCCTGGCGCCGTCTTTGCGCGCAGCCCACGACCTTGCGCCCATCCTTCTGGACCAGGTCGAGTCCGACAGGATGTGCGAAGCACCAGGTTCCCGCTGTCGAATCGCAGTCGGTTGGTTCCCGGAGGCCCACGCCAAGATCGCGCAGGGCTTCCATGAGGGCACCGTTGATGAGGCTGTACGAGGATCGCACCGAGGAGGGCAAGAGCGCCTCTGGGAGGGCGAGACTGAAGGTCAGCTCATGGGCGTGCAGGATGGCGCCGCCACCCGTTGGCCGGCGTACGAGGTCGAATCGCTCTGCCTCGAGAGCGAAGTCTCCGATCTTCTGGAAATACCCCAGCGAGATGGCGTGGGGCTCCCATGCGTAGAAACGGAGCCAACAAGAAGTGGGATCTTCGAGCAGGCTCTCGTCCAGGGCCATGTTCCAGCTGGCTCTGGCAGGCGGATCCCGGAGAACGAACAGTTCACGGCCCTCGTTATTCATGATCCCGGCCTCGATCATCCCCATCACGAGTCACGAGTCACGAGTCATGGGGATCGGGGGAGCGCGCGAATGCGTTGCGTAGGGCTAGTGAGCGTCCTCGGCTGCATGCTTGGCGTAGGCTTCGGCATCCAGGAGATTCTCCATCCCACCTGTGCCCTCGGGTCTCACCTTGAGCATCCAACCTGCCTCGTAGGGAGAGGAGGAGAGTTTGTCGAGCTCGTCCGCGAGGTCCTCGTTGACCTCGATCACCTCACCGGT
>JAJRTL010000324.1 GCA_024278315.1 Planctomycetota bacterium | reverse complement strand
TAACAACTCTGGCGATCAGTGGCGGGCCGCGTAGCGGACCATCCGCTGCATCGGCCTAGTAGGGGCGTCATCATCCGATCACTGATCTCCTGCGGCAAGCCCCATGCTGTGATCTCTCGACAATGGCTATCCCTGCGACTGCTTCTCTCGATCCTCATGGGAACGTTCGACGGCGATCCTCTTTCTCTGCTCGATCATCGATGGCGGACGTCCTTCGCGCCACTCTCCAGGACCGACGGTCGAAGATGACCTTGATCTAGTCAATGCCGCTCAATGACTGAAACCCAACTCTCGAAACCTCGAAGATCGAGACGTCGATCCACACCGAAGACCTGTGACGGCAATGATCGAGATGGCTCCATGGCACGTTGTCTCCGCCTCACGGTTCTGGCGATCAGCGGCAGGCCGAAGGACTGTCCGTCTCCATCGGCTTGATACTGATTGGACCGGTACCATCAATCCTGCTCATTGTTCCAACTCTCCAAGAATCCTGCAATGTTCTCGTGCGACGTGGACTGCGGCCACTCCCGCTTGGTCTCAGCAGACCACGTGAGGTGCACGAGATAGACCGCCCTGCTGCCCGACTCTGGCCGAAAGAGCACATCATCCGAATCCTCACTCCTTGCGATCGCCTTGAGGTGCATTCCTGCTAGTTGATGCCCCGGAGGCAGCTCCCGTTGCAGCTCCGACTCCAACGCAGCGGCTGAATCTCCGTCAACCTCTACCCACATTGACGGCAACTCCATCTCCATCTCGCTAACGGTTCTGACGATCAGCGGCAGACCGAAGTCCTGTCCGCTGCATTGGCTTGTTAGACGGGACGTCGACTTGTTTGTCTATGTGCTCTGACCTCCTTTGCACCTCGTCAATGAATAGCCATAGGAGCATGCCGACCGAAACAATCAACAGCTGATTCTGCAAGCGATTCCACCAGATCACGGGCTGCCAATTGTCACCGGCAGGGATGTCCATGACGGTGGCGGTGGCGGCGGAGGTGGAGGTGGAGGTGGCGACCAAATCCAATTGTAGCCGGCACCGAACTGCTCCGACGACAGGTAATTCTGATCATGGGTCCAGAACCACGGAGGGTAGACGAACATCGATGCCATGATTGCCAGCCCCGTCCATGCCGTAATGGATTGTTTGCGAGAGAAGGCCATAGGGTGGAAGTGCTCCGTCTAACTTGGATTCGAGGGTTCTGTGTAGGGCGGCGGTGCCCGGATAGGCGGTCAGCATAGCACGGAGCACGTGGAGGCACAGCGGGCATGCGAGCCTGGGAGAAGTCGGGAAGATCGACGGCCCCTGCGCCTGATCAGACTTCGCGCTTGTGAAGATCATGGGCATCGTGGATCGGTTGCTTCAGGGGTCGCGCAGGAATCTCTTGACCTCACTTGCGCCAAGCTCCTTGGGATGGCGTGTTCCGTGATTGAAGATGAAACGGCGGATCCAGGACCAGTAGGGCTTCTCGGTGCCACGGCTCATATGGCGAAGCGATCGCCTCGTGCATGAAGTCGCGGAGACGAGGCTGCTTTGGTTCTGGCTGACGATCCGGAGTGGTCGCGATCCCCACTCTCTTTGTAGTCCTGGTTTCAGCCCAGATGATTCACGAGATCGTTCGGGCTAGATGATTCGAGCTCTGTCCCCCTCCTGGGCATGACACCTGCCTGCGTTCGGCTGGGACAGGCCCAAGGCCTTGGATCGAGGCGTCTCAAGTCACTACCTGGGTTCTCCTCTGTGAAGGAACCCATCGGCGGCAGATCGATCGGCGCGTGGGGCCATGGGTTCCGTCTCAGAAGCGTCCAAGACGGGAGAGCCTGAGCACTTCCCCACCAGATCTGACCTCGATTCGCTGTTTGCAGGGTGTCAGCTGCCTTATCACGGTTCCCCATGTCCGTCATTCCTGTTTGCAGACCGTGATGCAAGTCTGTTTTCCTTGAACCACGAAGCGGCGCCAAGAACAGGAAGAAGGCAGGACAGCGAATTTTCCTTCTTCTACCCTGATTCAGCTCCTGAAGCCGGTAACAGTGCTTGGCGAGCATCTGCACCTTGAGTTCCACTTCTTCCTTCGTGGCCTTCGTGATGAACCTCACGCCTCCTTGACCGAACTCGTCTTGGACGGCCATGGGACGGGTCCTGTTGCCAACCCGAGTACATGGGGTCAGACCCTATTTCTCCGGGTCTTTCGCCCGGAGAAATAGGGTCTGACCCCATGTACTCGGGTTGGAGTGGATCGCCCCATCGCAGACCTTCCACCGCGGCGATCAGCGGAAGGGGCGCCAGGCCTGGAGTGCGCGTTGGGTTGGGTAGCTGGTCTCCATGAGTCGTAGACGATTGGCTGAATAGACGCAGGTGGCCAAGAGGAGGAGGACGACGATCGGCCGCCAGAAGCGTGAGGTCGAGCCCATCTGGAGGATGGACGCCATGCCCAGACTCACCGGCAGGAAGAGACTCGCGTAGGCACGGCCACCATAGGTATCGCCCCACCACCAACACCACCAGGCCGAGTTGAGCCAGATGATCGCCATGGTTGCTAGCGTCAGGCCAATGGTTTCTCGCCTGCGGAAGGGATAGAGCAGGAGAGCCAGGGCCCAACCCGGGTTCCAGAAGAAGAGCCCTGCGCGCGCGCCGAAGAGGTTTTCGTAGAGATGCGGCGAGAAGAGGCTCAGGGACTCGCCCTCGTAGCTGTAGTGCACAAAGGCACCGTAGAGATACTTCCAGGCCAGGAGCTGTGGCAGGAACCCCATGAGTAACCCGGCGGCGGCAGGGAGCAGGAGAGAGCGAAGACTTGCGCGATCGCTCCAGAGACGGGGAAGGAAGAGGGCGGCATAGACGAAGTTGCTCTGTCTTACCGCCATGGCCAGGCCAAGGGCGAGCCCTGCACCCAGGTAGGACCACGGGCTTCCGGACCTGTCGAGAAAGAGGAAGGCAGCGCAGACGCAGACCATGGCCGTGGACGGGATGTGGGCCATGAAGGGATCGGAGATCGTCTGATAGAGAAGCGGTCCCGCAAGAAAAGCGGCCCAGACCGCTGCCATGGACCAGAGCGGGGTCAGCCCCGCCCAGGTTCGCAAGATCCGATAGACCAGGAAGAGGGCGAGCCCCGCGTAGAAGAGGTTGCCGATCGACCAGCCGAGATAGGGAAACAGGCCATAGCCGTTGGTCGACGCACCGAAGGACTGGAAGATCAGCGCCAGGCCCTGACCGACGGCCAGGAAAGGAAGAAGGAGAAGCGGCGCACCGATGCCATATTTGCATGCGACGCGACCGGTCTCCGTGGGCTCATCCCAGGCACGTCGAGTGGAGGTGTTGATGTTCTCCGGCCGCGGCGTGAGCGAGGAGAGCTCTTCATGCAGGTCCAGATCGCCATCCATCAGGAGCGAACGAGCCTGCGCATAGTAGTACTGGTCATCGGTGCCCCGAGGACCGAAGCCGTGGTACTGGCCCAAGCGGATCATGCCGAGCAGCAGCAGAAGGAGACCGATCCCCAGTGCCCATCGCGCGCGACGGTCGCCCAGGTCCACATCGGCCATACACCCGGTCGGCGCGGCCACTCCCGGCGTGGATGAATCTTGCATCCCTTTGTCTTGCTCGTCCCGAATCGCTCCACCTCTCCCCTTCCAGTGATCGGCCAGTGCGAGCGTGCGCCTGGAGAGACACGACGCGGAACTCCCTTCCACATCCCACCCCCCGATACCAACGAGCCTCCGGCATTCGTGGACATCGCCCCTCCCTCCCCTATCGTGAAGGCATAGCCCGGATGATTCATGAGATCGTTGTGAGCGAAGGCGAGATCAGCTGCGCGAGATATGAGGCGACCCAAGAGGATCGTCGAATCGAAGCAATGCCGAGCGAACCGATAGGTTCGCGGTCCTGGACCGAAAGGCGCCGTCAGACGCATCGAGGTCATGAATCGTTCGGGATAGGCCTCCGCGACAGAGACCCGGCTCCATGTCCCTACCCATCCGCATTCCCGATCTCCTGCCACGCATCCGCGAACTCGCACCGCGAGCTCCTGGTGAGCGAGAACTCTGGGTCCTCCTCCCGTCCTTCTCGCTACTGCGTGAGATGATTCAGGCACTTCTGGATGAGGAGACGGGCTTCGTCGGTCTGCGTCTGTTGAGCGCAGACATGGCTGTGCAACACATCCTCGAGATTCGCGGTCTGCATGCCGCCGAGGTCATGAACCCCCTGGCCCAGGCAGACCTGCTCCTCCAGGTGCTCACGGAACTGAGCACCACCGACCTTCCGCAAGCGCAGGCTCGCGAACTCGCCTGGCTCCTCGACTTCCCCGAGACCCGCCATGGCCTGCTGCGCGCACTGACCCAACTGCGGAGCTTCGGTTGGCCCACCGCCGAGCCGCCCTCGCTGGTGTCGGCAACCGGCAAGTTGCTCGATCAGGTGCTAGTTCGCTTCGAGGCCAGGCTCCAGGATCGATCCCTGCTCGATCGCCGCGCCCTGCTCGACCAGGCCATGACAGCCTTTGCCACACCCTGCGATCAGGATGCAGCCC
Source organism: Planctomycetota bacterium (assembly GCA_024278315.1). Classification (GTDB taxonomy): domain Bacteria; phylum Planctomycetota; class UBA1135; order UBA1135; genus JAJRTL01. Next base: position 1,829 of record JAJRTL010000324.1, on the reverse strand, counting down.
AGGTCCTGATCTTCGCTCCCGGCCCCAGGCTCTCGGGAGAGCTGGAATCCCTGTTCGAGGTATTCGAGACCCGCATTCCCGTCGAGGTGCTGACCCAGGCTCCAGCGCCGCGATCGCTCCTCGAAGAGCGCGCGGTGGATTTCGGCCAAGGCCGCGGAGAGATCGCACCCGCTCTCCCACATGAGTGCTTCGCCATGTTCACGGCACAGGGCGAGCTCGAAGAGATCCGCGAGGCCATGCAGCGAGCCCGCACCCTCGTCCAGGATGGCTGTCCGCCCCACCGTGTGGCCATCGTGCTGTCCAACCCAGAGGCCTATGCCACGCATCTGGACCGGCTCTCACGCGAAGAAGGCCTACCGCTCGAACCCGCTTTTGGCCAGGCCCTGCGCGAACACCCCATGGCTGCGCTCGCGCTGCGTCTGGTGCAGCTCATCGCCGAAGGGATTCCGCGCAAGAGCCTGCTCGCATGCCTGGGCCACCCGCACTTTGCCTGCGCCGCATCGGAGGACCTGCTTCGTCGCGAGAATCTCGCATGGCTGGACCGCATCACACGAGAGGAAGCCTGCCTGGGGGGTCGCGAGAACCTCCGCGAAGCCCTGCTCCGCAAACGCGAAAAGATGGTCCGTCGCAAGTCGGGCAAAGACGAGCTCCAGCGACTGGACGCGATCGCGTCTCAGCTGGACGCGCTGCTGGCCGAGTTCGAATCCTGCGCGCAAGATCTCGACCAGGCACCTGACCACGACACACAGGTCACGCGACTACAGGCCTTCTTGACCCTGCACTCTCAGGCGGATGCAGACCAGGAACAAGCCAAGCGAGAGGAGATCCTGAGCGCCTTCGAAGTCCTCCGCTGGCGCGATCGCATCGGCCTCCCGACGCTCGACCTACAGGGCCTCGTAGCACACTGCGAGGAGATCCTCGGACAGGAGATCGCGCGCCATCCGAGCTTTCGCGCAGGCGGCATCCGCGTGCTCTCGGTGGATCGCTTCCGCGGACTGCAGGTCGACCACGTTTTCTTGCTGGGCTTCAACCGTGGACGTTTTCCGCGCAAGGCGCAGGCCGACCTCTGGCTGGGCGAAGCCGACCGCCAGGCGCTTCGCGATGCGTACTATGGCACGGAACGTACGGTCCACCCCGGCCTGTTCCCTGCCTTCGAGGTCGCAGAAGAGAGCACCGAGGTCCAGATACAGGACCTGGCCACCTTGATCGGCGGGGCGACTACCTCCTTCACGCTCTCATGGCTCCGCGCCGACACAGCTGGCAAGCAGAAGTCCCCCGCTGCCTGGCTCCGGTTCTTCGGCCGCTCGCTCGCCGGCACCGATCTCAAGGCCGATCTCGAGACAGGGGGCTGGATCCATCATCTGCCCTGGTCCCCCGCACGCCGCCTGGACTACCGGCAGGAGGCAGGGCGACCGCTCAGCGCCAACGAGGCGCTCTGCCTGGCGGCCTTTCAGGGATCCGACGCCGCGCTGCTCGAATGCGCTTCGCTGACCCAGGACCCAAGGATGCAAGCTCTCCAACGTGCAGGTGCCGAGCGGCAGCGACTCGACGCCTTCGAGATCGGCAAGGACCCAGAGGCCCTGTCCTGGGATGCTCTGCGGCTCGGAAGGCCTGCGCGTAGCGAGGAGTCCCTGTCGGTCTCGGCCTTCGAATCGCTCGGCCGTTGTCCGCTCAGCTTCTACCTCGGCACGCTGCTGCGCGCGCGTGCCCTGCCCGAAGAGCCCCTCCTGGATGGAATCCGGATGATGGATGTCGGCTCGGCCTTGCACGACGTGTTGAATCGCCTCTTCGCCGATGCAACACGAGAGGGACTGCTCCCGGACGATCCC
>JAJRTL010000323.1 GCA_024278315.1 Planctomycetota bacterium | reverse complement strand
GATCTTCTGGTTGGTGTAGGGCTTGCCGGTGATGGGGCTGCTCATCATCTCCTGCAGCCCACCATTGACATCAAAACCGAATTTACGGATCCGCGTAGCGCCCGCGCCCACTTCTTCGAGAATACGGTAAGGCAGGTTGTATCCGTCGATCTCGAAGGCGGTCACCTTGCCGGTGGGACCGGCCACGGCCATGAGCCTGCCAGCCCCGTCATACTCGTAGGCCGTGGTCATCCAGGTTGCCGACGACGTCGTCAGATGGGCCCGATCCACCTTGTGGCAGACGAGCTGTCCCAAACCATCGTAGAGCCATCTCTGCTCCACAGTGGCCTTGGGATAGGCCCCTCCACTCTTGGTGTAGGCGTACGACACACACACGGGGACACCCATCCATTCTTCGCAATGCCCGCGAGACGTTTCTCCTCTTGACGAGTCCGCACCCGAACCAATCCAGCAGCAGGCACACGGCTACCCTCGCTTCTCCAACCTCCACCTGAGCCACCTTGGGTGTCCCCATCCCCACCACAAGGCCTCATTCGAAACGGATACCGGTTTCCCGCACACTCAAGTCCCGTTTTCCCGCAGGGGGCAGTCGTCCCAAGGCTCCTGTGCCAAGCCCCTGGCCGGCTTGCACTCCCACGCCACCCCGCGACCCCATCACCCCAGGACGCAATCCAGCAGCCTTGTGGATCAAGAATCATGTTCGCATCGCCGGCGGCAGGCGAGGAGAACGGCTCTTGCGGGTAGATCCATGGGCCAGCCCATGACGATTCGAGGCTCTCCTTCCAAGCAACTCCTGGCACGCATAATCGATGAGTGTCCTGCTCTTTCGTTCTATCCCAGGATACGCCGCCTGGGGGCTGACCTTCTCATCTCATCTATCCTCAACCTATCTCTTCCGGCCCTTCGGCAGGTTGGCGAAGTAGTCCTTGATGAATCGCTTCAGATCCCGGGCCGCATGCACCTGCTTCTGTTCTTCATTCAGGATGTCCGGATACTTACGATCAGGAATGCGGAACAGATACCAACCACCGTCTGTGGCGAGCAGTGAGTGGTGCTTTCCTCCCTTCTGAGTCTGATTGCCCATCACCCCGTCAGCATAGAGCTTCATCAGCTTTTCACGATTTACGAACTCGTACTTGCCCGCCCTTTCCAACTCCACGAGGGCTTGCATCCGCGTCAGACTGCCCTTGGTGCTCGCATCCACGTACACGTTATTGAGCTGCTTGATGGCGGACTCGAGCTCTCGTTTTTGGGCAGCAGTCAACTCCGCACCCTCTGGATTGAAGACCTTATCACGCACGAGTTGATCGACATTCATGGGCACTTGGGGGGGATGCTGCAAGATGCTGCCACCCCTTTCGAGGTTCGCCATCAAATCCTGCAGGGTATTCTCCCAGTTGTTCCCTCCGTTGAAGCCACTTCTTTTCGCGCCAGGAGGTTCCTTCCAAACGAGTTCACGTTCCGAGCCCGAAGCCTTCTCTGCGTCGGAACTCGCAGCCTTTTTCGCAACAGCCACCGTCTTGACCCGCGGACCCGGCGAGACCAGCCTTTGAGGATCCCGCGTCTCCGAGCCCCTTCGCTGAACCTCGAATCCATTGTCATCGTCAGGCGAGTTCACTATCCACAAGAGCGTGAAACCCGCGCCGGCAAGGAACGTAACGGAGAGGAAGAGTCGACCCCGCTGCATGCTACTCTGCCGCACAGGGCGCGCAGTTGAAGATCAAGGACTCTATGAGCTGTGTCGTATCATTGCCCTGCGCGTCCCGACAGATTTCCGTAATGTCCCAACCTACGCTGCCTCCACAATCCCAGCCGAGAGGACCCGTATACAAGACTCCGGGGACGGGCGTCATGGGAAGAGGTGGACCCCAAAAACCATTTACGAGTGGCCGCATACTCCACACACACATTTTCCCGCAGCCGCCCTGTTGAAGCTGGTAAGTGAAAGTGTAGTTCCAGCTACACTGTTGGACATCGCAACCCTGGTGATCACACTCCCCATGGTTCACCCGGAATGGCGACTGGATGTAATTGATCTTCAGGCAACCCCCTGCCCCGCCAACAGGGATTGGCACACTAGCATTGCACTTGCATGGGTCTTGCCTCAATCCAACCGGATTTGCGGCCAGCGTTACCCTGCCGGGGCTAAGCAGGAAAAGCCCTAGAAGAGAAGAGAAGAGAAGAGAAGAGAAGCTTTCGCATCGAGATCTAGTCCTTTATATCACGCAATGGAAGTGCCCCAGGATAGATACCCTAGACCGGGTGTCAATGACGCGCTTGTGGATCTCGGTTGATCGGGCCCCATCACTTCAGAGCGCAATCAAGCAGCCTTGTGGATCAGGAATCATGTTTGCATCGTCAGCGGAAAGCGGCATGGATGGTTTGGGTTTGCTTGGCGGTGAGGCCTGCGGCGTCTGCATGGCGCGGCCAGTGGGAGAGTGCCCCGGCCAGTGGGGTGAGGAGGGGACGGCCGGCGTCGCGGATGCCGAACTTACTGGCGAAGTCGGTGAGGTCCTGGACGGTGAAGCCGTCGCGCTTGTTGGCCAGGCTCATCTGATGGTAGCGCGTGTAGCCCTGACCGCGGGCGAAGGTGAGGTCGTAGGCAGGGGCGAGGCTCCACTTGCCGCTCGGGCCCATGAGGAAGGCGATGTTCTTGACGTGGTCGTCCTGGTTGACCGTGAGGATGTTGAATGCGGTGCGGAGAAAGGCCTGTTCTAGCGTGGGATAGCCGAGCCCCAGGTCAAGCAGGAGACGGAAGAGCTGCTCGTAGGAATACGCACCAGGCTGGTTATAGTCGACATGCTCCATGCCTCCGAGGCTGTGCATGTGCAGGCGCTCGGAGCCTTCGCGGTCGAAACGACGCGTCATGAAGTGGGCCAGTCCGCGTTCTTCGAGGAGGCGGGCCTCCGCCATGTGGATGCCAGCCTCACGCGCCATGAGGGAGTAGGCGTATTCGATGCGGTTGAAAGGCTGAGAGTTCGGGTCGGGTCGGTCCATGTCCCCCACTCCGTCGAATTTGATCATCCAGTCCTGATCGCCCACCTTGCGTTTCGCGAAGGCCGAGCGCATCTCGTCGCGCTCGGGATTCCAGAGCACGATGGCCTTGGCTCGCGCTCCGCCGGCCGATGCGCTGAGGCTCATGATCTCGGGGACGACGACCTCCGTGCTTCCGTCGATGATGGCGCGCGCCGATTCGACGAGACCCTGGATCTCCAGTGCTTGCTGTCCCAGATCCGTGAGCTTCAGGTCCCGTGCTGGATGGAAGGTGAGCGCGCCCATGGCTCGTTCACCGATGTAGAGCAGCTTCTGCACCGGCGAGAGCGTGGCATCCGTCAGCCCCTTCTCACTGAAGTACTTGCGGATCACCGCATTGCCGAAGCGGTCGGGCAGCGCGTCGGCGAGCAGGCCCGGCAAACCCTCGAAGGCCGGCAGGCGCATGAGTTCAGGAAAACTCCGTGGACCTTGGGTGGTCAGGGGTAGGAAGCGAGGACTCACTTCGAGTCCGCTGCGGAGGAAGGACTCGGAATACTCGAAGACCGGCGCGCCCTCCACGGGTTCGTAGATCGCGCCCAGGGTCTGCCCCCAGAGCCGGACCTCGGCGAGCAGCGGGGTTTCAGCCACGATTCTTGCTCGCTCGCTGACGTTCTTTTCCGGCGTGCCTGAGAAGCTCCATAGGCGAAACGCCGGGATCGGGGAGGAAGTCCTCCAGGGCATCCAGTCGGTTCAGGGCTCGCAGAAGATCGATCAGGGTCGAGAGCTGGACATCTCCCCCCTGCTCCAGTTTGCGCAGCGTGCTCTCACCGATCCCCGCCTCCTGGACCAGGCGCGCCTGGCTCAGGTTTTCGCGGAGCCGGGCCCGACGGAGCCTCTGCCCCAGCTCGACGAGGATCTCGTCCGTCGTCTTGGATCGAATACGATTCATGTGGTTACAATCGGTTGTATAACACTGGTTGAATGAGTATATTCTTATGTATCGGTAGTATGCCAGCGGTTATTGAGCAGCCTGTCAATGCGTGTGCACTTATGTGCTAATAACCATTGGTATCACACTGATTGATCCCTGTCTAGATAGGTGATCCGTGCAATTCCACGGGTTGTCAAGCTCCCTTGGGCGTCGTGGGAGCGGCCATGCTCCGAAGCAGACCTGGTCAGCTTACGAGACCACGCCTCCATCACACAGACAGCCGGCACCAGCACCCAACAAACGATCGACGGTAGCAGCGTTCTCAATCTCTCTTTCCCGTCCACCAGGAGGGACGCCTAGAACGCCGAGGCGAGGAGGAGCAGATAGTAGCCTGGGGGCCAGAGCATGGCCGCCCAGCCAACGTAGTAGAGCAGTTTTCGATCTGGACTCCTCCTCGACGCTCCACCGAGGAGGCCGTACGCGAGCGCACAGACGGACCACCCGAGCAGAAGGGCGGGAGCTTCTCGCAGAACGGCGAACCCTACGCTTCGCGAGCCGGAGCGCATGAGGAGCAGGGCCATGTAGAGCCAGCTGTGCAGGCACATGCTGCGCCAGACAGGCCGCCAGGCGCCCTTCCCCAGGAAGAGGGTCCCGCCGGCCAGGTAGACGAACCACACGACCGAGTGGACGAGCAAGGGGAGGACCCACAAGGACCCTTCTGTCAGCAAGGCCTGCACTCTGTCGGCACCACCGATCGAAGAAGTTCCTACGTGCTGGATGGCTTCGCGAAGCTGCAGCCCCCACGTTCTCGCATGGAAACCCAGCAGAACCAGCAGGAGGAGCCCAATGACGGAGCACAACCAACGAAACCAGACCCAAAGCGCCACGGTAGTCGGTCTATCCATCGGGTCCACGGACATCCCGCAAGGGTAGCGCTGCTCTGCCGAACGGGCAGAGGAATAGAGCACCAGGCGCGAAAGAGATCCCGAGATGGACGATGGGAAAACGTGGACGGGTCCCTTGATGAGCGGGGATCCAGCAGACAAATCGGGGATCCGCGCAGACATGAGGACTGCCATCAACACCAAGGACAAACCTCACGAGGAAGGCGCCGAGCGGATGTGCATCAGGGAGATGGCGGTACAGGTGCGGCACGGGATGGAGGAGCCCTTCGATCATGGGAACGCCGGAGGAGGATCACGACGGGCTTCGATTCGTTCCGGAGATCGAGGTGGTGGTGGGTCGATTTCTTCGGTGGGTCCGTCGATCCCTGTTCGGTCTTGCTTGGAATCCTGTTTCATAAGCACCCTGGAGCCTGGACCGAGCGCTGGCTTTCCAACGGACCCCAGGGCTTGGCCGCAACGCGCGGATGCAACAAGGAAACTCTCATGAACCGTCCCACCTGGACTCTCGCCGCCTTCCTCTGTCTGACCCTCAATGTCGGTGCCTGTCGGCAGGACCTCACAGAGGCCCGGGATTTCGAGCGAGCCAAGGTCACAGAGACGGCAGAGGGCTGGGAGGCATTCCTGGTCAAACATCCCAAGGGAAAACAGGTTCGATCAGCCCGCAAGCAGCTCGACGATGCGCTGCATGCCTTGGCTCTGGCGGCAATCCGTGCCAGAGACCAGCAGGAGGACTCGCAAGCGACCCTCTCCCCGCAAAAGGCAGCTCTCAGGATCGGTGAACTCTACAAGCGATGCCGAACACCCGACGGTGCGGACCAGGTCTTCTTGCTCTGGGACCATGCGACCTGGGCAGCAGCGAAATCCAGCGACACACGGCAAGCCTTCCGCAGCTACGTGCTGCGCTTTCCGAGTGGAAAGCACTCCAAGGAGGCCGGGCCCGCCTTGGAGGCCCTCTCCTGGCGAAAGTGTCAAACTGACAACACGCTCGAGGCCTACCGCGAGTTCTTGTCCAAGTATCGTCGCAGCAAAAACGCCAGCAAGGCATCGGCAATGGTCGCACAGCTCGAGTACACAGCCGCTCGAGAACTCGACACGATCAAAGGGTATGAGCAGTATCTCAAGAAGCATCGCAAGCATAAGGCGGCCACAGAGCGCCTCCGTTTCTTGATCTACCACCGGGCGGTGGATTCGGGAAAGCTCGCGGACTGGAAGGCGTTCAAACGCCGCTATGGCCCCTACAGCTACCGGGCCAGGAGCGACAAGACCTTCCAAGAGATGCTCACGAACGCCAAGGACGAGATTGAGCACCTGCTCTATGCCGAGATCATCGCCAACCCGAAAGTCGAATCCTGCGAGGAGTACCTGAGGGAGTTCCCGATCGGACCTCACAAGACTCAGGTCCTCGTGCGCATGGAGAGCGTCCTCTTCGACAAGGTCGTCAGTGACAATCAGCCAGCAGGCTATCTGAAGTACCTCACGAGGTACAAAGCTGGGTATCGTGATGCCGAGATTCGCATCAAGCTGGATGCCCTGGTCTTTCGCGAACTCCCGGCCAAGGAGGGCTTCCACACACTCAACCAGTATCTCAGGCTCTATCCGGGCGAACGGTCATCGGTGCTAGCCAAGATGCTGCCCTATATGCACGAGTGGGCGAAGCGGGTCGGGACCGAGAAGGCATACGAGACCTTCATCCAATGGCATGCCCCTGCTCGCTCTTCCAGGTTCCGAGCCCCCACGAAGAAGCCTGCCAATGTGCTG
>JAJRTL010000322.1 GCA_024278315.1 Planctomycetota bacterium | reverse complement strand
GGACGCATGGATCCAGCCTTCGTCGCCACGCTCATCGTCCCCCGCGGCCCCATCACCCTGGAGTGCCAGAAGAAGGACGGCAACCTACACTGGCGCCGTATCCTCCAGGCCCAGGAGTCCAAACAGGAGATCCTCGTCGACCGGCGGTGATGGAGGATGAACATGCCATGGACACAGCGGGGTCCATGGCTGTCACCCTCAGGGAAGGTCTCTGCCTCCCCGATCTGGAATGCTGGTTCCTCCGAATCCTGATCTACGATTCCTTCAGTCGAGTACGAGACTCCTCAGCGTGCACAGGAGGACCAGGCGGACCGCTTTGCATTGGAGTTGTGGATTCCGCCCGCCCAGGCCCGCGAGCTCTCGACCCTGTCCTCGATGACGGAGGTCACGTCCATGGCCCGCAGGCTGGGTTTGGCGCCAGGACTCCTCGTGCATCGCATGCAGGCCGAAGGCTGGATTTCTCAGACCCGCTGGAACCGTCTCAAGATCCACTACAAGAGGGCGGCACTGTCCGAGGTCAACGGAACCTCTCACAGCATGTCGAAGAACCAGCAATGGCTATCGCTTTTTCTTGGCAGCTTTCTTCTGACCTGCGGCCTTCTTGACGGCCTTCTTGGTCTTGGCTCCGGCCTTCTTCTTGGTGGCTGCCGCTTTTTTGACCTTCCCCTTCGCTGCCTTCTTCGTCTTCTTCTTGACCTTTCTCTTCGCTGTCTTCTTGGCCGTCTTCTTCTTACGGGAGGTGGGCTTGGGTTTGAGGGAGGAGACGTATTCGTGGCTCTTCTGGAACCAGGGGGCGAGGTCTGCGGTCCGCTCGAGGAGTGCCTCCGGGAGGAGGACATACTCCTTCATGAGGGTCCCATACTGGATGCAGGGCCGGGCTCCGTCGTTCTGCGTCAGGGTCTCGCGCGCCTCTTCTGGGAGACGAAGGGCGAGCTTTCCCTCTTGGGTGAGGAAGCTGAACATGTGACCGTTCTGGGAGGTATAGCGGGACTTGGCGCCCTTGCACTCCACGCCGGGCCGGGTCGCGATCAGCTTGCGATACAGTTCCTGCTTTGCCTCGGGAATCAGGCATTCATCCTTGGCCATACGCCTACCTACCTCACTGCTCAGGAATGCGGCAGCCTCAGAAGGGGCGGCTGCGGGCTCGGCAGTATAGCGCTGGGTTCAGGGGTGGAAGCGGATCGCCAGCCCCATGGCTCCATCGCGCACCTGGTTCGCGCGCACGAGGTAACCCTTGCGGTAGTCGGTATCGCCGGGCAGCAGGACCTCGACGGCAATCTCGCCCTCGGCAATGAGGTAGACCCCGTCCTGGCTGAGGTTCTGGCCGGGGCCTTCCAGGGCCTCCCCTGTGAGGCGGACCTGAACGTCCCCGTCCAGCGCCACTCTCGGCGACTCACGGTGATTCTCGTGCTTGGTGTTTTCGGTCATACGCTCCTCCCCTGGGCGGGGATCGATGGAGACATGGGTGCCTGGTAGGTATCGACCAGCACGACGCCTCGCCTTGAATTCGTAGCCGGGACCTTGCCATACCAAGGGACTTTGGGCATGGGGCTCTTGCCCCATCAGGGCCTGCGCCGGGACCTCTTCCCGAGAATCCAGACCAGACCGAAGACCACCCGACCGCTCTCGCCGCCTTGCGAGGCGATGGTGCCCACCCGCACTCCCTCACCTCGATCTCCACTTACCCTGACCTTCCTGATGGCCTTGTTACCGGCGTTTGCGTCGCGGGCCCAGGCTCAGGCCAGCCCAGCCGGCCACGCTTGGACGACCTTTCTGGGCGGAAGCCAGGACGATCGCGTGCAGGACGTCATCGGACCAGGCGGAGACATCTTCGTCTGCGGGACGACCTTCTCCAGCAACCTCGCGGTAACCAGCGGTGCGCTGCAGACGAAGTTCCAGGGCAGGACCGTGGGCAACGGCAAGGGCGACGCCTTCGTGGCTCGGCTGAGTGCCGACGGCAAGCGGCTCGTCTACCTGACCTACCTGGGTGGAAGCTCGGGTGATGAGGGCACCTCGATCGACGTGGACTCCAAGGGCATCGCGACGGGCGAGCTCATCGCCACCCTGGATCCGCCCGCTGACAGTGCCAAGGGCATCGTGGATCTGGCCATGAGCAAGGATGGCAAACAGCTCTTCTCTGCATCCAGCGACACGAGCATTCGCGCCTGGGATCTCATCCGCATGCGCCCCTCGTCCACCTGGCTCGGCAACGATCAGGGTGTGATCGATCTCCTGCTAAAGAAAGGGGACGGGTCCGTTTGCTACACATCCCAAGTGAGGGAGAATGTGAACACCGATCATGACCTTAAGGCCCGCAAGTAGACACACCAGCCAGCCATCGTGCGTTTCGCATCCTGGGCCTCTCTTGCGGATCCTTCTGGGGACTGTGGCCATGCTATTCGTGGTGATGCAGACGAGCTGCACGGTCTCGCTATGGAAATTCGGTCACGGATACGAGGCGCTGGAAGGTCAGGTCGAGGTCCTGAAGACGAGAGAGATCTTGCCGGACCGAATCGCCATCCGACTGGCCTGGATCGTGACCTCGTAGGACCCCATGGCCATGTTCGAGAGAACGGCACGCCCATCCGCATCCGTGCGCGCAGTCAGGACAGTGGGGTCCATCCAGACGACACCTCGTCCCGGACGCGCGCTGATGATGGCAGCATCGATCGGACTGCGATCCCCGCGTGTGATCACCTCGACCTCGAGGGCTCCTCCCACGGACAGAGCCGCATCGGGCATGCGATAGGAAGACCAGGCTGGTGTGGGAGGCATGTTCGCCCGCTCGGGCACCAAGCCCCTGCCCCCAAAGACGACCTTGTGCCGCGTATCCGCAGTCAGGGCCCTGAGAACGAACTCACCCCTGTCATCGGTCTTGGTGCAACGGACACGCAAGCCCCCCAGACGACTCATCAGGTCGCTTGCCTCCGACACGCTCAGGATCGCGACGACGAACACACCAGACAGCGGCCTGCCCACGGCATCCACCACCCTGCCGCGACAGCTGGCACCGGCTTGGACCCATCTCATGGTCAGCGACTGGCGGAGTTCCCCCTTGGACACGCCATTGCTGCCGATCAAATACGCGAACTCGTCCTCAAGCCACAGGTACCACTTCCTCGAAGGCAAGGGAAGGAGAAGAGTCCGCGTGCGCTTTCCACAGCACGTCCTCCTCGTGGAGATGCCAGGATCTGATCCAACTGATCGTAGGAGAAGGGAATGTCCGCAAATGGTGGCTCGGTTCCATACCGAAGTGATCGGTCCATAGCCAGTTGCCGATGGGTGGACCACCGAAGTGTGATCCCAATCCCCTTGTCCTCCGCCAACACGCGGCGAGAAGTAGGATCCGCAGCGGCGCTCCGCCCCTCGGGAGTCTGGTCCCCAGCCGCGACTCCCACACGCGCCACAGGTTCCTCGCTCTCGACTTGTGAGCGATCCGAGCCCGCGTCCCTCCATCCCAAAGGACACAAGAACCAAAACGCGAGCCACATCAAGATCGCCGCGACCGACATCACCACCACTCTTCGGCGCTTGCGTTGCATACCCACTCGCTCCATCTCCATCACCGATCCTCTCCCCTCCCATCCGATCATGGCCCCACCCGACACGAGGGCAAGCCCGATGCCACTGCACGATGCATCGAAACCCAAGAGAGCCACCTGCCAACCCCGTTGGCCCCCCTGCGTCCACTCCATGCACGACTCTGACTGGAAACGGCGATCGATCGCCGTTTCCAGTCAGAGTCAGGGCTTGTGGGCATGGTTGGCGATGGCATCATGTGGCTGCGCCCCCGAGAGATCCATGTTCTCCTATATCGGAGGAACCCCATGACCAGCACACGACGTCGCACGGCCTATTTACTCGGCCTTCTGGCTTGTGCTGCGGCACTCTGGGTTTGGTGGGGCGGCGCAGGACCAGAGAAGGCCATCGCGATCGAAGGCAGCCGCGACGAAGAATCCGTCGTGAGCCAACCGGTCGACGCGCTCCAGGCGGATGCGGCTGAGGCCCCGGGGAGCGACACGCAGCCAGAGCGCCGGGATCAGGGAACCGCGCGGACAGAAGTAGCGGAAGACAGGCGCGCACGGATCTCCGGGCGTTGCGTGACAGTCGAGGGACAGCCGATCCGCGACTGCACGATCTCGGTCTGGACCTACCAGACAAGGGAGCAAGAAGCGAAGTTTCCGGATCAACGCAGGCAGAAGATCCCTCGCCTGCAAAGTGGCGAGGATGGGAGATTCGAGGCGCGATTCCTGCCGTCCAAGGCCAGGAGCTATCGGCTGGCCTTCTTCAAGAAGGGTCAGGCCAGCCATTCAGGCAAGCTCGGTGAAGTTCGGCCGGCGGAGACGCGGGACCTTGGTGACATCGTCCTGCTCACAGGGGCACGCGTGCGCGGACGAGTCCTGGATGATCGCGGTCGGCCAGTTGCAGCTTGCCGCGTCAGTGTATCGGCCGGGGAACGCCTGAGCGCAGCCCTGGACAAATCCAACGCGGCCTTTCCTCCTCTCCGGACCAAGGGGGCGACGACGAATGGTACCGGTAGGTTCGATCTGTATAGATCTCTCTGTTCAGGTAGATGGAAACTCCTCGTATCACGGGAGCTCGTATCACCAGGAGAGATCGTCATTCCCGACAACCAGAGTGAAGTCGACCTCGTGATCCGCGTGCGGGGCCATGACGATAAGGATCTGATCCAGGGTCATGTCCTCGATCAACAGGGGCAGCCGGTACCAGACGCAAGACTGTCCTACCTTCCCCGGCCCACGAACGGCCCCACCGCCTCGGACCACTACAGCCTGAGGGACGGGAGTTTCCAGATCCCGCGAAGCGAGTGGGATACGGGCGTACCCGTCCATCTACGCATCGATAAGAGCGGCTTCAATCCCCTGAAGACCGCCAAGCCCTATGACTGGGGTACCAGCGGACTCCGGCTTGTGTTGACGCGTGGCACCAGCCTCTCGATCCACGTCGTCGATGCCGAAACACGTAGTCCTATCGAGAACTATGCGGTCCGGATCAGGGATCTCGGATCGGGTCCGACGACGATGGGGCCCCAGGAACGTGGTGCGCACAAGAATGGGATCCTACGCATCCCTGGCATGGCCTGGGGGCGATACCGCATCGTGGTCGAACCCGACGAGAGCCATGCGGCCTCGCGATGGAGAACGATCGACGTGGGTCGTGTAGAAGGGCCGCCCATCCTCTTCGAACTCCACAAGCTCGTTCGGCAGCAGCTTCGCGTGGTGACAGCCAAGGGTGACCCCGTCATGGGATCGAAAGTCGAGCTCTTGGAGCCAGAGGAAGGTCATCCCATCGACGCAAACACCTTCGTAGGCGGTATCGGCCGTTCGACGACGAGCAAGAATCAAGGAAGGCCCTGGACCCAGGGGAAGACGAATGACAAGGGGATACTGGAGCTTTCGGGACCACCTCTTCGTGATCTTGGTCTGCGCATCACCGGGCCGACTCACGTACCCCTCTTCGTCAACGGTATTCGTCTCCAAAATGGTAGTAAGCCATTCGTGGTCCAGGTGGTGACCGGAGCGAGCCTCTCCGGCCGGATTCGACCAACGGCTGTCCTCCGCCAACTGACAGACCTCGACAAGCGAGAAAGCAAGGCGTCACCTGCGAGCACGAGCTCCAAGAGACCAGGTTTGAGGCTGCTCCAGAAGGCCCCGCCGAACAGGTACCCCCCCGGTGGGTCCAAACGGTTTCCGATCGCAGAGGATGGCACTTTCAAGATCGCTGGTATCGCTCCTGGCTCGTGGACGCTCCAGCTCGTCTGGGATCGTAAGGAAGGAGTCTATTCGTACTTCCAATGGCTCGACCTGCAGGAGCTCGCAGATCTCCGCAAGGGAGAGGAGCGTGAGCTGGACCTGGACATCTCCCGCTTTCTCCTGGGTGACGTCGAGGGCTCAGTCACCTGTAACGACAGTCCGGCCAAGAAGTGGACGCTTCATCTCCGTGCGCGCAAGCACTCGCTCCCGATGGGGATTACCAGGCGGTTGCCCGTGACCTTGCCGCTCGACGAGGTCGGCAAGTTCGCGACGCAGCTCATTCCTGGTATCTACGATTGCTCCTTGAGCCCCGAGTACAAGAACGGCCCTTGGAGGCCGCTCTATCCCACCGGAAGCACGATTCGGGTCACGGCCGGTGGTAGACAGAAGGTCCGGTTGAAGCTGGGCACGGTCGAGCTACGACTCCACTTCGAAAACCATGACGGGAAGCCTCTGCCCAAGTTGCGGGCCATTCTCGTCGACGAAGCGAGCGGACGGCGCTATTCCCTTCCGATCAGCGATTCTGATGGCAATTGCTCAGCCCGGGCCCCCACCGGGTCCTTCCGTTTGGTCACTCTGCCCAAGCACATGACGACGCTCGAGGGATACGAGGCCTTCATCAATGCCCACAGAAGGGACTACGAAACAGCATTCAACAAGGCGCACATCCTCCTCGGGGAGCTGACGATCGAGGCGGGCGGCCAGGCCGAGCCGCGCGAGATCACGGTGCCCAAGTCGGCGGGCTATTAGCCCTGACCCGAGGAGAGAGGAAGGCCTCTGCAGCAGGCTTCGCTGTCCCCCAGGGGGGACGGAAGAGGTTCCGCCCCAGTCTCGACGACATTCGCGAGCTCCTCCTGTGCGCCGAATCAGGAATTGTCAGGAAATCTTCAAGCGCAATCCTTGTTTCGGACTGGCGTCGAACCGGCTAGGCAGCGAGGCGTTGTTGACCCTATACTGACGGCTCCACTCAGACTGACCCCTTGCATCTCCGACCTCATGACCAGTACCGAGACCTCCTCCCATCCCCAATTCACCGAGACGAGTGCCTTCATCGAGGCCATTCGCGAGCGCGTCGCCCAAGTGGTCGTCGGACAGGACGTCGTCGTCGAACGCATCTTGATCGCCATGCTCACCGGAGGGCACCTGCTCCTCCAAGGTGTGCCCGGCCTGGCCAAGACCCTGTTGGTCGCCGCCATCTCCAAGACAGTGCATCTCGAGTTCGCGCGGATTCAGTTCACGATCGACTTGCTGCCCAGTGACATCCTGGGATCAGAGATCCTCGATCAGAGGACCCATGAGTTCCGAACGCACAAGGGCCCCATCTTCACCAACCTGCTCCTCGCCGACGAGATCAACCGCGCCGCGCCCAAGGTCCAAGGCGCCCTGCTCGAAGCGATGCAGGAGCGTAAGGTCACCCTCGGAAACGAGACCTACAAGCTGCCGGTCCCCTTCCTCGTGATCGCCACGCAAAACCCGGTCGAGCAGACAGGGACCTTCGAACTGCCAGAAGCGCAACTGGATCGCTTCATGCTGCTCCACCGCCTCGACTACCTGGAGATCGAAGACGAGAAGGAGGTCCTGCGACGCAACCTGAATCTCGGTATCGCACGCGATGCGGGAGGCGGTGCCATCGTGAAGACCGAGTTCGACGTCATCGAAGAGGATGCGGTCGGCGACAAGACGAATCTCGCCACGGCCATGGAAGACGTCCAATCGGTCCATGTCTCGGAGACATTCCTCGAACATGTGGTCGAGATCGTCGATCGCACACGGAGGCATCCGGACCTAGACCTGGGCGCCAGTCCGCGTGCAGGCATCGCGCTGCTGAAAGCCTCCCGCGCCCGTGCGCTCATCCACGGTCGCGGGTATGTCGTCCCCGAGGACCTCTACGCCTTGGCCGAGGATGTCATCCTCCACCGCATCCGCCCCACTTACGAGGCTCCGGCCGAAGGAAGGAGCACAGCGCAGATCCTGCAGGAGATGCTCGGCGAACTGGGCAGGAGCTAGGGGCCATGGGCACCGAGTCCAAACGCGGACCTGCAAGACGGCCAGGGCGAGGGCCAATCGAAGGCTATCTCGCAAACATCGACACACTCGACCATCACCGATTCGAAATCGCGGTGCGCCGCCTCGCGGATACGCTCAGTCACGGAACAGACCACTCGCGCTTCCTGGGCTCCGGGACCGAATACGTGCAATCCAGACTCTACGAGGATGGTGACCCCGTCCGCTCCATCGACTGGCGCGTGACCGCTCGCACGGCACGCTATCACGTCAAGGAGTTCGAAGCTCCCAAGAGGATGCCTGCATGGCTGCTCTTGGACACCTCGGCATCGATGACGGTGAGCTCGACGCGCCGGAGCAAGTACGCACTCGCCGTCCACATTGCGGGTGGTCTGGCCCTCGCCTGCCTGGATCGCGTGAGCCCCGTCGGCTTGCTCGGGACCGGCGACCGTGAGATCCGGATCGAGCCCAGCCTGTCCAAGCACCAGGTCATGCAATGGATGATCAAGCTGCGCTCGTTCCGCTACGACGAACAGACTTCCTTGGCGCGCAAGATCAACGAACTCAATGCGAGCCTCAAGAACCGATGTCTGGTCATCGTCCTCAGCGACTTGCATGACCCCGCGGCGGTCCGTGGTATGAAACTCATGGCGCAGACCCACGATCTCGTCGCCTTGCAGATCCAGGACCCCGCAGAACTGGGTCTGCGGGGAACAGGGTTCTACCGCGCACAGGAGGCCGAGACCGGTCAGCACTTCGTGACGCATGGAAGGAGAGAGCATCTCGACCCATCCATCGTGCAGGCACAACTCCGGAAGGGCGGCGTCGATCATCTCGTGCTCCGCACCGACCAGACCTTCGCGCAACGATTACGCTACTTCTTCGAAGCCCGAGGGCTTTCGACCAAGGTGGCACGATGAAGACCCTCCACGGCATTGCCCTGACGGTTCTCTGTGGGTTCCTCGGCGTGAGCTCCTCGCGTGCGCAGACAGACGCTGCGCCCAAGACTGTCCAGGAAGCACCTGCGAAGGTCCTGGCGAAGACAACCGTCGGCATGCGTATCCGGATCGATGAGATCCCCCTCCCCGGAAGCAAGCTCCGGGTACGCCCCGTAGCCGACGCACAGAAGGCGGACGTCATCCTGCGCATTCTCAACGTGTTTCCGCACGGAAGCTCCTGGCGCTACAACCTGTAGATCATGCCCCTCGTCGCGGGCCGACTGGACCTGCGCAAGTATTTGATCCGGGAGGATGGTTCCTCGGTCAGCGACCTGCCGGAGCTGCCTGTCGTTTCGGAGGCGGTCTTGCCCTTCGACAGGTTGAAGCCCAACGATCTCCCCATCGAGAAGCCCGAGAGAGTCGGCGGATACACCACCTGGATGGTCCTCCTGGCGATTCTCTGGGTTGCGGGCCTTGCGGCCATCCTCCTGGTACGTCGCAAGAAGGAGGATGTCGAGGCGGGAGAAGCCGCAGCCGGTCCACTCACGCTTGCCGATCGATTGCGTCCCCTGATCGAGCGTGCTCAGTCGGGCACACTGGACGAGCATGGATGCGCCCAGCTGGAGCGCCTGATCCTGGCCTACTGGCGTCGTGAGCGAGGCTTGGGCGACGTCGATGCCGGCATCGCCATCCGTACGCTCCGCAAGGACCCCGTGGCGGGACAGCTCCTCAAGCAGTTGGAGCTCTGGCTTCACGCGCCAGGGCAGCAGGAGCCAGTCGACCTCGCCGCGCTTCTCGAGCCCTATCGCAACGCTCCCGATCTACGCGAGGAGGTCGCCTCGCAATGCTAGCACTGAGCTTCGCCCACCCTTGGGTGCTTCTCTCACTCCTCGTCCCCCTCGCACTGACCGGGTGGATCTGGACCAGGAAATCGGGGCGCATCGCCCTGCCCTACGATCACGCACAGACTCGTCGCTCGACCTTCGCCCGCGTCCTGATCCAAACCGCTGAGACGCTCCCTGCCCTTGGGCTGGCGACCGCGCTGATCCTGCTGGCAGGACCGCAGAAGCTCGGCGTGCCCAAGACCAGACGCTCCCTGACCAACATCGAGTTCTGCATCGACATCTCGGGCTCGATGACAGCCTC
>JAJRTL010000321.1 GCA_024278315.1 Planctomycetota bacterium | reverse complement strand
TTGGCTGGAACGACCATACCGCTGCCTATGTGATTCGTATGGATACCCTTCGCGGGCAGAGTAAGCGTCTTCTGTGCTAAGGCCGGAGTCACGACCGCCAAGCACATCCCTAGGATCAGATCTAGTTCTCTCATGATACTCTCATCTCCTTTCGCCAAGATAGTGCCCGCGCTTGCGCACTATCGTAAGGGCGAGATTGATGCTAACGACATGATCGTCGGGTGTGGATCAAGAGTCCTTGCAGGTCCACTGGTTCGCGAGGATCAACAGCGGAGGCTGTGGCGTATTGGGAAAGCAGGTGCATGTCCCATTGGGATTCAGGGTGTACAGGTCGTGAATCACCCACATCTGCGCTCCAAAGGGCCGTATTGATGGCCCACAGTAGATGCTGGTGACATTCCACGGCACAGACACCGTGGTGTGGGGCGGGATGTTCCATGGATTGAAGTAAGACGTCGGTCCAGTACCAAGGCCTGTCGGGTTGATCCACCCACTGGTCCCAGTAGGCCATGCACAGGACATTGGATTGCCTCTGGGGAGCCAAGTCGCAGTGCCGCTTAGAAAACACTGATTGCCGATCTGGCTGCAAGACCAGTTGGACATATCGCCTGTTCCGACGCAGCTGACGGTGTTGACTAACTGCCCGTTCAGGTGCACGCAGCTGCACGGAATGTTGACTTGAGCCTGCAGATCCTCTTGCCCACGCGGCGTACCCACATAACTAAGGATGAAAGCGATGCCAAGTGTGGCCACTGATGGGAGTCTTCTCATGGTTTTCTCTCCTGATCATAGACGAACGAGTGCTGCTCCACATGAAGCAGCTTCTTTGAGATTCAATCCTGGAATATGCTCATGCCCCTCTTGCCGTATTCAGCTGCGATCCAGCGCCTGGACTGCAGGATGCGTTGGTAGAGGGCAAGATCGTATTTCTCCTTGTACCGATGCCAAATCGGCCACTCCTTGAAGGCTGCAAACACGTATGCCAATGGTTCTTCAGAGGGTTTCCCCTTCCACCCTGAGGGTGCAAGAGAGCGCTGATAGCTGGCATGGACGAGGCCCTCCTTCTGATTCAACCGCTTCATCATCGCCTGGACCTCTGGCCAGCGGGGGTCCTTCTCTCGTGGGTGCGTGCGAATGACGACAAGGCCGTCCCTCTCGCGCAAGAGGGCTGCCACTCGCTGAAACTCATCATGGGATTGCCAGCCGATCTGGATGATCTGTTGATCGATGTCAAAGAGGTGTTTGCGAAGGTCCTCTCGGAGTTCTAGCCGAAGTCTTCCTTCGAGAGCCTCCGCACGATCTGTTGCGATGAGAGCTTCGACCGTACCTTGATCGATCTCGTCCTCATACACCGCCTGCGACCACATAGCGAAGCGTTGGGGCCGCTCCGGCTCGGCGATCGGAGCGCCTGGCCTTGGCTGAAGTGAGGCTCCGGGCTGGATCTCAGCCATGAAGACTTGGTTCCTGGTCTTGGGGGTGCTGGCCTGGGCCGGTCGTGACTGGATGAGGGCCATCAATACACCAGCGCCCGCAGCGAGAGGTATGCCGATGAAGAGCAGTCTCTTGGTGGATCCTGACATCGTGCGAGAGCGATTAACGCTTGGGTTCTCGGATCGGGACATCTTCACTGCGCTCCGGTGACTCGGAAGAAGATGGGGAGGGGGAGCTGGTAGTTTGTGCCCTTGGGGCGGACGAGAACTTCGCCTTCGAAGGCACCTGCACGAATGAAGCCGCTTGCCTTGAGAATCATCTGGCCCTGCGTTGGGCTGCTGGGGTCCCGATCGATCCGCAGGGAGATGGCGGGGAGAGGTCGCTTCTTGGAGTTTCCGGCACCGATCTCTTCGAACCCGTGGAGGACGAGGTCCTCCGGTTTCTCGCCGATGGCCGCTCCAGCGAGCCGGACTGGCAGCTCGATCCTGGAGCCCAGGCGCACGAGTTCGGTCAAACCTCCAGGAACGAGGCGGGTGTCTGCGTGGAGATGGATGCGCAGGTCGACACGCTCGGAGATACCCTCGCCGAAGGGGATCTTGAGTTCCGTGCTGTGGTCCCGAACGATGCTCAGATCGTGGATCTCGATCCCGATCGTCTCCGTCGACTCGCCACTGCCCAACAGAAGACGAAGCCAGGGGGGAGTGTCAGGATTGAGGCGGCGTATCTCTACAACGTCGATGGGCTTGCGCAAGGTCAGGCTCCGTTCGAGCTTGACGACGGGGGCCACGGCTTCGATCTTGCTGGCAGCACGATTCTTCAGCAGCGAGAGAGCGGGAACCAGTTCGCAGGTGAAGCGCAGGGTCTGCACCTGAGCCTCGGAGGATCCTTGCGGTTTGTAGCGGATGCGCACCGTCTCCGTGTTGCTGCCAGCTGCCGATTTGGGCTGGAACTGGACGCGAAGCCAGAGAGAGCTTGCAGGGAAGGTGGCCCCTGGGACCAGCCTGGTCTCGCCAGCCATGATCGCGGGTTCGACACATCCGCAACTCGACTGCAAGCCCAAAAACTCGTGGCCTGCAAGGGAATCGGACAAAGGCAGGACCTTGTGGATCTCAGCGTGTGGAGGCACCGTACCAAGGTCGATCTCCGTCGCGTTCTCCAAAGCATGGGCGGTGCTCTCCACACCGCAGGAGCCGAGAGCCAGCATGAGGCATGCCATCATCACGGCACGCAGAAGCTCAGGAATCAGCTGGGAGCTGGGAGCTGGGAGCTGGGAGCTGGGAGCTGGGAGCTGGGAGCTGGGAGGAGCATAGATCTACCTACCTGAGCCATAGGGAGCGTAGCCTGCTGGCCACTGTGAATACGCTAAGGGCGATCTTCCCAGGACGCAATCCCCAATTCAGAGCCCCGGACTTGCCCCAATCATCACCAGGACTCTCTCGGCCCCTGCATGGCCTCAAACGCTGAGCTGAGCTCAGAGCTTCACACAGGGGAGTCCTGGTCCTTATCGCGAACTATTGGCGAGAGACTGCCCCGATTCCAGAGGCCTGCTCCAGAGCTTCCGATTGCGAACAGAGCCGTATCCGC
>JAJRTL010000320.1 GCA_024278315.1 Planctomycetota bacterium | reverse complement strand
GTATTGATGAAGACGAGGAGGAACATGAAGCAGAAGAACACGCTGAAGAAGGCGTAGAACTGTCCGTTCATGTGGATGCTGAGACCGCCCAGCACATCCTGGACCCATCCGAGGAATCCCCAGTTCTGGTTGGCCCAGAGACCGACGAAGATCAGTGCGATGACGCCCACGAAGAGTGTGATGGATTTGATGCGTGAGAAATCGAAGGCGAAGATCAGCAGGTTGAAGCTGAAGATCAGGCACCAGATGAGCCCCATATAGCCGCTCTCGGGGCTGACTTGCTCGTTGGATACGAGCAGGGTGGCGACCCATCCGATCAGGGATGCGATGAGAGTGGGGTAGAGGAAGACGACCTTGGGCCAGGGACGGATCAGGACCCTCTCGTTGACAGGGGTGTGGGATCGGTTGGGGGCCGCTGAGGGGGGCGTGGGGGATGAGGTGGGGGATGGTGTCGGGGATTCTGTGCTGCTCATTGGGGTATCTCCTCTCGTCAGTCCAGGATTGTGGACGAGGGACCTCGCGACTGCAAAGGTCCCTTGACGGGAAGATGCGGAGAAGCCTGCCCGATATTCAGTTCTGAAGGACTTGGAGGGCCATTTGTTGGACGGTCTCCTCATGGGACCGCGAGAGCTCGATCAGCATGTCATGCGCTTCGTGGTCTGTGAGCGCGCCCAAGGCGCAGATAGCGCAGAGCATGTTGTCGAGATCCGATCGGCGTCGCCGCTCTGAATTCGACTCGAGGTAGGGCTGGAGGAAGGCCAGTGCTTCGCTGCCCATGAGGGAGGCAAGGGTCAAGAAGGCCTCCTTGCGCTCGGTGAACCCCATCTTGCGTTGTCTTCGTTCGAACCAGAGCTGCAGGGTCACGGTCTGGTCCCGGCTCTCCGTGCCCCGCATGCTGCGCAGTGCCTCGATTCTCGTGGACTCCTGCTCGTCTTCCAGCCGGTGCATGCCCTCATCCTCCGAGAGCCAGGTGGGATGCTGGGCTACCAGGAGCTGGAGCGCGCGCTTCTGGATCCACTCCGTTCCCGAGTGCGTGAGCTCCTCCAGGAGGTTCACAGGCAATGCTTGTCCCGATTCCAGAAGATAGGAGAGGGCCCGGTTCTCGATCTTGGAGTTTCCACAGCTTGCGAGGGAGAGTATGGGGCGGATGTCCTGTTTCAGGAAGTGCTCGATGAGGGCGTGCAGAGATGCTGAGGGATACTCTTCCTCTTGCGTGAGGAGGAAGGGGGCGACTTGAGGGCCGAGGCGCTTCATGAAATCGCTGAGTGCAGGATCGAATCCGGTCGAGAGTGCACGGAGAAATCGCTCCAGCCTGTCGGGTGCCCGGAAGGAGTCGAGGCAAGGTTCCAGGCCTTCCGAGACATAGGGGAGGGGGCAGGAGAGCGCTCGGTCGAGGAGGGGGAGACAAGAGCGATACCTCTTCTCCGCCACCAGATGTTCCAGGAGCATGGCCAGGACCTTGACGCCCTCTTCGCGCCAGGCCGGGTCTCCGCTGTGCTTCTCCAGGTCTTCCAGGATCGTGAGACCGAAGTCGACTTCCAGGTGACGGCAGGACTCGAGAATGGCCTCTTCTTCCCAAGTCAGCCTCTCCCGTTCCAGGCCTGGGTCCAGGCGTGGACCGAATTCATCGGCCTGACTCCTGAGGCTCTGCGTGAGCGAGAATCCAAAGTTGAGATGACGGAATCCCGCTGAGAGTAGGCGCGGTTGCAGGCTCCGTTCGGCATCGCTGGCCACGCGTCTCCGGTAATGGGATCGTAGGATGTCGATCCAGAGTACCAGCTCTTGGGAACCAGGGGACTTGAGGAAGACCAGGTCATCCAAGCCCTCACGCAGGAAGAGCCGGCTGAGTTCCTTGTGTACGGCGCTGTCGGGCAGTCGTTCTCCCTCGAGGTCGATTCCTTCCGGGCGGAACGAGAAGCGGAGGCTCGGATAGCCATGCAAACCCCGATCCAGAAGCTCCGACAAGGTGCGCATGGAATCACTGCCCTGCCGGGTGTCCACGTGGCTCTGGAGAAGATGGTTGACGGTCTCGAGGATGGCCATGGCGATGGATGCCTGCATGCCCCCCCTATCGGCAGGACCCGGCGCTGACTTGGCGTGGGCCAAGACCTGCTTGCTTCCCCGCTTGGTAAGGGAGATTGGAGTCCTTCTGCGGGCTGGTAAGGCGCCTCCCTACGCTCTAAGTTGGGGGTGTCGATCACCTCACCATGAACCTCCCAACCAATCACCTTCTGCGATCGCTTCTCGGTCTCTTGCTTCTGCTCTTCGCTCCGTTCCTGCCAGCGCAGGCCGGAGGCACGGGTTCCGAAGGGGGAGCCCTCACCCTGGCCATCGAGGATGCCATCGATGTGCAGACCGTGGCTCTGGTCAAGAGAGCCTTCCGCAGGGCGCGATCCGAGGGGCTGAGTCGGGTCTTCATCAAGATCAACACGCCGGGTGGACTGGTGTCCAGCATGGAAGACATCGTGACCTTGATGGATGCCCTGCGTGACGATGACGTCGAATCCGTGGCCTGGATCACCCACGACGGGTTGAGTGCTGGAGCGATGATCGCGCTCAGCTGTGACAAGATCTACATGGCCTCGGGAGCCAAGATCGGCGCGGCTACACCGGTCATGTTCGGCGGTCTGGCTGGCATGATCGAGGATCGTGTCTACAAGAAGATGGTCTCCAAGATCAGGGCAGATGCCCGGGCCCTGGCCGAGCGCAGCCATGGACCCAAGATCGCCCTCCTGGCCGAAGCCATGGTGGATGGCGATCTCAAGCTTTTCGAGGTGAGGTACAAGGGCGAGGATGGCGTCACCAAGACGGAGATCCTGAAAGAAGAGGACTTCCAGTCCAAGCAGGACCAGGGCGTCAAGATCATCGAGTCTCACGTGCTCAATGACGGTGGCCAGCCCCTCACCTTGACGACGAGTGAGGCGATCCGTGTGGGGCTTGCGGACGGTCGGGCAGAGTCGCTGACCGAACTCTACGAGGAGTTCGGTCACGATCCCAAGAGGCTTGCTCCCATCATGGTCGACAGCTGGAGCGAAGAACTCGCAGGTTTCCTGGTCTCGATCAAGTTCTTCCTCCTGATCGGCGGGATCCTGATGGTCGTGTTGGCGATCCAGATGCCAGGCACAGGGATGCCTGAGGCTCTGGCCTTGCTCTGCTTCGTGTTCTACTTCATCGGGAGCTACCTCGTGGGTTTGGCGGAGATCACCGAGATCCTCCTTTTCGTCCTCGGGATCGCCCTCGTCATCGTCGAGATCTTCGTGATACCCGGAACGATGATCGCAGGTATCGCCGGCTTGATCGCGGTTCTGGCCTCACTCTTCTTGTCGCTACAGAACTTTGGATCCGCTGGAAGCTACTTCCAGCAGGCGCTGATGACGCAGAATCTCTGGCGTCTGCTCGGAGTCCTGGTGGCCGTGATGGTGGGTGGGTTCTTGTTCTCCCGCTTCCTACCCAAGATCCCGCTGTTCAGCGGTCTCATGCTGAATCCGGAAGCGGGTGCCCCGCAATCCACGAGTTTCGCGGCCGTCGGCGTCGAGGACCTGTCCGGCCTCGATGGTAGGATCGGTGAGGCCCTGACGGACCTGCGACCCAGCGGTCGGGTCCTCGTGGATGGGCAACCCTACGATGTCTTCACAGAGGGACGCTACCTGGACAAGGGGACGCGCATCCGGGTCCTGCAGGCCTCGGGGAACCGGATCATTGTCGAGCCTGCCGGGAACGGCGAGGAGGGGATCATCAGCGTAGGCTGGTTGATCCTCATGATCTTCCTGGGGCTGCTGGCCATGGTCGCCGAAGTATTCTTCCCAAGCTTCGGGATCCTGTCTGTCATTTCAGGCGTGACGATCGTCACGGGAGTCTTCCTCTCCTTCCAGCATGGGACAGCCATCGGCGTGGTCTTTCTGACCACGATCTTGTTTACCGCACCCATGATTCTGGTGATGGCGTTTCGCATCTTTCCCAAGACCCGCATTGGAAAGAAGCTGATCCTCCAAGGGCCCGATTTCGATCCGGATGAGCATCCGCTCCACGCGAAGGGTCTGGAGGCTTGCATCGGCAAGACGGGCAAGGCTGTCAATGACCTCCATCCGGTGGGGACGATCTCCATCGGCCAGCGCCGCTATGACGCCAAGTCTCGCGGAGAACTCATCGAGGAGGGCACCGAAGTGCTCGTTCTCGCCATCGAGATGTCGCAGCTACTCGTGTCTGCCCACAACCAGGATGAACCATCCAGGAGTCCCACATGACCGCTTTCATGCTCTCTTCCCTGCAGACCAGCTCCGGTTCCGATCAGAACTGGTGGACAATCGTCGTCATCGGTTTCCTGATCCTGATCCTGTTCTTTGCAGCGATCTTCCTCGGCAAGTTCGTGACGCTGTGGCTCCAGGCCTACATGTCCAAGGCCCAGATCTCGATCTGGGATATCGTGGGCATGAGCTTCCGCAAGGTGAATCCCAGCGTCATCGTCAGGGCCAAGATCTCAGCAGTGCAAGCCAAGGTCCCTTCCGACACACAAAACCTCGAGTCTCACTATCTGGCTGGAGGAAATGTGATCAACGTTGTTCGCTCTTTGATTGCAGCCGACCGCGCTGGCTTGGGCCTGGATTTTCAGCGGGCTTCGGCCATCGACCTCGCGGGTCGCGATGTCCTGGAAGCCGTGCGCACCTGCGTGAATCCCAAGGTTATCGACTGTCCGCAGGTCACGGCCATGTCCAAGGATGGCATCCAAGTCCTGGCCAATGCCAAGGTCACCGTGCGAACCAATATCGAGAGGCTGGTGGGTGGTGCGACCGAGGAGACCATCATTGCCCGCGTTGGAGAGGGCATCGTCTCCACGATCGGTTCGAGTGAGAGCCACAAGCAGGTCTTGGAGAATCCCGACAACATCTCCAAGACCGTCTTGGCCAAGGGCCTGGACTCGGGCACGGCCTTCGAGATCCTGTCCATCGATATCGCAGACGTGGATATCGGCAAGAACATCGGTGCTGTCCTCCAGGGTGACCAGGCGGAGGCGGACATGCGCATCGCCCAGGCAAAGGCCGAGGAGAGGCGTGCGATGGCTGTGGCTGTGGAGCAGGAGATGCAAGCTGAGGTCGTCGAGAACCGTGCGAAGGTCGTGCTTGCGGAAGCCGAGGTCCCACTGGCGATCTCCGAGGCCTTCCGTGCCGGTCACCTGGGCGTGATCGACTACATGAAGTACAAGAACATCGAAGCGGATACGAGTATGCGCAGGAACCTCGGGCCGAGCGCCGATGGCGGTACGCCGGGCTCGAAGCAGGAGGACCATCAAGGGTGAATCGGATCTTGGAGTTCATCTCCGACAATCTCTGGATGGTCTTGATCCTCCTGGGGGTCGTGGGCCAGATGTTCACGCCCAACCCCAAGAAGCGCCAGCAGGCGCGGGAGCGTGAACGGGCCAAGCGGCTGCAACGGCATGAGGAGCTGTCCGGGCAGATGCCCCGCGACGATCCGAGGGACCAGCCCATGGGCTCGGTCGGGCAGGAGAGACAGCGCGAACGTCCAAGGACAGATCCGGATGACATCGCCGAGCGGATTCGCGAACTCTTCGAGGGTAAGAGGGGACCCGTTTCTGAAGTTGACGAGGATGTGTTCGAGGAGGCTCCGGTCCTCGCGATGCAACCGCCCGTCACTCCGCCACCCGTCAGGACTCCGATCAAGCCCATTGTGCAGAAGGAGGCCGAAGTCAGCCATGCTGCGGTGGCGGGCGCCTACTTCGATCCGAATTCGATCGGTGAAGATGGGCCAGCAGCTAGCAGGCAGGTGTCTACCCAGCGTCCCGACCGCTCCTGGGCCATCAAGGATATGACCCGTGCCGGCTTCGAGTTGGATCCGAAGGATGCGATTCGTGCCATGCTGATCCTGGGCCCTCCTCGTGCCCTGGCCTCCTACGATGACGATCCCCTTCTCTCACGCTATCAGAGCCTCCTATGATTCGCTGGTCGGCCTGGGTGAGGCCCGGAAGAGGGGGGTATACTTTGTGAGCAACTCTCGATTCAACTGCCCATAGTGTTCATGAATAAGCCTAACACCATAATCTACAGTGCCCTTGTCACCGGGCTTCTGCTCTCTTCCTGCAGCAAGAGCGGAGGCTCTTCGGGAGGCCCGTCTGTGGGCGTTGCGGAGGATCTACGCTTCGATTCACGCATGGAGATACCGGCCGGCGTGCAGGACCCAGGGCTGCGTTCCTTCGTTCTGGGTGATTTCAATGCGGACGGAAAGCTCGACATTGTCATCTCCGCTGTGGGCGCCAAGGACCAGACTCTGCGTATCCTGGTGGGCCAGGATGGGAAGGGCGGGTTCTCCGACCAGGCCTTGTTCTCTGCACCTTTTGCCGAGCCGCCAGGCGAAATTGCCGCGGGTGACTTCGACAAGGACGGCGATCTCGATCTGGCCATCCAGTTCGTCTCCCAAGGCGTGATCCGGGTCTATCGCAACACGGGATCCGGGACCTTCGTGGCGGACAAGGGCAGCCTCGCCGCAGGCACCAACGGAACTGGCCTCATGGCTGGCGACCTGAATGGTGATGGGCGTGCCGATTTGGTTTCAGGCAAGGGACGAGGACGAATCCTGCAAGTCCATCTGGCCGATGCGCAGGGGCAGTTCGGCAAGGCAATCGAGTTGGATGGTGGCGCAGGCGCGAACCTGGGCCCGGCGACGATGGCTGACCTCGACCTGAGTGGTCGTAAGGATCTTGCCGTCGTGGACATGGATCAGGACCGGGTGTTGGTCTTCTACTCCGAGAAGGCTGGCGGCTTCAACAGCGTCCCCCTCGTGTTGGACATCAAGGCGGATGGGCCTGTGCATGTCCTGGCCGAGGACTACAATCGGGATGGTAGACCTGATCTCCTGGTCGCGGACTACTTCTCCAACCAACTCAGCTACTTCCAAGGTCTGGGGGCGAGCGGGTTCGCGACTCCCCAGGTCAGCACCTTGGACACCAATCCGTTCCATCTGAGTTCCGGTGATCTGGACAAGGATGGCAATCTGGACCTCGTGATCGCGCACTGGCCGGGCTATTCGGTTGGCGTTCGCTACGGAGATGGAAAGGGCGGGTTCACGCCCGAACGCAACTTTGTGACTTCTGGTCAGCCCTCCAAGTCGGCTGTGGTCGATCTCGATCAAGATGGCATGGTGGATGTCCTCTGCTCCGCTACTCACAGCAAGGCCATGTCCTGGTTCCGGGGACGAGACGTAGAGCCTGGCATGGGCCGTTCTGGTCCGCATAGTCCCGAACGATTCAGCTCTCGCATCGGTTTGCCCGTGCCCAAGGAAATGGCGGTACTCCGATTCACTGCTGCGGCCGATTTCGATATGGATGGATTTGCCGATGCCGCCTACACCGACCCATCGGTCGGAGTCCTGACCGTCATGGCAGGAGCAAAGGACGGACGACTTCATCCGGCCGGGACTGCTGGACAGGCCTTGGAGATCTCTGTGGGCAAGGCCCCGGGGAGCCTGAGTCGTTCTGATTTTGACCGGGATGGCAAGATGGATCTCGTCGTGGCAGTCGAGGGAGGACTGCGCTTCCTCATCAACAAGAGCACGACGGGCAATATCGTCTTCGACACGTTCCCACCCTTGAGCCAACCACCGTTCGCGGCCGGCACGGGCGCAGTCGAGGTCAAGGTTGGAAAGGTCGATGGGGATGAAATTGAGGATCTGGTCCTCTCCGACTATGCAGGAAATCAGATCTTTGTCCTGCAAGGAACCAAGCAGGGCTTCAACTTCACGAAGCTCTATACACCGATCTCCGTCCCGGGAGGCCCGCTGGGGCTCGTCCTGGGCGACTTCGATGCGGATGGTAAGTTGGATATCGCTGTCTCGCGATTCCGTCTGGCCAGTGTGCGCGTGCTCAAGGGCAAAGGCGATGGGACCTTCTCTGTCATGGCGGATCTCGCTGCAGGGTCTCGACCCAACTACCTCAGAAGCGCGGACTTCAATGGAGATGGGCTCCAGGATCTCGTGGTGAGCAATTTGGACGCCAATACCCTGGGGATCTACATGAACAGCGTCACCGGTTTCCGTCCGGCTCGCAGTCTCCAGGTAGGTTCGGCACCCACCGCTCTTTTCGCTGGAGATCTCAACAAGGACGGCAAGGCCGATATCCTCGTTTCCAACTCCGAGAGTGCGGATTTCTACTTCTTGCTCGGCGATGGCGTTGGAACCTTTGTTTCTACGCGGAAGTTTGCGGGTAACTACCAAGGCATCTCCGCAGATCTGGGGGACGTCAATGGCGATGGCAAGCTGGACCTTGTCGTATCGAGCGGTAGCAATCTCGTTCCCGGCCTGAGTCTCTTCCTCAATCGTTCCACCTTGAAATAGATGAAGGCCCATCCTTCGGATCTCCTCGGAGTCATCCTGGCAGCAGGGAAGGGGACGCGCATGCTCCCCTTCTCTGAGAGCTACCCCAAGCCCATCCTGCCCATCGGGGGCAAGCCCCTCCTCGTCCATCAGATCGAGGCGATGCGGGAACTGGGTATCCGGGACGTCATCATCGTCATCGGGCATCTGGGATACGAAATCGTCAGGCTTCTCGGAGATGGGAGCGGGTTGGGTGTGAGGCTCCGATACGTCGAGCAGGAGGAGACACTGGGAATCGCTCACGCACTTTCCAAGATCGAGCGAATGGTAGACCGCCCTTTCTTTCTCTTTCTCGGTGATATCTTCTTCGAGACGGATGATCTCGGACAGATGCTTGAGCGGATGGGTGACGGCGGCAGGGATGACACGGCCGCTGTCCTGGCGGTGAAACGCGAGACGGACCGCGAGGCCATTATGCGCAATTTCGTCGTGCATGTGGGCGAAGACGGCCGTGTGACGCGGGTCGTCGAGAAGCCCAGACGTCCCCGCACGGACCTCAAGGGTTGTGGTCTCTACTTCTTCGATGTGGCGATCTTCGATGCGATCCGAAGGACGCCCAGAACGGCCATGCGGGACGAGTACGAGATCACCGACTCGATCCAGATCTTCATCGACGATGGCTGGCGAGTAGAAGCCGCCGAGGTGGTTCGTGAGGATCTCAACCTTTCCTTCCCGAGTGATCTCCTCGCGCTCAATCTGCACTACCTGAGAATGAGTGGCCAAGATAAGATCATTGCTACGGATGTCGATCTCCCCGAAGGAACAGAGGTGAGTGAGAGCATCATCATGGAGGGAGTTCGTGTCCTCCATCCCATCCGGATCGAGAAGGCCCTGATCTTTCCGGGCACCGTGATCGATCGAATGGGGCCCGTAGAGAAGGTCATCTTGACCCCAGGCCACGAAGTCCACTGCGCCTCATTGTTCCAGACCTGAACTCATTCCTATGCGTAGACGCGCCCTCCCTGTCCTCCTCTCTCTTCTCTTTGTCGGGGTGCTGGCTTGTGGAGCGCTCTATGAGGGATCCGTTTCGGACAGCCGTTTGCAGGGAATGAAACCCGGGGAGCTACCTGCAGCGGATCTGATCCTTCTGGTCGAAGCTGTACACGATCTGGAAGAGAAGGAACTCGGTGGGTCCGCCCTGGCCATCAAGGACGGAGAGATCCTCTCGGTGTCCAATCACACAGGAATCCTGAAATACCGTGGCTCGAAAACGGTCGTCAAGGAGTTCCTTGGCGCACATCTGTTTCCCGGAATGACCGATGCACACGGCCACCTCCTTGGACTGGGCACTTCGTTGGAGGAACTCCCGCTCGGAGACACGCGCAGTATGCGGGAGTTGATCCAGAAGGTTGCGGAGAAGGCCAAGGGATTGTCTCCTGGCACATGGATCATGGGGCACGGTTGGGATCAGAATCGTTGGAGCGACCAGAGGATGCCGGTCCACGATGCCCTGTCCAAAGCTGTGCCGCTGCACCCTGTGTTCCTGGCTCGTGTGGATGGACATGCGGCGCTCGTGAATGCGAGAGCACTGGAGGTCGCGGGCCTGGACAAGAGCGCCAACGCTCCCGAGGGGGGTGAGTTGCTTCGGGGACCTGGCGGAGAACTGACAGGAGTCCTCATCGACAATGCCATGGCATTGGTGGGGCGTCGCCTGCCAGCTATCGACGAAGCAACTGTGGATCGTCGACTCCTGGCGGCACAAGAGCGCTGCTTGTCCCTGGGGTTGACCCGTGTGCATGACGCTGGCGTTTCGCCTCGAGTGAAGGCGCGCCTGGAAGCCATGGTGGCCGACGGCCGTTGGAAGCTTGGTGTCTACGGCATGCTCTCCTGGTCCGATCAAGGCCTGGCCAGGAGCGGGTGGAGACGTCCCTCTACCAGACTGCGATTCCGGGCGGTCAAGATCTATGCGGACGGAGCGCTGGGGTCGCGTGGAGCCGCATTGTTGGAGCCCTATTCGGACATGCCAGATACGAGAGGGCTCATGACGACATCCAAGACGGAGCTGGGACGGCGTCTGGAGATCCTTCGCCAGAAAGGGCTGCAACCCTGCATCCACGCGATCGGTGACCGGGCCAACCGGATCTCCCTGGATCTGTTGCAGCAGGTGTTCGGTGAGAAGCTCGCCCTGGCTCGTGCCCGGCTCGAGCATGTCCAGGTGCTCTCGCCTCAAGATCTGCCACGGCTGGCCAGCCTGGGGGTGATTGCCAGCATGCAGCCCACTCATTTGACCTCGGACATGCCATGGGCACCGAGGCGACTGGGGCCGGAGCGAATCAAGGGTGCCTACGCGTTCAAGTCGCTTGCCGATCTGGGGACCAGGCTGGCATTTGGAAGTGACTTCCCGGTCGAGCCTGCGAATCCCTTCGAGGGTATCTTCGCAGCCGTTTCCACGATCAGTCCCGCACAGCCCCAGTCCGAGGCTCTCCGTCCCGATCAGGAGATGGCGAGGTTGGCGGTCCTGCACGCTTTCACGCGCGGGGCTGCCTTCGCGGCCTTCGAGGAGAAGGTCAGGGGGCGGATTCTCCGGGGTTATGTTGCGGACCTGACGATTGTGGACAGGGATTTGACCTCTGTGCCGGATGCGGCACTTCCCGGGACCAAGGTTCTTGGTACGGTGGTTGGTGGAGAGATTGTCCATGTGCTCGATGACTGAGAAGTTCGATGGATTGAAAAGCCACCTGGCCACCTACCCTGGCGCCCTGGTGGCTTTCAGTGCGGGTGTGGATTCCACGATGCTTCTGGCTGCATGCGTGGAATCGCTGGGAGCCGATCGTGTCAGGGCCGTGACCGCCGTATCGGCCTCCTACCCGGGGGCCGAAAACATCGAAGGCGAGGCGATTGCGGAGCAACTCGGTGTGAAGAGGATCCTGCTGGAGACGCGTGAGATCGAGATCGAAGGCTATCGCACCAACGGCATGGATCGTTGCTACTACTGCAAGGGCGAACTCTTCCAACGGATGAACCAGGCCATCGATGCCGGAGATCTTCCGCGATGGCCCATCCTCTACGGAGCCATCCTGGATGATCTGAGCGACTACCGCCCGGGAGCCCGAGCAGCTGCCGAAGCAGGTGTTCTGGCTCCGCTCCAGAGCGAAGGCTGGAGCAAGGAAGAGGTTCGAGCCTGGTCACGGGATCGTAGCCTCCCGACCGCCGAGAAGGGATCTTTCGCCTGTCTCTCCTCGCGGATCCCCACGGGAACAGCCATCGACGAGGAGCTGTTGCTTCGCGTCGAACGGGCAGAGGAGTGGTTCCGCAAACGCCATTTCCGACAGTTCCGTGTACGACACCATGGAGAGTTGGCACGCATCGAGGTCGACAAGGATGAGATCCCTCGTCTCTTCTCGGATGAGGCGAAAGGTCTGGTCGACAGCTTGAAGGCTCTTGGATGGAAGAAGGTCTCTGTCGACCTGGAAGGATTCCGCTCCTGATCCCTTCCGAGCCTCGGGCTAGCGTTGGTGGATGGGCAGGTACTGCTGCGGCATGCTGAGGGCCAGAAGGTTCATGGCAGTGGCATAGGCTCGTGAGTAGCGCTTCGAGTTCCAGGTGGCGGTTTCTGGGTCTCGACTACGTTTGAGCTCCTGGACCAACTTGCTGTACCAGCGTCGGTAGGGGCCCAGGTCGCGTGCGAAGAAGAGAGACTGGGCGATATAGAGTCGCTCATAGTAGGGGAACCGGGTGGATGAGATTCCGAACCGCGGCGATCTCAGGCCGGCGTGGAGGTCCTTGTCGATGAGGTAGGCCTGGCCTTTGAGGAGGACCTTTTCCTTCCAGGCCCCTGCGGCCTCCAACGTGGCGACGGCTGCGGCCGTAAGCGCTACGGAGGAACGCTCATCTCCTTGCTTGTAGCGAAAACTCCCGTCGGGCTTCTGGCTGTCCTTGACGTATTGGACGGCCCGGACGATGACCTTGGAATCTACCTGGATCCCCGCGTTCTTTGCGGCACGAAGGGCCTGCACCATACAGATGGTCATGGATCCCTCATGCCCGGTAGGATCGGGATCGTAGTACCATCCGCCGGTCTCCTTGTCCTGGCTGTACTCGATCAGTCGCACAGCCCTCTCGAGTCCGTCTTTGACGTCCTTCTCAGTGAGCAGGGCGTCGTCCTGGGAAGAGAGCATCCCAAAGACCTCCGCAAGAGCCAGGGTGGCATAGCCGTGCCCATGCATTCGGCTGTACCGATCTGCTTCGAACCCGATGTAACCATCGTGTTTGCCACCACGTCGGTTCTGTCGACTCAACAGATAGAGGACACCACGTTCGACTGCCTTCCCGTGTTTCGTCCTTCCTGGGATTTCTCCGCAGCTCATGAGAGCCAATACCGAGAGCGCAGTGACCGCAACAGGAGGTGGGCTGGAGGCGTCTCCGAGGAGCCAGGAACCATCTTCTTCATCCTGGAGTCGGATGAGCCCCATGACAGCTTCCTGGCAGAGGGATGCAGATTGTTGGAGAGTCTCGCGACTCAGTCCCTGGCCGTGGATGGCGCTGTCTTGCGGTACGGGCTTCTTCTGCGGAGGAGGAGGAGTGTTCTTCTGGCTGTCGGAGACCAGTGGAACGAGGAGAAGTGATGCGGAGAGAAGGATTGAGAGAGACACGGGATGTTCAGCGTTTCTTCACTTTCTTGTCTGCGTTGCGGTGGAACTCCTTCTCGAATTCTTGATACCGAGAGGGCACCTTGGGCTTGCCTCCTGCTCGGAACAGCTTCTGCAAGTAAGGTGGGAGATTTCCCCAGCTGCCGGATTCAGCCTTCTTGTCATGCCTTTCGGTGGCATCCTTCCGGCGATCCTGTTGTTTGATGTTCCTGCCGGTCTTGGGGTCTTTCTTCGCGTTCTTGGGCTCAGCGCTCTTTCCCTTCTTCTCCCCCTGCTTGATGAAATCCGGATTCTGACCCTCGCGATCATCCGGCTTGCGCGGCTCGCCCTGACCTGGCTTCTTCTCACTGCCCTTGGGCTTCTTTCCCGTGGAAGAGCCACTCTTGCCACCCTGACTCGCCATGCGGAGGAGGGCGTCGATGCCCTCGATGACGGCGTCGCTCTTTTGCAGGGACTTCTCCAGATTCTCCCTGGAAGCGGAGGACTTGGACGAAGAGGAGCCTGAGGCGGACGACGACGATGACGACGAAGATGACGACGAAGAGCTGGAACGGGAGGCCTGGTTCAAGAGTCGATTGATCTCCTCCATCTCCTTCTGGATCTTCTCGATGATCTTCTTGGGGTCTTGCTGCCCAGTTGGCCCTTGACTGGGGACCGCCGAGGAGAGGGATGGGACAAGGGATCGTGTCGATCCAGCAGGGCTGGTGGCAGGAAGTCCGGCTAGAAGAAACAGGCAGGCGAACGGGACTACGGTCAGTATGGCTCTCATCTCTTCTTTCTCTCCTTTCCTTCACCGGACTTTTCTTCCGTGCCGTCACCCTTTTCCTTGCCGCCCTCCCCATGCTCGGCTTCTCCCTTCTTGGGATCCAGCGACATGCCGCGACTCTCGACGAACTCCTTGAAGAGGTCTGAAATCTTCGCGTGCTTGAGAGACAAGCGGTTGAGACGGCGCCGATTCATCGCCTCGAAATCGTTGCCGAGCTCCTTCTCCAGATCGAGGAATGCCTGGATCTGCTCCCGGACATCCATCTCCAGCCTCCGCAGGAGCATCAGCTCGGCCTTGTCGGGGACCAGGCGCTTCTTGTTCTGCCCTTGGTTGCTGTTCTCTCCTGGGTTGCCTCCCTCTTTCTTCTTGCGATCTTCCTTCTTCTGCTTGATCTGCTGTCGCAATGCCTGGAGAAGCCATTTCATCTGCACGAGCGTTTCGTTCTGCAGGTCCGTGATCTCCTCGCTCAATACCGGGCGCCGCTTGGACATGGCACTCTTGAGCTGCTTCAGATCCGTGGCGATACTGCCCAGCACGTACGTGAAGACCAGCGTCTCCTCCTTCGCGAGGTTCTCCGAAAGGAAACTGGCACGGTCAGCCAGCTCTCCTTCTTTGCGGCCCAGTTGTCGAATCTGACTCCGAAGTCCGCGGCTGGACTTCTCGCCCGCATTGGCCATGAGCGTCAAGGTCTGCCTGTTGATCGTGCTCTGAGAGGCGATCATCGTCGTGAGTTCGTCAACGATCTTGAAGAGCAGCTCTTCCTGACGCAGAGATAGATACTGGTCCCTCTCCTTCTGGAGCTCCTTCTTGGCCTTGTCGAGAGCCTTCTTGGTCTTCTCCTGAGCCCGCTCTGCCTCTTGGGGATCGTTGGCTTGGAGAGCCTCCTTGGCCTTCTGAGCCTGATCGGCCGCTTCTTCGAGGTGCCTCTTGGCCTTGGGGTTCTTCTTGGGGTTGATTCGTTTGGCCAACTCCTGGATATCCCGCTGCAACTTCTGTTGCTCATCTGCCAGGCGCTGCATGTCCTGCTGCTGTTCGGGGCCAGGCTTGCCCGACTGCTGCATTTTCTTGGCAGCCTCCTGGAGCTTCTGTGCCGCCTGTGCTTGCGCGCGAGCTGCAGCCTTGCGACTTCCCCTGTCGAGGTTCTTCATGGCCTTCTGCATGGATTGCTGCGCACTCTGCATGCTGCTCTTGGCCTGCTTCTCCTGTTCAGGGCTGATCTCCCCCTGTTGACGGGCCTGCTCCATCCTGGACTGCAGGTCCTTGGCTCGTTGGCTCATCTCCCCTTGCTTGGCAAGC
Source organism: Planctomycetota bacterium (assembly GCA_024278315.1). GTDB lineage: Bacteria > Planctomycetota > UBA1135 > UBA1135 > JAJRTL01. The sequence continues at coordinate 17,567 of JAJRTL010000320.1, read as the reverse complement.
TGGCTCCTGGATTGCTGCGCTGCGTTCTGTTGCATGCGCTCGACATCCTTGGCCAAGGCCTGCTCAGCTTTGGACAGGGCCGCTCGAGCCCGTGCCCGATCCTCCTTCGTACGCTCTTGCTTGGACGCGTCCTGTGGAGGAGCTTTGGGTGGGTTCGGCTGCTGCTCCCGAGAGCGCCGCTCTTCGGGGCGGAGCCCTTCTTCGACCTTCTCCCAGGCCTTGGTGGCATCCTTCATGGCCCGCGCTGCCTGCCCTGCGGAGGGCCGATCCCGCTCGAGACGAGCCAGGTCCTCAGCCAGATCCTCACTCTTCCTCGCAAGTTCCTTGGCCCGCGTCAATGCATCCTTGTTGCGCCTCCGTTGCCGATCCATGGCCTGACCCAGGCGAGTCAATCCCTCCTGGGTCCTGAGAGCAGCGCGTTCGCGTTCTGCTTCCGACTGGGCCGATTGCTTGGACTCATCCAATCGCCGTGCAGCTTCGGAGAACTTCTTGCTCGCTTCTCTCAGCAGTCGAGCTGTTTCCTTGTCCAGTGCCTTGGCTCTCCGGTCCTTGGCCGTTTCTGTACCTGTATCGCCTTCTGACTTCGCGGCGCGCTGCTCACTCTCCGTCGCTAGTTCGGCGGCCGTCTTGGCGAGTTGCTTCTGTTCGGTGCTTCGGGTCTCTAGATCTTTCGTCCCCATGCTCATGGCGGCACGGATGGCGGCCTGCTGGATCTTGATCGCCAACTGGGTGGCTGGATCGACCTTCCCGCTGGCTTCGTCCTCGACCTTGCGATCCAAGGTCTCGGCATTGCGCTGCATCTGACGGATCTGGTTCAGCGCCTGTTCCAGCCGGTCCTGGATGGAGCTGGCTTGCTTGGCGGATTCGTTGGCCATCTGGCGTTGTTCACGTGCCAGCTGCTGGAGATCCTTTTGGATCTTCTTCTCGGTCTCGCTGCGAGCTTGCTCCTGGAGACGCTTGCGCTGTTCATCGAGGCGCTGATTCCTCTTCTGCAGTTGACTCAGCGTTGCCAGTTTGGCTTCCAGGTCCTTGGCATCCTTCTCGAGCCCTTCCAGGCTGCGGCGGTCCAGGAGGCGAGCCAAGAGCTCTTCGATGACGGTGAGGACCTTGGTCTGGGATGCCAAGGCCCGGCTTTTCAGGTCCTGGTTGAGATCCGACCAGGCTTGTGTAAGTGTCTCCTCGAGGCCGCTCTTGTCCAAGAAGGCGATCCCGTCCTTCAGGATGCGAACGTAGTCCTCGCGTCCTTCTTTCGTGTAGCGGACGAGTAGCTCCTTCATCATGACCTTGAGGCGTTCGGCTCTTTGCAGGAGGGCCTGCTGCTTCTTGGCTAGCGATTGGTTGCTGGCCTGACCACTCGTCGTGCTGGGGGCTTGCGCCACAGCCGGGAGGCCGAGGACCATTGCGATCAAGAATCGGGTCACAGGTCTGATCATCATCATCTCCCCTTGGTTTCCTCGAGCAGTCTCTGTTGGATTTCCCGGAGTTGGCGCGTGGCTCTGATGACATCCTGGAAGTCATTCCACTCCTGAAGCAACTCCAAGAGCCGATCAAGCCCGGTCAGGAGACTCCTCTGTGCGTCGCCAGTGGCTTCCAGAGCCGCCCGGAGAGCCTTCCCCTCTTCGGCAGATCGCGCCATGGCAAGGGCCCGGAGGGCCTGGTCTGCTGATTGGGAGAAGAGCCCGTGGCTGATGCCGAACATGTCTCCAAGGCGTCCGACGACCTCCATGCGCCCGATATCACCCTTCTTTCGTGCTTGGTTCATCTCTACGTAGAAGGAGACATCATGCGTGGGCAGTTCTGGATGATCGGTGTAGTAGTGCTGGTACAGGCTTATGACTTCCACCATGGGGGGGGAGTCATCCAAGGCATTGAAGATGTGTGCATCCAGCGATTCGGCGAAGTTGCCCCGGATACGACGGAGCATGGCCTGGATTCGCCGGTGACCAGAATCGAGTGCGGCGAGGGAGAGCCTGTTGCCCGAAGAGGTCTCCCCGCTGCCGTCGCCGATGCCTTGCAGGAAGGCATCCAGCTGTTCCTTCTGTTGGAGCTGGACCTTCTTCGTGCTCTCGACCTGCCTCCGCGTCGACCGGAGTTGGGAGTGGAGTCGACGTCGGAGCTCGTCCGCATCGACGAGGCCGAGCGCGATCTGTCGGGTCAGGCTTTTCTGGGAGTCCGGTTCACGGATGTCGGTGGCCACGATCTCCAGCGTGATCCGCTCCCCTTCTCGGGGTTGTTCGCTTCCTTTGGGGAAGATCGTGCTTGGTGAGAGGAAGCGGAGGACATGCAACTTGCGAAGAGGCCTGTGGCTATCCCTGGATGTCGTGTCCTTGCTGACCGCCTCGGAGTCGAACAGTGGGATCTGGATGGGCTCCGTCCTTTCGCCGATTCTTGCGAACAGGTCGACGCTCGTCAGGCCGAAGTCATCGCTTGCCAACAGGCGGAGGGGAATCGTTGCGTTGGGAGTGAGGTTCCTGAGGCTGGCACCCGGGGAAAACGTGAGGATTCGCGGCCTCTGATCTGGGAGGGGGACCAGCGAATAGACTCCCTTCGATAGCTCTTCCAGACCATTGCGAGCCTTCAGCTCGATCCGGTAGCGATCGGTCTTATCGGGCATGAGGAAGCGAGCCATGTAGTGGGGGCCCCGTTCTCCATCCGATGGCTCCAGGTCCGGGTTTTCTTGTCCGGGCCTCCCATGTCCGGTCTCCGGATTGGGGTCTGGGTCCAGACCTGGTCCGGGAACCAGTTCGACCCGTAGATCGCTATCCTGGAAGTGCAGGCTCCCTTTCTCCAGCGGGATCGATGTGTGGAGATGCACTTCGATCAAGCTCCCTGGCAGAGCTTCGACGAGACCGCCTTCCCGGCGGAAGGTTTCCTGTCTCGTGTAGGCAGGGGGAATGATCTGTGTCAGCAGGTGCGTGACCGTAGGAGGTGGAAGCACGGTGACCCTGACGAGCCGCGTTCCCGGATCATCTCCACCTCGTGCACTCAATTCGAAATTCCCCAGCGTCCGTCGAACGACGAGACGAAAACGGTTCGCCCCTCGACGAGACATCAGGAGAGTTCGCTCGATGCCACTGCCCTCGAGGGAGCGAATCGTCACCTCCACGATGTCGGGGATCTTGCCCTTGGCCTCGACCAGAACAGGAAGCTCGGCGCCGCGAGCAAGGCGCACGAGAATGGGACCGCGCCCAGTCCCGGAGTTCTGGTCCTGCACAATCTCTAGATTGGCCTGACCCTCGGGGATCTGGATCTCAAGAAAAGTCTCCCGTGGATAGGAGATGTCAGCACCGAGCAGGCGGAAGGACCACACGCGAAAGGCTGGAAGATCCAAGACGCCTGCAGTCCCGAAGCCGAGGACCATGGTCATGGCGAACGCCCACAGACGGAAGGTGCGGCGTGGGCGAAGCAGTCGGCTCTCCTCGAGTTCCGAGAGTCTGTCCTTGGCCTGTTCCAGCACGATGCGCGCCATGCTGGCGGATTCGTTCGACGGCAGACTTCGTGCAAGTTGGAGGGCGGAAACGATCTCCTGATGGGAATCCGACGCGTTACGTTCGATCAGGAGAGCCATGTCATCCAACCCGAGGTCCCGCCTCATGGGATACAGGATGCGACGACGAAAACCCTGGACCCAGAACACCAGCAAGGCCAGGAGCAAGGTCAGGCGGACCAAGACCGGAAGGACCAACGCACGGTCCACGACCAGGTGGAAAAGCAGGAGGCTCGCCATGGCCGCCAACATCCAACCCAGACCATGCAGCAAGAAGCGTCGCTTCACGCGCTGCCTGAGCCGATCCAGGCTACTTTCGATCTCTTGGGCTTCGCTCTTCATCGTTGGAAGATGGGCAGGTACTGGTAGGGAATGGAGAGGATCAGAGTGGCCACCGCTGTCGAGAAGTTGGTCCCCGGTCCCGTGTGATTTGGCCAGGAGCCGTCAGTGTTCTGGAAATCCAGGAGCACTCTGCTGATCTGACGGAAGTACTCGTTCCAGTACTTGCCTCCCGCGTAGTAGAAGGCCTGCACAGCGTAGTAGTTGCCGTAGTAGAAGAAGTAGTGTCCTTTCCACGTCGAATTGAAGTCGCGCAGGTTCTCACGCATGTAACCCAGGCCTCGCGTCAGGAGCGCATCCTTGTAGATGCCTGCACCGTAGAGAGTCGTGACCCCGGCAGCCGTCAGGGCGAAGCTGGCCCGAGCGTTTCTACGGATCTGGTACTTGAACACGCCATCGTCCATGTTCCGCCAGGCCCATTGACTCCTGCGGCGCGAGTAGTTGCGGTTGTCCGACCGTCTCACGTAGGCGACCGCATCCCGGATGACATTCTTCTGGACGTAGATGCCCGAATTCCGGGCTGCCCGAAGTGCCATCACCTGGCACACCGTGATGGACATGTCGGACTCCTGGGCGAAGGGCTTGTACCGCCACCCTCCCTCTCGATTCTGGCACTGCGAGATGAGATCGATGGAGCGCTGGAGCGTCTTTCGTACGTCCTTCGAACGCGTCATGCCATAGACCTCGGCAAGGGCCAGGGTTGCGAAGGCGTGGGAGTACATCTTGGTCCCGTTGTCACTCAAGTAGCCGTTCTCGTTGGAGGCGAGCACAAGGTAGTCGACAGCCTTGGATACGACCTTCCCATACTTGCCTCTTCCTGGCACATGGCCTTGTGCCAGGAAAGCCATGATGGCAAGAGCCGTGATGCCGACATGGGCGACGTTCTCCTTGGTTGCGGAGTAGTCGGCGTTGACCTTGAATCCCACATCGGCACTCCAGAACCCTGCGCTATCCTGGTGATCCATCAGGTACTGGAGTCCCTTGCGTGTGGCTTCACGGATGTCGTCACTACGCCTCTTGTCCAGGCCGCCGATGCTGCCTCGGTCGAGCGGTGGAGGGCTGGACGGAGGTGATGATGCTGCACGCGGTCGAGGCTCCTGGACATCCAGGAGACGAGGGACCAGGAAGAGGCTGGACAGGAAGGCGACCCCTGCGATGGATAGGCTGGTGTGTTTCATCTACTTGCCCATCTTATCGGCATATACCCAGGTGTGGTCGAATCTCCCATGGATCAGAAGTTGACCATTCCAGGCTGCGACCTCCACAGTCGAAGGAACCCCCTTGGGCTCGGGTGCGCCCGGTAGCTCCTTGCCTGAGGCGCGGTCAAAGAGATGGAGATCCACCACGGCCCGCTCTCCGCGCCGCTTGTAACGGGCGAGGCAGAGGAAGGACTCGCCGAGAATGGGGCTGCCTGGCGCCAGGGTCGAACGGGCACCCCAGGTCAGAGGAGCCACCCAGGAGCTCTTTCCAGGATCAGGATGGAGGTAGTAGAGATTCGTTCTTCCGTCCTGGTTGCGTCCGGTCATCACGAATGAATCTTCCTTGTGCAGGGCGGCTTCGGACGTCTGTCCCGTCAACCGGGCGTCGAAGCCGATCTCGACCTTGCGTTGGGTCTCCCCGGTCTTTCGATCCAGGAAATAGGCCCGACCCTCTGTGGCGTTGTGGCCGAACCTGGCCGCCAAGAAGACCTGGTTGGGGAGGACCCTGTAGGTATCCCTCTGTCGGAATGTCCGATCCTGGCTCGTCCAAAGCTTGTTGCCATCCAGATCGAAGGCATAGAGCCTGTACTGTCCGGAGCCATCTGGCGATCCCATGAAGAAGACTTCCTGATCCGTGAAGAGGATCTTGCTGGGGTGGTCGATTTGGGGGAGATGTGTGCCATCGAAGTCGAAGCGGTGACTGACTTCGCCTGTGAGTCCATCACGGAGGCTCAATCGCTTTCCGGCGCTCTCGGGATTCGCGGCAAGATGGAAGAAGGAACCCTCCCTGAACTCCAGATCAGGGTAGGACCCTATGCCACGGAGCTGGACCTCGAAGACCCGCTTTCCTGTCAGGGGTTCACAAGCTTTGAGCGTGAGAGACTGGCTCTCACCGCTTCCCGTGCGGGTCACCCAGGCGTAGAGGCCGGTATGGAGGGGGCCGGAAGCGCGGATCTGGGCCCGAGGGGCGATTTCGGCTGCCGCCCCCCGGGAAGGGAAACTCCAGAGAAGGCGACCCGTGTCCAGATGGTAGGCCCGAATCTCCTTGGCATCAGGAAGGATGAGGATCTTCCCGTGGATGCTGGCATGGAGTGCGTAGTTGATCAGTCTTTCGTAGGGCAGTCGGAAGAGGGGATGCTCAAAAGAGAAGCCGCGTCCGTTCTTTCCAGGCTGGAAACCCAGGAGCTCACCTTGCTCATTGTTGAGCAAGAGAGGCAAGGCCTCGCCACTTCCGGGGAAGCCAGCGACTCGCTGGGGCAAGAAGAGGGAGCTGGATCCGCCTCTCGTCCTGGTTACGGCCCGGGAGAGCGAGGATTTCATCTCGACAAGATCAGGGGTACGGAGCCTGTTAACGAGTGCAAGGTGACGCAGCGAGGGCCTCTCCCCTGAAGCAAGGGCTTCGAAGGCGGCCGCCAGGCTCTGGTTGCCGGCCTTCTTGCTGGCTGTTGCTAGAGCTGGTGGCAGTTCCTTCGGTATGCCTTCCAGTCTCGTCCTGGCGAGGTTCCAGGCTTCGAGACAGGTGCCTAGATCTCCTCGTTCTGCGGCGGACCGGGTCAGATGGATGAGCGCAAAACGTGCCGTGTCGCTCAAGGGGTAGAGCTCCAGTACCTGCCTGAGCTTGCCAGGGTCATCGCTGGCCTCTTCCAACAGGCCTCGGGCTTCCTTCTCGATGCTGGCATAGATGTCCCTGCCATAGCTCTCGATCAATCCACGACTCCGCTCCAGTGCAATCGTGCGTGCTGGGATGCCATCGACCAGGACGGTGGGATAGTCGAGGAGCATGCGGCGCAGCAATGCCAATCGGGACGCCGCCGAGGAATGCGTCCTGGGTAGGTCGGAGAGGCGTTCTAGAATCACGAAGAGCCCGATGGGCACCCTCCCCAGACGCGGGAAAATGATCCTGCGGTCTGCATGGTCCTCGGCGAGTTCGTTCAGGAGGGAAGCACGGAAGTTCCTCTTGTCGGGATAGCGATCCAGGAGGTCCACCATGAGCTGAATGAGTCGCTTCTCGCCGTTGGCATCTGTGGCGAGCTCTCGGCCAATATCCAGGCAGGCGTCGAAATGGGCGAATGCTGCTCGTCGGTCCAGTGGATAGCTGATGACGGCCAAGCGCTTGAGGGTCTCGAACAGGCCTCGACGGGCACGGAGTCCCAAACCCGGCCTTTCCCCTCCGGCCTTCAGAAGTTCCATGGCCTTGCGGAATCCCTTCGCGGCCTCTTCGAGGCCAGCATCACGGATCTGAGGGTCTGAGATCAGGAGATCCGAAAGGTCGATCCAGGCCTCAGGGGAGGCTGCGTCCGATACGGTTCTGCGGCGAGATCGGGTGAGTAGCTCGGTGTGTGAGAAGTAGGCATCCAGTTGGAGCGAGTTGGATCCCGGACAACTGAGAGAGAAGAGGATGTTCTTGGAGATGAGGAGATTCCCGATCATCTGGCCTGCAGAGGGCTGCTTCCATTGCAAGCGTTTGCCCTTGTGGTCGAACACGGCAACGCTCTGCCTATCCACCGGGACATAGATCTTGTCCTGGGTCAGGACTCCCCTCGGGATGAACTTTCGATCCGGGCGACGCTGCATTCCCATCAACACCGGGGGGACGAGGAGTTCGTGCCGCAGCAAGCCCCGACGCCTCTTTGCCTTGATGGGAACCCGGGTCAAGACATGGCCCTGGAAATAGACGTAGCCGTCGGCGGCACCCAGCATCCAGAACACTTCGGGGGTGTCGATGAGGTCATCCGCTCTGCGCACGAAGGACTCGATGCGCCAATTCAGACCCCCTGTCCGCGTATCGAGAGCTATGGCATAACTCGAATCCAGAGGTGTGAACACGCAGACGCCATCGGAGACGACAGGAGGGTTGTTTCCCCAGTACACCTCCCGCTCTTCGACATACATCTTCGTCCGGGGTTGATGCGTGACTTCGTACTCACGCAGCCAACGGATGGAACCGTCATCGCATCGCAGTGAGAAGGCTGCCCCAAGATTCGTGCACCCGTAGATCACTCCGTCTGCGTAGGCCAATGGGCTGGCACTGAATTCCCACTGGGCATTGCCGAACATGTTGACTTCGATCTGAGAACTCAGCAGGAGCGTCTTCCAGATCAGTTCTCCCGAGTGCAGGTCGAAGGCGGAGACATAGTAACTGATGCCGCCCACGAGCTTGTGCGTGGGGAGGTAGATCGTGTCTCCGATGATGGTGGGAGGACCACAGGTGTCGAGTGGCTCCTTCTTGAATCTCGCTCTTGCCTCTGCTGCGCCCCCCCAATGCGACCACAACAGCTTTCCCGTTTCCGCATCGAAAGCGAAGAGGCGACGCACGGGGAGTCGTGCCGTGATTGGAATCCCCCGGAAGCTGATGCGCTCGGATCCCTCATCCGTCTTGATCGGGACCTGAAGCGGAGCAATGAGGATTCCCTGGCCCAGGGCCCCACTGAGGATATGTCGAAAATTCGTCGAGTCTGCGAACTTCTGGCGTTCGCCGTGATCGAGAAGAGGGCTTCGTTGCTGCCAGCCGCGGCCCGTCCAGAGGTCCAGACCCTCCACCACGGTACCCGTATTGATGAAGACCTTCCGCCCGTTTGTCACCGCATGCATGTTGTACTGGATGTTGCCGAGTCCGAGGAGAGGACGACTCCAGGCCATTTCATCGGGGCGTGTGGCATCGCCCTGCAAGCGGGTTCCCTCCAGGCCTCCGCCGTAGGCCGGCCAATAGGATCTGGATTCCCCGTAGAACCGACGATCGAAGGCGCGCTCCAGCCAATCCTCCAGGCTTGCGCCATCGGGAGCCTTCAGGCCACGGTTCTTCTCCCAGTTGATGGGCAGATCCAGTAGCTTTCTGCAGAGGAGCTTCCGGAACCGCACCTTCGAGTCCAGGTCTTGACCATCGAAGAGAGAATAGGCCTGCAAGGCTGTGAGGAAGTCCCCTCTTTCCAAGGCGAGATCTCCTGCCGCGAGTCTCGCCGCTTCCCCGCTGTCGGTGAAGGGGAAGCGTGAGGCCAAATCAGAGAGCGCAGATTCATCCCGTCGAATCAGGCCATCCCGCACAGGCGCTTCGAGCTCCCCACGGATCATGGATTGATATACATCCCTGCTCTTCCGATCGAGACTCCCCAGTCCCAACCTTGCGGATTCCCTGAGTCCGACGAAGGAGCCCGTGCCTGCTTCGTCCACGAACGCTGGTCCCGCTCTCAACACCGCAAGCAGAGCCTCGACAGCAGCACGACGCTTCCCTTCGCTTAGAAGAGTCCGTGTCTCCGCCAGCCGGATGCTCAGCTCGGCATCACGCAGGATGCTGAACTTCCCCTTGTTTCGACCCTGGAAGGGATCTTGGACTTTTACGCCCTGGCCGACCAGGTTCGTGGACAAGCCCAACAGGATCGTTATCCCAACGGCGAACCCGGGGATGGCACGGAAGATGGAAGGGTGTCCCCACGCCCCCATGCGGTAGTGTAAGGTCCCGCTCATATGAGATTCCACCGCTTGCGCAGAATCCACTCCAGGCTCAGCAGGCCGAGGATCAAGAAGACCGTCCATGCCTGATCCCAGATCTGGCGCGTCTCCCGATCTACGATCTTCTGTCCGCCTCCACGATCCTCGAAAGCAGGCCAGAGCTGCGCCGATTCGTGAAGATGGGCGAACCGGCCCTCCGCATGTTCGGCGATCTCTCGTAACCCCGCCTCATTCATCGAGGGGTGTGCAAGTTCCAACTCGGGGATCTGGACGATGACATCTTCGCGTGCGAGGGGACGATCTCCTGCAACTCCACCGCGGTAGTAGAGAACCGAGAAGACGCCGGCCTCATCCAATTCGATCAGGGCCTCGAACTCGCCAGGTTGACCCTTGATACGCGTCAACTCCAATGCACTCGTCTTGCCATTGGGCTTGCGCAGATGGATACGAGCCTTGCCGGTCAGCACGGGGTTGAAGTCCTCATCCAAGAGGGTCAGATGGACCTTGACCCGTGCCCCGAGATCCACTTGATTGCGCTCGACGACAAGCCGGACCCTGTCATCGAGGCGTCGCAGCTTGCTCTCAGCCAAGGCGCGAACCACTCGACGCCAATAGGGATCCAGGTACTTCTCCCCATAGAAACGTCTCCATCTCCAGGCTTCATCGAAAGCGAAGAACGCAACACGTCCTTGCGGGTGGGGTGCGATTGCGGCAAGGACACGCCGGCCGTACTTGTTCTCGCTCTCGGGATGCCGCAGCAGAACCGTGGCTCCCGCCTTCGCCCGCAAGACGGGGTAGTACCAGTTCATTCCTGGGAGTCCACGCTCCCAGAGAAGTCGGTTCTGATCGAGGTGTTGGCTCAGTTTGACGATGGGGTGGGGGGCACCAGGGTTCTCGAGCTGTGGTCGGAAGGTCCGATACTGGTCCTGGGCCAGTAGACCATCACCAAAGACATCGATGACCACAGGTAGAAGATCTTCGAGAGGTGTTTCCCTATAGAGCTCGGGCATCGCGCCTTCACCCGCAATGAGCCCCAGTCCACCTCCGTGCTCGACGAATTCCTTGAGCAGTTCAAGCCACTTCTGCCTAGACTCGGGATCCTGTCCCAGGAGGGAAGGGTGCACATCACCGATGAGGATGACGTCGTATTGGAAGAGCTCCGCCTTTGTCCTGGGGAGGCTGGTCAAAGGAGGAAGGCCCTCACTCGCTTCTTGGATGAAGTTCCGACCGGCATCGAAAAGCCATGCTTGGACTACGATGCTCTTGTCGACTCGAAGCAGACCTTTGATCAGATAGCGGTAGGACCATCTTGGTTGCTCGTCCAGGAAGAGGACGCGGATCGTATTGGAGTTCACACGCAGGTAGCGTCGCGTGACGTTGTCCTTGGGATTGGTCTCACCGGGCAGGGGAGGCACCTGGAACGTGAGGATGTAATCACCAGGCTCAGTGAAGGTGTGGGTAATCGTGATTTTCGAGCCCTTGCTGCCACTGGGGACCACGAAGCTCGTACTGTTCAGAACGAGTTCTGGTTCGTCCCGTTCGTTTTCGTCCGAGCTCTTCCTGAATCCACTCAGGATCAGTTCTGCCTCGCGACCTTCATAACCTGTGGCGGTGACATCCAGTTCGAAGACAGCCTCCTCGTTGCGCAGGACTTGTTGCGGACCAGAAGGTCCACTCAGCGTCAGATTGCGCTCACTGGAGGGGTCCCCGACAGCGAGGACGTGGACGGGAATCTGTTGGTTTCGATAGCGATCCGCGCTCTCTCTCGGGATCAACCCCTCGTTGTTGCGGCCATCACTGACCAGGATGACTGCTTCCAGTCTCCCGGACGACCCGTCATCGCTTCTGCCGCTGCTCTGAACGAGATGAAGGTCCAGGGCGTCGCCAATCCTCGTGCTGCTCCCTTTGCCCTGCAGTTCATCCATATCCTGGATGGGATCCACGCGATCGGCGAATCGGTAGAAACGCAGGTCGAACTCCTTGCCGATTCCCTTCAGCAGGGTATTCCGACCGGTGTCCAGGAATCTCCTGACCAGATCCAGTCGACTCAAGGACCCCAGATCCTCTGGAGCGTCAGGGCCCAGTGCTTCCCGGATTTCATTCCTCATGGCTTCGGGGTAGGGCTCGTTGCGGTCCATGGATGCCGAGTCGTCGATGAGGATATGGACCTCACTCCGTTCCTTGAGGACCCGGGTCGTTTGTATCGCGGGGCGGAAGACAGCCAGCAACGCCAAGATCAAGGCCAGCAGGCGCAGACCTGCGAGGACTCTTCGTTGCCCGCGGCTCAGATCCCTCTGTCGCTTGTAGGACCACCACACGACCGCGATGAGAAGGGGGATGAGCACCAGGCCGATGATCCAGGCGGGGGGGGCATCGAGCCAGATGAGTTCCTGGTTGGACTCGATGGAGTCGGAGATCTGCTGGAGTGCGGTTGCAATCACTGCCTCCTCCTTCCCAGTCGTCCTGCCAGAAGTGCCTCGGATATACCAACCATCAACATCAACATCATCAGGAGCCTTCCCATCTCAGAGGTTCCGGCCTGGACGACATCGGGCTTTTCCAGCCTGAGTTCGGCTTGGATCTCGACTTTCGGGAAGTCCTGCTGCAGCGTCGCGGCGCTGACGTAGTCCAGGACGCCCTCATCTGGATCGGGATTGACAGCGAAGAGCAGCTCCTGGTCCGGGTGGGTTTTGTCAGAAAAACTGAGTTCCAAGCGATAGATTCCAGCCTTGTAGGTCCCGTGGAAGGCCTCCATTCTGGCATTTCCATCCTTGATCTGGAGGGGGAGGGGCAATGGCTTACGACCTTGGTTGCCTGGTCGCATCATATAGAGCGAATCTGGTATGCCCTCGATCCAGGTCTGCAGCGCCTGGCCGACAAGACGGTTCAAATGGGTTTGGTCCTGTTGGGCGAGACCGCGAGCCAGCCGATGCAGGAGTGGAAGGGCGATGTAGAGTTGATCCAACTCATTCCACCTGTCTGGTTGCTTGGTCGGGTTGCTGGTCAAGAGCGCGCAGGTTCCCCGTCCATAGTCCCTGATGGCGAGCAGAGGCAGGCGCTCCGGATCATCTGCCTGATCCAGCTCGAGCACGACACGGGTCGCCTTGGGTTGGCTCCGTACATCTGTAGCGAAGTATCGATAGACCGGCATGGCCTCGAGGACCTTGTCCAGGTTCTGCTCTTCGAAAAAATCGCGGAGATAGGGGCTGTCGGGATCGGCAATGCGAGGCGTGGCGTAGTGGTCCGGAATCGTCCCACCCTTGCCCCGACCCAGCTGTCCTCGAAATCCCCGGATTTCGAGGAGGCGCAGAGGAAGCGGTCCTGCTTCCTCTGCCTCTTCTCCACGTGCGCCGCCCTGCCCCTTGCGGAAGAGGCGGAGATTGTAGAGGTCAGGCAGACTGTCCTGACCCGGCGCGACGAGCAGGCCTCCACCTCTGTGTACGAAGTCTTTCAACCTCTTGGCCAACTCTTCGCGTGGACCCGAGAAGTCGAGGAGAGCAATGATGTCCACGTCCTTGAAGTAGTTGGGGTCGCTCTGGAAACGGAGTTCATCCACAAGCTGGACATCGAAGGTGCGGAGTCGCTCCTGGCCCGGCTGGATCTCGGAGGCATCCAGGTCCGCCAGTGGATCCAGGAGGTTGCGATAGAGGAATCCGGGCCGCAGAAGCGGATCCTCCTCGGGATCTCCCTGACCTCCTTCGACACAGAGGACCCGGATCCGGTCCCTGACCTCGATGACGAGCCTACGCACATCGTCGATCGGGAGACCATCCTCGGTGAGCGAGACTTCGATGGCGTGGTATCCGGGTTCGAGGAAACGGATTGGAAAACGGACTTCCGTGGCTTCCCCAGGTTGCAGGTTCAGGGGGCGGTTGACAGGGTTCTCTCCATCCAGGGTCATCGTGGCAAGGACCTCGCGCCCAGCGGGCCCACGATGGATGACTGTGGCTCGAACCGTTGCGGGAATCCTTGCCACAGCGTTGGAGGGATCCAGGCTCAAATCCCTCACGATGCTGTTCTGCACCACGCCACGTGGGGCGACGGGCAGGAAAACGACAGGAATTCCCTGATCATGGAAATCCCCCAGAACGTCCACGAGAGCGGAATCGGGGCCCCGCTCTCCTTCCGGGTCTTCTGGGGCGGCTTCGATGAAGGACTTCTGAAAGTCCGAAATCACGTAGATCCGAGCTGGCTCTTCCTCTTTTCCAGCGAGAGTCTGGGCCGCTTTCAAAGCGGGCAGCAGCCTCGCACGGCCGTCGCTGGGCGCCAGGAACTCGCTGAGGGTCTTGCGTACTTGAGTGAGGCTGAGCTCGCCTCGCAGAGGTGTCGTGACCCTGTCGTCGACGAGGATCAGGCTGACCCTGTCCGCACCACCGGCAGCAATCTGACCAACGATTCCATCTGCCCATCCCTTGAGGCGATCGAAGGGGCGGCGGATCCCCTCCTCCTGATAGCCCATCGAATAGGAGCGGTCGAGGATGAGGATGTGATGGCTTCCGGTTCGGTCCAAGGGCAAGGCCGAAGCCTGGCCCAGGCGGGGGCGGGCCACCGCCAAGGCCAGGAGGATCGGGATGGCGCAACGCAGGAGGAGAAGGAGCAGACTCTCCATCCTCATCCGCCGACGTGTCCGCTGATAGGCCAGCATCAGGAACTCCATGGCAGCCCAAGGGAGCACCCTGTATCTCCTCCGATTGAGGAGGTGGATGATCAGAGGCACGGCGAACAGTGCGGACAAGCCCAGGAGTGCGGAATTCAGGAAGCTCAAGATGGGATCCTATGCAGATGCCGGGCCCGAGGGGATGCGCAAGGAGTAGGGGGCCGCTATCGGCGTCCGCCCTTGAGCAGGTGGGACCGCTTGGCCAGATAACTGGTCAGCACGACCTCGAGACCTTGATCCGTGATCGTCCGAATGTAGTCGATCTTCAAAGCCTGGCAACCCTTGCGGATGGACTCCTCGAAGCTCTGGACCTCCTTCAGGTAGGCCTCCCTCAAGGATTTTGGATCCACGAGGAGCTCGGGCATCTGCTCCATACCCTTGAAGAGCGTCATACGTTCGAACGGAAACTCCACCTCATCTCTGTCCATGACGTGGAATACCAGCACGTCATGGCCGACATGGCGGAGATGCCGCAGGCCTGCCAGGATCGATTCCGGATCGTCGAAGAGATCGGAGATGACGATGATGAGGCCCTTGCGACCTCCGCGATCCGATAGCTCATGGAGGATGTCTCCAATCTTGGTCTTCCGGGTGGCTTCCGCATCAGTGAGGTGATGGAGGATCGTATTGAGCTGCGCCCGGCTCGTGCTGGGAGGCAAGGTGCAGCGGCTCTCTTCATCGAAGAGAGTGAGCCCCACCGAGTCGTGCTGCTGCTGGATCAGGTGGGCGAGGGAAGCTGCCATGGTGGCGCCGTAGTCGAACTTGCTCCTGGCCTCTCCGTAGGTCATGGACTCGCTCTGGTCGAGGAAGAGCATGGCCTTGAGGTTCGTTTCTTCCTCGAACTCCTTGATGTAGATGCGATCCGACTTGGCGTAGACCTTCCAGTCCACGAAGCGGATATCATCTCCCTGGACATACTCACGATGCTGGGCGAATTCGACCGAATAGCCCTTGTAGGGGCTATCGTGCATGCCGGAGACGAATCCCTCCACCACGAGACGGGCCCGTAGGTCCAAGCGCTTGATGGAGTCGAGGACTTGCGGGTCCAGGTACTTCCTCTTCGTGAGGCCGGTCGACGCCATCAGTTCAGGACGCCGGGAAGTTTGCCGTCTTCGAGGGCTTCGCTCGCGTTGGGATCGATCGTCTCCAGAAGCCGATCCACGACCATGTCCGTCGTGATCCCTTCGGCTTCGGCGCTGAAGTTGGTGATGATCCTGTGCCGGAGGACGGGATGAGCCACTGCCCGGACGTCATCTGCGGAGACATGGAATCGGCCTTCCAGGATCGCTCGAGCCTTGGCTGCCAGGACCAGGTTCTGGCTGGCGCGAGGGCCGGCGCCCCAGGCCAGAAGCTCCTTGATGAATCCCGGAGCCTTGGGGTTGTTCAGGCGCGTGGCACGGGAGAGGCGCAAGACGTAGTTGAGAAGTTGATCGGCGATGGGAACCCGACGGACGATGTCCTGAAGCTCCATGATCTCCTCACCGGACAGAACGGCACTCAGCTTGGCCTCCTTGGCCTCCGTCGTGCGTCGCAGGATCTCCCGCTCCTCGTCCAGCGTCGGGTAGTCGACGCGAATCATGAACATGAACCGGTCGAGCTGGGCTTCGGGCAGGGGGTATGTGCCCTCCTGCTCGATGGGGTTCTGGGTCGCTAGTACGAAGAATGGCTGATCCAGCACATGCCGTTTTCCGCCCACCGTGACCTGGCGCTCCTG
Organism: Planctomycetota bacterium; assembly: GCA_024278315.1. GTDB lineage: Bacteria > Planctomycetota > UBA1135 > UBA1135 > JAJRTL01. The sequence continues at coordinate 1,725 of JAJRTL010000320.1, read as the reverse complement.
CATGGCTTCCAGGAGTGCTGCCTGGGTCTTGGGAGGCGTTCGGTTGATCTCATCGGCCAGGATGACATTGGCGAAAATGGGGCCCTTGAGGAACTTGAACTCGCGCGTGCCCGAAGCCCTGTCCTCCTGGATTACCTCCGTGCCGGTGATGTCGGCCGGCATGAGGTCGGGCGTGAATTGGATGCGGTTGAAGCTGAGATGGAGGATTTCTGCCAGAGACGAGATCATCAGCGTCTTGGCAAGCCCGGGGACGCCGATCAGGAGGGCATGCCCGCGCGAGAAGAGGGAGATGAAGAGCTGGTCCACCACCGCGTCCTGACCGACGATGACCTTGGCCATCTCGGACTTGAGACCATCGTAGGCGTCCTTGAGTTTCTTGACCTTTTGGAGGTCGTCGTCCTGGAGGGGGGCGGGAGTGGCACTGTCCATGTGGGGTCCTTCGCAGGGATGTCTTCGGGGCTAGGTCCGGGCAGTCCCCAGACTACCCGTCTTTTACGGAGTCGTCATCGTACGCGCGAGGGGAATTCCGAAGTCCTGCCCGTACACAGTCGGAGCCTGGCTCCCATTCTGGGCAACCAGGCTCCAACCGGTCCAGGGGACCAGCTGACCTCGGTTCAAGGTCAGCTCAAGATCATGCGACCTTAGTTGAAGGTCAGCTCGGTCACGTGACCGTAGCCCTTGCGCAGGTACGTGTAGGTCCTGGTCCCGTACTTGTACTCATACATGTGGGACAGGGGGTAACCGGTCTTCTGGTAGTAGGCCGGCAGCTCGACGACGTTGAGCTGGGTCGAGACGATACCCGACTTGTTGGCCTTGGGGTCCAGGAGGAAGCTCTGGCCATACACGCGAGCGCCGCGCCATGCGTTCTGGAAGGGCGTATCGAGGATGTAGGTCATGGGCTTTCCAGAGACACGCTGTGGGAACTGGATGGACCCGTAGCTTGTTGTCGACAACGAGGGGGTGACCGCCAGGACGGTGCCCAGGTTCACGTAGAGCGAGTTGCCATCCACGAGGGGGATGCCGACGGGCATCTTGCCAGCCGTGAGGATATGGAAGGCTGCGGCGCCCTGGGGTGCGTTGTAGGAGTAGGCATAGACCTGCAGGTTGCCCAGGCCGACCGTTCCGTAGGTGCGGATGTTCGCGTAGGTGTAGCCGTAGTAGGGGAGGAAAGACCCAGGCCTGCTGCTGAAGCCTGGCCGACCCTCATGCGTCTGAATGCCATAGCCGGAGAGGAAGCTCACCGAGTCCGGATAGAAGTAGTTGTACTGCCGGGTCGTGGAGTTGTAGAGGCTGTTGTCGTACGCGGTCATGTCGAGGCAGAGGCTCTTGTTGCCCACGAAGGCCAGGACCTTGTTCTTGTCGAAGGGAACCTTGAAGAAGAAGGGCTGGGGGAACTTGGGAAGAAGAGGATACTTCGCGAACTTCACGATCTTCTTGGCGACGACGACCGTGGCGTCCTTGCCTTCGTTCGAGGAGAAGGAACGGAGCATCGCGCCTGCAGTGTTGGCAGCCGTCGAGACCTTGACCTCCATGGTGATGGAGCAGGCAGGTGGTGCGCCTCGTGAACCGTGGATCGGGCCAGCGCGCAGCGCAATGGCGCTGAGCTTGCCCTTGGCACTTGCGGGCAGGTCCATGACCTCCTGATATCGGGCATAGCGATTCGCCTGAACGGATTGTGGGCGGAAGGGCCAGTAGATGTTGTAGTTGCCCGAGGACCTGAGGGCT
>JAJRTL010000319.1 GCA_024278315.1 Planctomycetota bacterium | reverse complement strand
GGCTTGCCGAGCTCGAGGGAGAAGTCGAGCATCATGCCGAGCTCGATGCCATCCCTCGGAGCCATGAGCACGATGTTGGGGATGGTCCCTAGATAGGCGATATCGAATACGCCCGCGTGGGAGGATCCGTCCTCGCCGACCAGGCCGGCGCGATCCATGACGAAGACCACCGGATTCTCGTTGAGCAGGACCTCCTGGAAGACCTGGTCATAGGCACGCTGCAAGAAGGTGGAGTAGACCGCGACGACGGGCTTGAGACCGGCAGTAGCCAGCCCTGATGCAAAGGCGACCAGGTGCTGCTCCGCGATGCCTCCGTCGATGCCACGATCGGGCAACTGCTCCATGAGCTTCATGAGACCCGTGCCGTCGGGCATGGCCGCCGTCAGCGCCAAGACCGTCTCGTCTCGTTCGCAAGCAGTGATGAGCGCATCGCTGAACCAATCCGTCCAGGCCTTCGTGACCTCTCGCGGTTGGGAGGGCACGAGCACGATGGGCTCGGTGGCGGCGCTCTTGGGTGCGACTGACGCCTGCTTGGGTGCCTGTGGCTTGGCCGCATGGGCCCGGTCGTAGGCTTCCTCAGAGCCGGGAACGCCCTTGCCCTTCTGCGTGCGAACGTGGATCAGGCTGATACCGTCCTTGTTGCGCACATGCTCGAACGTCGTCAACAGCTCCTCGATGTCATGCCCATCGATAGGGCCATAGTAGTCCAGATCCAGGGCCTCGAAGATGGCTCCTGGCGCCAATGTGTTCTGCAGGATCTTGAGTCCGTCCTCGAGCGTCTTGTCGACCTTCTCGCCAACGACCGGCATGGCCTGCAGGAGCTGGTGCACGGTCTTCTTGGCCTGCTTGTAGAGCGGACCGGTCCGGATCTTGTTGAGGTAGGACGAGAGCGCACCGACGGTCTTGGTGATGGACCAGTTGTTGTCGTTGAGGACGATGGTGACCTTGTCGCCGAGAGCGCCGCCATGATTCATGGCTTCGAACGCGACCCCGCAACCCATGGCAGCATCCCCCACGACAGCTACGCATTCGCGGCTGCGTCCCATGCGACGATCCGCGTGGGCAATCCCGAGTGCACAGGAGATGGCCGTGCCTGCGTGGCCGCAGGAGTAGACGTCGTAGGGCGACTCGAAACGGTTGGTGAAACCGCTCAGCCCATCCTTCTGGCGCAGCGTGAACATCTCGTCCTTGCGCCCGGTCAGGATCTTGTGCGGGTAGCACTGGTGCCCCACATCGAAGACGAGTCTGTCCTCGCGGAAGTTGTAGAGGTAGTGCATCGCGATCGTCAGTTCGACGACGCCCATGCCCGACCCCAGGTGACCGCCCGTGGTCTTCACCACCTCCATGATGTAGTCACGAATGTCCTGGGCCAGCTCCGGGAGATCCTCCCGGTCCAGCTTCTTGAGATCTTCGGGCCAGGTGACCTGGTCGAGCATTGTGGGTTTCATGGAGTGGCTCAGAGCCTCCGATCAACGATGTAGAACGAAAGATCCTGCAGGAAGGCTGGATCCAAGTCCATAGTATGCAAGGGATTCAAGGCTTCGCGAGCTTCTTGGACCAGCCGCATGGCCTCCTTCTGGCTCTCCTCGAGCCCCACACAGGCGGGCCAGGTGAGCTTGCCGCTCGAACGGTCCTTGCCGGGGGACTTTCCGAGCTCCTCCGCAGTCGCCGTCTCATCGAGGATGTCGTCCACGATCTGGAAGGCCAGCCCCACGGCACGGCCATATCTGACCAGGGCCTCCCGCTGCAGGTCGGTGGCACCCCCAAGCACCGCGCCGATCTCGACGCTGGCCTCGAGCAGGGCCAGGGTCTTCTTCTCGTGGATCGCCCGCACCCGGCCGAGCTCAGGCGTATGCCCTTCGCCCTCCAGATCGAGAACCTGGCCTCCGACCATGCCACAAAGGCCGGCAGCCCGTGCCAGGACCAAAGCCGCTTCAGAACGACGCTCGGCGGAACCCGGCCCGGAGAGGAGGACCTCGAAAGCCAGGGTCTGCAGACCATCCCCCACGAGGATCCCCATGGCCTCGCCGTAGACGGTGTGGACGGTCGGCTGGCCTCGCCGCAGGTCATCGTCGTCCATGCTCGGTAGATCGTCGTGCACCAGTGAATAGGTGTGGATCAGCTCCACCGCCAAGGCACCCGAAAGGGTCAGCTGCACGTATTCGGGATCCTGGCCGCGGAACAAGGCAGCGGTTTCCAGGACGAGCGCTGGCCGCAGGCGCTTGCCGCCGGCCAGCAGGGGGTGGCGGGTGGCGGCGAGCAGGTTCTCGCTCGGGATGGCGGTCCTCGCCATGAGATCCTCGAGTGCCCCATCGATCCTGTGGGCAAGCTCGGCCAACCGGGCCTCTAAAGCAGAGTTCCTGGGCAACCACGATACGCCGCCGCGGCGTCCTCAGAAACGACCTTGGCCAGAAACTGGGCCGGTCTTCGACGACGCCACTGGAATCCGCACCTTACGGCCGGCCGGAGCAGCCCGCCCTGTAGTACTTGCTACCTGCGTTTCGGCGATGGGCTGGCGTAGTGGACGAATCCAGCCAACAACGAGCCCGCCTGCCTGGCTCCCATGGTGGGCAGGAACATGCGCCAGGTCTTCTTGGGAAACCCCACCCTGCCCGACTCGTCCTCGACATAGCCATCCGTCAGACGCAGCTCGACGCGATCACGAGCCTTGTCGATCCAGAACTCCATCTTCTGGGCTTTCAGGCGGCGCTCCAGAATGCCGGTCTTGCTGTATCCGAACAGACTCACTCCTTCGAAATCCCCATGGCCCACTCCCTTGAGCTCCTGCAGCTCGAGCCTGGGGCCTGTCACGGACAGCGCTTCGAAGAACCCGTCCAGGCGATCACGCCACTGCATGACGGTCCTGAGGTCACTCCTTGGCAGAGGCTTCTGCTTGGGCTTGGGCCATTCTCCTGCGGAGGTGATGAGCTCGTGCAGATCCTTGGCGAAGATGCGAGGCCAGTGGCTCTCGAAAGACAGCTCGAACCCTTCATCGAAGGGCACCTTCTTGTTCCGGACGAAGCGCGTGCCCTTGCCCAGGACCAGCCGTACCTCGCCACTCTCACGATCCATATGGATGCGACAACTGGAAGCCAGATAGGCGCCCTCGTAGAGGCCATCCTGGCCGACGACTGAGAGCATGACCTCGTTGAGCTTTCGTTCTTCGACACCCTCGAGCGAGAGGATACGGAGCCACCCACCGCCATTGAGTTGTAGCCCGCGGTTGATGCGTCGAACGAGCGCGAGGTTCTGCCGCATGCTCTCTAGCACCTGCTCACGCTCCTCGGGGTCCATCTCCGCTGCCTTGGGGCGGGACCGTTCCTTCTTCTGGAGCAGCTGCACCGCCTGTCCCAGGTTGCCGATGGCACGCTGTTTGGCCTGTTCGGAAACGAGGTATTCTCTCTCCAGCCTCTGGGTATCGGCAGTGAGGCGACGGATCTCCTTTTCGAGGAGTTCCTCACGTACCGTGGGTCGGTTCTGGGTTTCCTGTAGCGCAAGCCGCTGACCGCGCTCCCCCCACCAGGAGAGCGCGAACCAGAGGCCCAGGATCAGGAGTGGGACGACAAGGGCAGGGCGCAAGGGCGAAGCTCTCTGTGGGGAATTCGAAAGGCGTCAGGAAGCCTCAGGACTTCTTGGTCTCCTCATTGACGGCACGCGTCGTGAAACCTTCCTTCTCCCAGTTCTTTCCCTTGTTCTTGTTGTACCAGCGCTGCCACTCGTTGGGATCCTTGATCTTCTGACCCGTGAGAGCCGTCAGGGTCTTCATCCAGGGCCCCTCCACGGTGGCGTAGGTATCTTCGTAGGATTTGCGTTGGGTGTCGCGGGGATCCGAGTTGGACAGGGACTGCCCATAGATACCAGCCAACTCCTTCACGATCCGCTTGGTGATCTCCTTGCGGACCTTTTGATCGTGCTTGGAATAGTGCCGCAGGGTCCCTCCCGCATTCGCACGGATGATGTCGTCGGGGGCTCGCGTGCAGTAGTCGATGAGCTGCTTCTGGATAGCTCCGGTGATCGCAGGCCGCCCCAGGAAAGAGACCAGCTTCCCGCGGAAGATCAGCCACTCCTTCTTGCCGAATCGACGGTCATCGCAGAGCTTGGCCAACACCTTGGCACCCTCACCCTCGAACTTGGACAGGGCCTCACCTGCAGTGATGAGCAGACGTGTCTCCGCAGGCGTGCGTTTGGCCTTGAAGACCTCTCCCAGTCCCTTGGCGATCGCCTTCTGCTGCTTCTTGTTCAGAGAAGGATAACGCTTGGTCAACTCATTGATGAGCTTGACACCCTCGGCATCCCGTGAGCCCTTCTTGTCCTTGCGGATGGACTTTAGCTCCTTGAGGGTCTTGAGGATGGCCGGGTCGTCCTTGGGCGGAGCCTTCTTCTTGCCCTGGAGGAGGAGCACGTTGGCCAGATCCGGGGCAGCTGCCACGACGGGGAGCAGGGGTGACACTGCAAGGCAGGCACTGAAAGCCAGGACCACGTGGGTTCGTCTCATCTCTTGTCTCCTTCTCTCCGATCAACGGCTCGCGCCGCCTCTGATCCCTCATAGGCATGGAGGTTTGCAGGCGCCTCTACAGCATAGCCCGGGAGTCCCGGCAAGAGCGGCATTCTGCAGCATTCCCACTCCTAGTCCGGACGATTCATGAGATCGTTGTGGGCAAATGCTAGATCGGCGCAGCCGATCTAGCATTTGCGGTCTGACGAGCGCATTTCGAGTTCAGGACGGCTGCGCGAGATATGAGGCGACCCAAGTGGGTCGTCGAATCCAAGCCATGCCGAGCGAACCGATAGGTTCGCGGTCCTGGACCGAAAGACGCCGTCAGACGCATCGAGGTCATGAATCGTTCGGGCTATCCCGATCTCGGGCCAGCCTCCAACAGCAGCAAGCATCGTTCCAGAATGGGGCCTGGTGAAAATTGCATGTGATCCACGGAAATCACGGGATAGGCCAGAGAAACGGCGTTCGTCAGGAACACCTCCTGACAATCCGTCAATTCCTCGAACAGGATCGTGCGCTCCCGCACGCCTAGCCCCGTGGCTCGGGCAGCGGAGAGCAGGCGGGCTCGGGTCACCCCCGGTAGGAAAGCGTCCACCAGGGTAGGCGTCAGGAGCCCTTCACCTTCCTTGTAGGCAAAGAGATTGGCACGGCTCGTCTCCCGGATTTCACCGTGATCGCCGAGGAAGAGAGGCTCTTCCCCTCCCCTTGCCTGGACTTCGCGCTCCGACAGGCTGTAGAAGCTCCGGGACACCAGCTTCATGGACCGACTCGGGTCACGCTCTCCGATCCGAAAGGGGCTGGTCATCAGGCGAACCCCTCGTGCCCTCCGCGCGAGGAGATCCCGATCCAGGGCTTCGACACTGAGAATGAGCCGGGGGCTCACTCCGACCGGAAGAAGAGTCAGGCGAAAGCGACCCTCATCGAGATCCGCATGGTCCAGCAGGTCTTGACAGAGCTGTGCATAGTCGTGGACAGGCAGTGGCAGGTAGGCCATGCGCCCCGCTGCCCATCTCAAACGGATGAGGTGCTGCTCCAGACCGTGGATCTGGCCTCCGATCGTGCGAAAGGTCTCGAAAATCCCCTCACCCCGGGTGAAGGCAGGATGCCATGCCGAGAAGAGCGCGCTCTCCCCATCGAGGATCTGACCATCGCACCAGAGGGCTCGGATCAGCGCGGTCATGGCAGCTTGTCGATCCCGAGAGCCAGTGCCAGTCCACGAGCCTTGTCCTCGGTCTCCTCGAACTCTGCCGCAGGCTCACTCCCGACGGTGATCCCTCCTCCCACACCAAAACGAAGGAACCCGCCAGCCCACTCAGCTGTGCGGATGGCCACATTGAGATGTGTGCTGCGGCCAGGCTCGATGTAGCCGATCGAACCCGTGTAGACGCCACGGCGGGAACGTTCGACCATCTCTAGGATTTCGATGGCCTTGGGCTTGGGCGCACCGGAGATCGAGCCTGGCGGGAAGCTGGCTGCCAGTAGATCGTAGAGATCCTTGCCCTCATCCAGTTCGGCCTCCACCGTCGCGAACAAGTGGTGGACCTGCGGCAGTGTCATCAGCTCGGGGAACTCCGTGACCTGGACGCTGCCGGGTCTTGCAACATGACCCAGGTCATTGCGCATGAGGTCCACGATCATCGTGAGCTCCGCCAGGTCCTTGCCCGAATTGCGCAGAGCTGCTGCCATGACTTCGTCCTCGACGCTGTCGCTTCCGCGCGGACGCGTCCCCTTGATGGGCCGGGTGCGCACATGATGGCCGCGCAGCCGCAGGTACTCCTCTGGTGAAGAAGACGCGACAGCCAGCCCCGGCCCAGGCGAAAGGAAGGCCGAGAACGCCGCAGGGCTCTTGGCGACCAGCCGCTTGAACAGATCCTTGGCCTCACCCTCTACCTGGAGTTGGATACGCCGCGAGAGATCGGCCTGGAAGACATCTCCGCGCTTGCAATGGTTGATGACGCGCTCGACGGCCGCCTCATAGTCCTCCCTGTGGAAGCGCCCTTCGGCACCCAAGACATGGATGACATGCGGCTCCGTCGAGGGAGGCAGTCCCTGCAGCGATTCGATGAAGGCATCGGGACCACGGAGGACGCTCGCCTTTCGGTCCATGACCAGTGGTCGTTCGTACCAAGCCAGACTGAGATCCGGCAGGGCTGAGGTGGCGGGCAGGAACTTAGGCAGTCCATACTCGAAGAGCCAGGCGAGGTCATAACCCAAATAGCCGATCCAACCCTGGTCGAAGGGCTCGATACGCTGGTCGCGGTCCTCGTCCATGAGGCGCTCGGACCAACGCCGGATGACGTCGACCAGATCCTCGCAGGGGGCCTCCTCGAGCACCTGCCCCAGACCATCGCAGACGGTGACGCGCCCCCCGCGGCCACTCTCCTCCCGAAAGACGCTGGCCTGGATCGTGACACTCGGGTTGCGGGCCAGGATGTGGTAGCGGCTGTCCTCGCGACACTCGCCCCCCGAGTACAGCAGGACGGGACGACTCTCCTCGGGCTCACCGTCGAGCCAGGCAAGGCAGAGTCCTTCCATCTCCGATTCAGCTACACGCATCTCTCGCATGGGGGAAGCATGGAGCGGGTGTCCGGGAGAATCCACCTCGCAATCGCGTCCTTCGTGTAGGATCTCGAGCCATGGAGCAGAGGGAGAAACAGGAGCTGGAAGCCGTTCCCGAGGAGCTGGACCTTTTCTTCCAGCATCTGAGGGGTGTGCGCAATCGCAGCGAGAACACACTGCGGGCCTATCAGCGCGAACTCCTGCTGCTCCATCACTGGCTCGAAAAGCGGGAACGCAGACTGGATGACGCCAACCGTTTCGATCTACGAGGCTATGCGGCACAACTGCGCGCACGCAACCTGGGTGAGGCCTCGATCCGCCGGGCACTCTCCGCCGTCCGCGCCTACTACCGCTACCTGGATGAACGCGAGCCGGGCCGTGAGAACCCCACTGCAGTTCTGCGAGGTCCCCGCGGCGGACGCCGACTGCCCAAGGTGCTGAGCCAACAGGAAGTCGACCTCCTGCTACGCCACGACTATGGCGACGACTTCATCGGCACGCGAAATCGCGCGCTCATCGAAACCCTCTACTCCACCGGATGTCGTGTCTCCGAACTCGTGGGCATCGATGCTACCGACGTCGATCTTGGGGGAGGTGTGCTGCCCCTCTTCGGTAAGGGCAGCAAGCAGAGACTCGGCCTTCTAGGCCAACCGGCTGTCGAGGCCCTGTCGGCGTATCGTCTGCAGCGGCGTGCACTTCTCACGCATCTCGCCATCAAGAACCCCGCTCTCTTCCTGGGTGAGAGAGGCTCGCGCCTCAGCGCCCGCCGCGTCGCCCAGATCCTCGGCCAACTGGCGCTCGATGTCGGCCTCGCCCAGATCCCGAGCCCACACACCCTGCGTCACTCCTTTGCGACGCACATGCTCGACGCAGGGGCCGACCTCCGCACGGTCCAGGAGATGCTCGGACACGCACGCCTCGTGACCACCCAGATATACACACACCTCTCCCTCGAACGCCTGCGCAAGGTCTACGAGTCCGCCCACCCACTCTGCCAATAGACAGCCCAAACGATTCCAGCCCACAGAGAAAGGGGACCGGGTACAAGGAAGGAGCCGATGGCAAAGCCATCGGCTCCTTTGGTATCCCCAAGGGGATTTGAACCCCTGTTACCAGGATGAAAACCTGGCGTCCTGGACCTAGCTAGACGATGGGGACCTATGGGGCGAAGAGGTTTAGCCTGAGGAGGCCGTGAAATCAACGAAGGGCTGCAATTCTGCTGCAGGAACAGCCTTCCGGATCAGGGCAAGATCGGCGAGCGTCTCAAGGCATCTCGAAACCGTCTTCGACGATGAGGACAGGAATAGAGTTCCAGACTCCATAGGCTCCCTTGCCGTCCTCCCTGACCAGCACGGCTTCGGGCTCCCCTTCGATGAGATTGCCTCCCCGATTCTGCAGCCGTTTTTCGCGAACGGCCACCCGCACCCGTTCCAACTCCTCATCCGTTGCCAGATGAAGAGGTTGACGGGTCTGAGGACAAATCAGGTCGGGGAGGATTCTGTCGAGCGCTGTATCCATGTGTTCGTTTTGGTGAGGGCGGAAGGGGTCGAACCTTCGACCAATGGCTTAAAAGGCCACTGCTCTGCCACTGAGCTACGCCCCCCATCGGGCCCGCTGACAAAGAGCGGGCGGCAACACAGGGGATCCTCGCTAGACGGTCATGATCTCTTCGGTCTTCTTCTTGGAAATCTCGTCGATCCCTTTCTCGTGGGTCTTGAGCAGACCCTGGAGTTCTTCGTGCATGTCGTGGCCCTGATCCTCCGAGAAGTCGCCGTCCTTCTGGGCCGAATCGATGTGCTTGTTTCCGTCACGTCGCACGTTGCGGATCGACACACGAGCCTGTTCGCAGAGATCCTTCACTCGGTGGGCCAGCTTCTTCCGCTGGTCCTCGGACAAGGGAGGCAGCGTGAGACGTATGCTCTTGCCGTCGTTCTGCGGTGACATCCCGAGGTCCGACTTGAGGATCGCCCGCTCGATCTCACCGGCAGCACCGGCATCGAAGGGCTTGACCAGGATCTGGCGAGCTTCCGGGATCGAGATCTGTGCCAACTGCATCAGGGGAGTCGGTGACCCGTAGTAGTCGACGCGGATGTTCTCCACCAACGCTGGCGTCGCTCGACCCGTCCGGATCCCTCTCAACTCATCCCGCAGATGCGAAATTGCCTTGTCCATCCGTGTCGTGGCATCAGCCAGAATGTCCTTCGACTCTGTCATCGTTCGACTCCTTCCCTTGTGGGCCCTTGCGGGATACCTATCCGTATCGCCTGTTCATGACTGGCCAATCCCATGAGGGATCTGCCATCTCGTGCATTCCTGTCCCGTTCACAAGTCCGTGTATCGCGATCCGGGGTCTCGCGTCAACGGATCCACGTCCCGAGCTTCTCACCAGCCAGGACGCGGGCCAGGTTTCCTTCCTCGAAGAGATTGAAGACCAGGATCGGAACAGCGTTTTCCTTGCAGAGGGTTATGGCGGTTGCGTCCATGACATTCAATCCCCTCTCCAGGACCTCGTCAAAGCCTAGCTCTTCGAAGCGAACAGCATCGGAGTTGTGGACAGGATCCTTGTCGTAGACACCGTCGACCTTGGTCGCCTTGACCAGGACGTCGGCCCCGATCTCCATGGCGCGCAAGGCGGCGGCCGTATCCGTCGTGAAGAAGGGGTTCCCGGTCCCGCCCGCGAGCAGGATGATGCGTCCCTTCTCCAGGTGTCTCATGGCCCGACGCATGATGAAGGGCTCCGCGACCTGGTTCATCTCGATGGCCGTCAAGACGCGAGTCTCGACCCCAAGACGCTCGAGGGCGTCACTCAGGGTCAAGGCGTTGATGACCGTAGCCAGCATCCCCATCTGATCGGCAGTAGGTCGGGTCGTACCGGCCTTGGCGAACAGGGCACCCCGCAGGATGTTGCCCCCACCCACGACAATGCCGATCTCGACTCCGCGCTGATGCACGGCGGCGATCTGCTTGGCGAGCGCATTGGCGACACTGGGATCCACGGGTGCTCCCCCCTTGCCTCCCAGGGCCTCTCCACTGATCTTGAGCAGAATACGGTCCATCGACCCTCCTGGTGCTACGCCGAGCCGCGAGGCTCAGCTGCCGACGACGAAGACCTGGAATCGCTTGACGATGAGGTTCTCACCGATCTTGCCGATCTGGGCTTTCACCATCTGCTCGATCGAGGCCTTGTCGTCCTTGACGAACTTTTGCTCGAGGAAGCAACGGTCCTCGAAGAACTTGTTCATGCGTCCCTCGACGGCCTTCTCCTGGATCTCCTGAGGGCGGTCCCCCATCTGCTCGCGCACCTTCTCGAGTTGGTGCGAACGCTCCTTCTCGACCTCGTCAGCAGGCACGTCCTCGCGAGTGAGGTAGGGCGGCTTTGCGAAGGCGAGATGCAGACAGAGATCATGGCCGAACTCGACGAAATCCTCGTTGCGCGCAACGAAGTCGGTCTCGCAGTCGATCTCCAGCAGGACGCCGGTCTTCATGTCACTGTGGATGTAGCTGAAGACGCGACCTTCGGTGGCTTCGCGCCCAGCCTTGCTGTCGGCGGACTTGAGTCCCTTCATGCGAAGGATGTCGTGCGCCTTGTCCCAGTCACCCCCGGACTCATCCAGGGCCCTCTTGCAGTCCATCATCGGCGCACCGGACTCTCTCCGGAGCTTCCCCACCATCTTGGCATCGACCTTGGTCATCGGATTCCTCTCGTGTCTCTTGGCCCGATCGGGCCTCTATTCGCAAACAGGCCGCCCCAGCACCTTGCGGGTTCGGCCCGTTTCTGGATTTCAGGGTCCATTCCGACCCGGATCCGCGCCCCCCTCTCCGGTGAGTGGAGGGTGCCTGATCTCATCAGCTGTTCTCGCCGCCCTCGGGGGCCTTCTTCTCGGGCGCGCTCTCCTCGGCTGCCGGCGCTTCGGGAGCGGGTGCAGCAGGAGCCGGCGCTTCGGGAGCCGGCGCTTCAGGGGCAGGTGTAACAGGAGCCGCGGCCGCAGGTGCCTCTGCGGCGGGAGCCGCCGGAGCATCAGGGGCCGGAGCATCCGCAGAACCCGAGGCCTCGGGCTTTGCCTTCTCTGCCTCTGCCTTCTGAGCCGCCAACTCCTCAGCGCTCGCGCGACCGAAGGACACGGCTGCAGCCTTGCCACCCGCATGACGATCGGCAAAACGCCCGCCTGCGATCCGCACGCCTTGCCTGCCGCCGCCGGGGCCGCCGGACCTTCTGCCACGACCACGCTCGGGCTCGTCTCGACCCTTGAGTTCGGGAATCTCGCTCTTGAACTGCATCGCCTCGCGATCCTGGTTCTCGACACCTTCGATGACCGACTCGACCAGGCTGCCCAGCAGAAGCTGGACGCTCCGGAGAGCATCGTCATTGCCGGGGATCGGAATGTCGATCAAGTCAGGGTCACAATCGGTATCGAGAATGGCCACGATCGGCACGTTCATCTTGGCCGCTTCCTTGACGGCGATGTCCTCGCGTTTGGGGTCGATCACGACCAGGGCGCCCGGAAGGCCATTGAGGTTGCGGATCCCGCCGAGGTTACGATTGATCTTGCGCATCTCACGACGCAGGCGCGACTGCAGCTTCTTGCTGTGACGATCCAGGGTACCGTCGGCCTCGAGGCGCTCAAGCTCTTCCAGACGCTCGAGGCGTCCCTTGATGGTGTGGTAGTTGGTCAGCGTGCCACCGATCCATCGTTCGATGACGACTGGCATGTTGGCGCGCTCGGACTCGGAGGCCACGATGTCCTTGATCTGCCGCTTGGTGCCGACGAACAGGATCTGCGCTCCCATCGCGGTCAGGCGACCCAGGAAGTGCTTGGCCTGGATCAGCCCGCGCATGGTCTCGCGCAGATCGATCACGTGGATGAGGTTCTTCTTCCCATAGATGTAGGGCTTCATCTTGGGATTCCAACGGCTGGCCTGATGTCCGAAATGCACGCCGGACTCGACCAGCTCCTTCACGGTGACTTTGGTCACGAATCTTCTCTCCTGCTTGTCCGATTCCCGGATACCGAGGGGATCCTCCCCTGAAGCACCCCTCATCGCATACGAGAGGCTCCGGCCCGGGTCTGGGTTTGGTTGTAAGGTGTTCCGCCGGCTCATCCGGAGGACCGGGGGCAGAACCACGGGATGATTCTCTCCTCGGCAAAGGGCGGAACATCATACGGAGGCCCCTCCGGCAGGCAAGACAGTTCTCCGGACCGCCCAAGGGATCGGGCCTCCACCCCAGCCCCCCCCGCAGCCTAGGCATCTCCTGGCCTACAGCTCCGTCAGGATCTGATTCTGGGCTCCCAATGAGCAAGGTTTTCCGGCATACTTGGACGTCTCGGACACGATTCCGCTGGGCGGCGGGACACCCGATTCGAGTCGGCAGTTGAATTCAGGCCGATCCCGGACTACCTGCATCCGGGGATTCTACCTGAGAACAAGGGAGGGACTCTGGGCCCATGAGCATCCTCATACAAGAGCACCCATTGGGTACGACCAACAAGATCCACCACGTCTTCCTCATGTCACACAAGGGAGGCATGGTTGCGAACCGGCATGAGGGCCAGGCGCAGCTTGGCTCTGGCTCCCGGACCACCACCGCACCCGCAGAATCGTCCCCGGACAACTGGGCGAAGGGGGAGGCGCCCCTGATCCGCGCCCTCAAGCGTGCGGGGTACCAGGTCACCGAAAGCCACAGCCCCCTGGATTCGAGGCGCCTTCTCCAGAAGGTGCGCCCCTCGGTCCTGGTCCTGGATCCGATCGTATGCGCCGCCGACGGCGTCGAGTTCGAGATCGCAGCCGACCTCCAGCTCTCGGATGACCCCATCCCCTTGCTTCTCCTGATCTCCGATCTCAACGAACTCGAAGAGATCAACCGCGTGCCGGCCCTCTTCAAGGACTTCCTCGTGAAGCCGTTCAGTGAAGAAGAACTCGTGCATCGGCTCGAGCTCCTGCTCCACTCCAAGGAGAGGTATCTGGAGGTCCAGAGTCATGCCCGCAACCTCGAAGGGCAGATCATCCGCGACTTCAAGACGGGTCTCTATACAGATCGGCATTTCCGTCATCTGCTACGTCAGGAGTTCCAACGCGCCGAGCGTCATCACAGCCCGTTGACCTTCCTGTTGATCGACCTGGACGACTTCAAGCGAATCAACGACAGCTACGAGTACAGCTTTGGCGACTACGTGCTGACCCAGTTCGCCGAGATCCTCAAGCGCTCCATCCGCGACATCGACCACCCCGCACGATTCGGTGGCGATGAGTTCATGGTCCTCCTCCCCAACACGACCCAGGCCGAAGCCGTGCAGGTGGCCGCCCGCCTGCGCAACCAGGTAGCCGCGCGCGAGTTCGACAACGGCACCTACCACACGCGTACGACCCTCTCGATCGGCCTCGACACCTACGATGGCCGAGGCATGTCCTCCCCCGAGGACCTTCGCCGGCGTGCCAATCTGGCCCTCAAAGAGGCCAAGAAGCGAGGCAAGGACCGCATCTGGCTCTACTCCGGCCCCGACGTCCTTCCCAATCGCAAGAAGGACCAAGAGCAGTCCAGCGAGTAGGCCGGCTGGCGCGGGATCGCCCGTCATGGGAGAGAGCCACACTGGAGAAGGAAAAAATCTCTGGGACTTCCTCGCCGGCAGAATCGCTTGTCTCCATGGATGTCCCCATGCTCAGACATGTCTCCATGGATGTCCCCATGTTCAGACACTGAAGGCGATCCAGGCCCCCTGAGAACATCGGCTTGGGACAGTGGCGCTTCAGGATTCCTGAGTACGGCGGAAGAGGCGGCGGCCGCGGGCGTCGGCGAGCAGGCCCAGGATCATGAGGAGGAGGAGGCCCATGAGCCAGCGAAGGGGCTCGGTGGGCTTCTTGCTGTAGTCCTCCTGGATCGGAGCTGAAGGCTGATCGACGAGCGTACCGCCGAGGCGGGCGGCCACAAGGGCAGCGAGCCCTGGTGTAGGGCCGTCGCCTTCGAGGATCTCAAGGGCCGAGGCTTGCAGCAGGCGCCCCTTCGCAGGATCGGGTTGGTTCTCGGTCGGCAGGAGCCAGGTGGCCGTCTGGGCAGCCAACTGGGGGAACCAAGGGGAGGCGATGAGGGCGGAGGCTCCCCCTGGGGACGCCGTGAAGATCGCGATCCGCCCCAGACCAAAGGGCGCCGACGCCAACAGCACGCGCCCCTGATCCCCCACTGCCAGATGCACACGGGCGCGCCCCAGGGCTTCGAAAGGATGGAAGTGTGCGATCTTGGGCCAGTCCTCTTCCTCCAGACCGACGAGAAGCGGCCGCGCTTCGACGAGGAAGACCTCATGTCGGTGGAGCTCGGCCTTGGCCAGCGGATCGCGGGCCTTCTTGGAACCTTCCTCGTCCGGTTTCTTTTCGGTCGCTGGATCGGGTTTCTTGGGCTCGGGCTCCTTGGGAGCCTCGGCCTTCCGATTGTCCTCGCCCTTCTTCGCCAGGACCGGCACAGGTTCGGGCCTCACCTTGGCGACAAGCCCCTTGACCTCACGCACCATCATGTCCGGGATCTCGGCCGGTTTGCCGGCCAGGCGGAAGGTCCCCTTCTGGATCTTGGTCAGGCGTTTCAAGAAGCTGAAATTGCTTCAGCTGTCACCAGGGATCCCCATGCCGGTGAGCCCGATGCCCTCGCGCCGCATCTGCCGCACGAGCTTCTCGAAGTCGCGGGTCCGCGTGTTCTGATCATGGAACTCGCCATCGGTCAGCAGGACGATGTGGCGCAGCTCGGCCGAGCTCTTCTTGAGCTCCTTCCACGCAAGCCGCAGACCGGGCAGGGCCATGGTCTGCGTACCGATCGCATTGATGGCATCCAGCGCATCCTCGAGAGCCTCCTCCCTGTCCGCGATCCCCATGCCCATCCGCACCTTGGCGCGGTTGGCGAAGGTAATGAGTGCGAAGGAGTCGTTGCGCCCCAGGATATCGAAGATGTCGCGCGCGCCCATCTTGGCCATGGACATCTTGCTGCTCGGGTAGTCCATGCTCCCCGACTCATCCAGGAGAAAGACGATGGCCAGCTGCTCCTTGCGCGGCTCTTCTCTCTTGGGCTGGACAGCGCCTGTGGCTTTGGGCAGCGCACTGTCCTGCGCGGCTCCTTCCTGCGCAACCCTCTCCTTGGCCGCCACCTTGGAGGGCCCCTTCTCGGTCTTGCCCTCGTCGACCTCTCCCTCTTCCTTGCCCGCGACCTTTTCTTCGCTGCTACCCCCACCCTGGCTCTCCTGGGGTTTGGCTTCGCCCAGGCTGGAGGTCTCCGGCAACGCCACGAGAGGCACGAGGTCCTTGTAGTCCTCGTGCATGCCGGTGCGACGCCCAGCGACCAGGAGCAGGCCCTTGCCTCGATCCAAGGCCTCCGCCAGGCCGAGAGGAGCGGGGAACGCAGGATCGCAGAGCAGGAGGTCAGCCTTCTCGGGGTCCGCCTCCTCGATGAAGCCCTGCAGGTCCAGCGCCTTGCTCCAGACACGCTCCAGCTTGACACCGGGGCCACGCCAATAGCTCGGAGGCGGCTGCAGAGACACACGGAAACGGGCTTCCACGAGCCCCTTCCGTCCCTCACGTTCGCCGCTGTAGCGAAAGCTGAGCTGGATTTCCTCCTCGGTCGGGGCCAGGAGCGAGAAACTCGCCTCCATGCCATCCCCGAAGAACTCGGCCTCCAAGCCCTTGGGAGGTTCGTCGCCGATCATCCGCTCCAGGCGGTCCGCAAGCTGCGCACCTTCGACACGCAGCCGAAAACGCAGCGGACGCCCCTGACGCGGGGGCGAAAGCAGAATCAGCCGCAGGGATCGAGGATCCAGGACACGATCCGGACGCGTTTGATGCACCTCCGTCCGCAAGCTGCTTTCGTCAGGGGCGAGCTCCAGCGCCACGAACTCCTTCTGATCGAGTTCGTGGATTTGCACGAGACGTTCCCGGCGACTGTGGGGAACCCTCTTGCCGACGTCGTTCCCATCCGTGGGATCCTTGGGTGTCAGCAGATCCTCTTCCACACGGTCGACAGGAGTCGGCGCCAGTGCCTCTCTTGGGGAGAACAGCAGGAGTCCCAGGCAGAAGAAGGCCAGAACCAGAGCCACGAGCCGGCCGCTCCGCCCCTTTCGCCATGCTCCTCTCGCCTTTTTCATGTCATTCCTGATCTGCAGACCCCAGGGCCTGCAGCCGTTTCCAAGCCACCCAGGAATCAGGGCAGGAAGACCGCTCCCAACCAGTTCCCACGATCCCCTGTGTAGATGCGATCCGCAAAGTCGATTTCGAGGACCAGGACCTGACCTTCCTGAACACGCAAGACGGGGAAGCTACGCACACCCTGTCCACCCTTGAGGCCAGGGATCTCCCCGACCTTCTTGCCGTCGAGCAGGATGCGGAAGGTCGCATTACCGGACGGGTCGGCAGTGAGGGCCGAATCATCGATCCCCACCTGCGTCAGTAAACGCGTCCGCCCCTTGGGTACCTTGAACTCCAGTCTCGAATAACTATGAGCCCCCAGCCCCTGGGTCCAGGCCGCGCCTCCCACACGCAGACGCCCGCCCACGCTGTTGCGCCGCTTGCGATACCCGAAGAGGACCCGCCAATGCTCCTCTCCCCTCACGAGTACATGCTCGGTGACTTTCACAGGTACCAGATCCGAGAGCCAGGTCCGACTTCCGGGAGCTTGGACATGCCCAGCCACGATGGACTCAGCCGGAATGCTGATGACACCGATGCTGGTCTCGAGCTGCCAGGCGCCCTTGACCATTCCCTTGGGTTGGCCCCGCCAGAGACTTCCCTCGCGAGTCAGCAAGACGAGCTGGACCGCCGCAACTGGCTTGGACTCCTCGTCAGGGGCGGGGATCACGAGAGCTGAGAGATCGGTCCAGGGATAGAGCTTGGGTTTCTCCTCGTCGTGCCATGGGGCGAAGTGCACGCCTTTCTCGCTGACACTGAAGAGGAAACCCTTGATCAGATCCAATCCCAGAGGGGCATGACGAAAGAGCCGCTCCTTGTCCTGGTCTTCCTTGGCCACGACGAGCTGTCGCTCATCCGCCAACTTC
>JAJRTL010000318.1 GCA_024278315.1 Planctomycetota bacterium | reverse complement strand
CCCTCGGAACCCAGGAAGTTGTAGTCACCCTTCTCGCCCGCACCCACGCGGATCATGATGCGCGGGTCATTGGGATCGATGCGGAAGCTGCCTTCACCCATGGGCACCTTCTTGCGCATCATCGTGATGTGACCGTCCTTGTTGAGGTCGTTGGGCGGATCCTCGTCGAAGAGGCCATCGCCATCGCTGTCCACCGGTTCCTGCCCGCTGCGCGAGGACGAGGCCGTGTTGGCCTTGTGGAACCAGTAGTCGCGCCCGTCCGGATTGACGCTGGGAATGATGTAGAGGACGCGCGTCGAGAGGATCTTCTGGAGACGCGGCACGCGGGGTGCGAAGCGCAGGAGATACCATGCCATGTAGAGCGCCGCTTCGGCTCCCTGCACCTCGTTGCCGTGGATGTTGGCGTCGACGTACATCGCGGGTTTGGTTGAGTGCTCTCCGGTCTTCGGGTCGTTGACCGTCATGACCCAGAGCGTGCGCCCCTGGACGGACTTGCCGATGGGCGTCAGCGTGATGTTGTCTGGCCAACGCTTCTGCATGGCCTGCATCAGCTCGACGATGCCCTTGTAGTCGCGGAAGCGATCCCAGCTCATGGCCTCGATGCCGGTGGGGGCGACGAGGTCGGCTTCGCCTTGCGCCGCGAGCGGCGATGTGGCGACAGCGGGGATCAGGAGCGGGAGAAGCAGAGGCAGGGCTCGCACGGTCTTGCGCAGGGGACTCATCGTCCACCTCCATTCTTGGCGTTGGGCATGGGGATGGCACGGCTCGCCAGCACGCGGTCGCCGATGCGCAGCAGCAGGGTCGGTCGGCCTTCGGTGCCGACGCGGAAGGTCCAGCGGTAATTGCCATGGCTGCCCTTGCCCTTGAGGCCCGACACGAGCGTCATGCGCGGGCCGCTCAGCAGCGCGGTCGACGTGGCTCGCGCCTCTTGCGCCGGCAGCAGCGCTTGCCATTCCGTGCCCGTGGCTAGGACGGCTTCGAGTCGCGGCAGCACGGGGCGACGGAGCAGCGTGGCGATGTGGATGCGCGGAGGCAGCCAACCTTCGTTGCTGACCAGGGCCTCGACTTCGAGGACGCCCGGAGCCAGTTCCTTGCTCGTGACCTTGCCGAGCGTCACCTGCGGCATGCGATCCAGGAGGCTCAACAAGAAGTCCAAGTGGCTCCTGGTGATGGCTTCCTTCTCCGATTCGGGAATCCGATGCAGCAGGCTCTCGTCAAGCCCACCGATCTCGACTTCCTTGAGCGGACCTTCGGGGAACTTGTGCAGCTTCCAGGGGAGGAAGGCCTTCTCACCGTAGTGCTTCTCGAGCCAGTCGCGCTGCTTGGACTCGTCGCTCTCCTTGGAGCCCTTGCTGCCCTTCTTCTTCAACTTGTCCTGGACCTTCGTGCCCGGCTGGCTGGCCGGTGGCGACTGATTCTTCTCTGCGTTCTCCGGTTCCTTTCCTTCCTCAGGCCTTTCCTCGGGTTCTTCCTTGGGCGCAGCCTTGTCCTCCTTCTTGGCCTTGTCACTCCAGTGCACCAGGCTCGTGGCGAGGCAGGGAATGCCCATGTGCGCGTAGACCCAGGAGTGGAAGCGCCCCGGCCACTCGTCGTGGTTCTTGCCCTCGCGGCCGGTCGATTCCCGGTAGAGCTCGCCGAGTTGTTTGTAGATCCAGAGGTCCTGCTCGAAGTACCCGGTGGGGGCGCGTCGGCCCTTGCGACTGTTCTTCTTGGGGGTCTCCAGCAAGTTGTCGGTCGTCCCGTAGCTGACCACGAGCTGGAGGCGCGGGTGCTTGCTCACGAACCGCGCGAGCGCGAGGCTCTCGGGCTCGCTCAGCACGTAGCGGCCGGCTCCCACTTCGTGCTCGGGATAGAGCTGGGCGAAGTTCCGTTCCAACAACACACCTCCGGGCGCGTCCTCGTTGAAGCGCTCGTCACCATCCTGATCCATACCCTCGCGCTCCACGCGATACACGCCCCGCTCGTTCTTCTCGGGATCGGCCTTGCGCATGAGTCCCGCGTGATCCGGATCTTCGATCCAGCTTCCCTCTGCATCCTTCCAGCGCATCCAGAGCGCACGCCCATCACCGTCCAGATCGTCGGGAGCGTCCTCTCCCTCCCGGCCATCGCGGTCGTCATCACAGGGCGCACCATTGCCCGCGATACCGCGTGCCAGTCCGTCCGGGTTGGCGAGCGGCAGGATGTAGAGCGTGCTCTTGCTGAGTCGCTTCGCGGTCTCGCTCTCGGGCGTAGCCTTCAAGATCCGCTCGAGCTGTGCGATCGCGATGCGGCTGTCGTCCAGGCGGCGCCCGTCCAGGCCGGCCACCAGCAAGAGCGCCGACCGCTGCAGCGCGGGCACCGTGCCCGGAAAGGCAACGCGCGCCACCAGCAAGGGTTGGTCCTTGCGCGAACGACCCCACTCCTCGATCTGCAAGCGCTCAGGGTGCTTCTTGACGAGGACATGGAGCCCACGGAGCAGATCGCTCACGACCTGGGCCTGGGGCGTGGCGACATCCTGCGGGGGGATCGGAACCGGGAGAAAGGACAGAATGGCGAGGAGGGATGGGATCATGGAGTCAAAGCCTGGAGCCTCGGGTCCGCGCTGGCAAGAGCTGTCTTGCACCACCCTTCCCCCAAGCGCCCGCTGGGCCTATCGTGGTCCCCGACTTCCGCGCGAGCAGGTCCCCTGGACCGCTCTGCGGAGTCGATTCGCGCCGCACCTACCTCGAGGGGGCTTCTCAGGCCTCGCCTCTCCGCAACCAGGCTCCATGTCCCAGTCCGATCCCCAGAACGATCCTCAGTCCGAGCCCGGCGGCGAGCGCCTCCTCGTGACCTCGGCCCTGCCCTACGCCAATGGCCCGCTGCACATCGGCCACATCGCGGGCGCCTACCTGCCCGCCGATATCTTCTGCCGCTACCGGCGAATGTGTGGCAAGAAGGTCGCCTTCATCTGCGGTTCGGATGAACACGGCGTGCCGATCCTGATCCGCTCACGCAACGAGGGCATCACTCCCCAGGAGGTGGTCGACCGTTTCCATTTCCAGAACGAGTAGAGTTTTCGTCGTCTGGGAATGAGCTTCGACTACTACGGGCGCACGAGCAGTCCGGTGCACCATGAGACGAGTCGGGAGTTCTTCCGGGATCTGGCGGCCAAGGATGCCTTCGTGCTCAAGAGCAATGAACAACTCTATGACCCAGAGGCCGGCATGTTTCTTGCCGATCGATTCATCAAGGGAACCTGCCCCAAGTGCGGCTTTGATGAAGCCTACGGCGACCAGTGCGAGAGCTGCGGCAAGTCGCTCTCACCGGACGAGCTGGTGAATCCGCGAAGCACGCTGACCGATGCTGAGCCGGTCCTGCGCGAGACCACGCACTGGTACCTGCCGCTGGGCGCGATGCAGCCGGGGCTCGAGAAGTGGCTCGGCGAGCACGAGGACTGGAAGCCCAACGTGCTGGGCCAGGTCGGCTCCTGGCTCACGGATGGCCTTGCCGATCGCGCCGTGACGCGCGACCTGCCCTGGGGTGTCGAAGTGCCGCAAGACGTCGCCGAGAAGGCTGGTGTCGATGCCAAGGGCAAGGTGCTCTATGTCTGGTTCGATGCGCCGATCGGCTACATCTCGGCGACCCGCGAGTGGGCCGAGCGCGAGGGCGAGGACTGGGAAGCCTGGTGGAAGGGGGGCGACACGCGACTCCTCCACTTCATCGGCAAGGACAACATCGTCTTCCACTGCCTGATCTTTCCGGCCATGTTGATGGCGCACGGTGACTATGTGCTGCCCGAGAATGTGCCGGCCAACGAGTTCCTCAATCTCAAGGGGTGCAAGCTCAGCAAGAGCCGTGGCGGAGCCATCTGGGTGCACGAAGCACTGGATGCTTTTCCGGCCGACTACCTGCGCTACTCGATCGCTTCGGTCTTTCCCGAGACGCGCGACACCGACTTTGCCTGGGAGGACTTCCAGGCCCATGTCAACTCGGAGCTGGCCGATACGCTCGGCAACTTCGTCAACCGCACGCTGACCTTCGCGCACAAGTATTTCGATGGCCAGGTGCCGGCTCTCGAGAATCCCTCGGAGGCCGACCTGGCAGCGCTCGGCGCCCTCGAAGGCCTGCCCAAGCGTATTGGATCGCTGCTCGAGTCCTACCGCATGCGCGAAGCGCTGCACGAGGCCATGGGGCTCGCGCGTCTGGCCAACAAGTTCATCAACGACAGCAAGCCCTGGGTGACGCGTAAGACCGACCTCGTGGCCTGCGGCAACACGATCCACGTCTCGCTCCAGATCTGCGCGGCGCTTGGCATCCTGCTGGAGCCCTGGCTGCCCGAGAGTTCGGCGACCCTGCGTGGCATGCTGCGTCTCGATGGCCTCGTGCAGAGCGGCCCGCAGGGGCGGAGCGGCGCGGACACACCGGGTCTCGGTTGGAGTGATGCTGCGCGCCCGCTGCTCGACTCCGGTGCGGCGCTCGGCGAGGCCAAGATCCTCTTCCGCAAGATCGAGGATGCTGAGATCGAAACACAGAATGCGAAGCTGGAGGTAGCTGTGACCGAAAACCAGGACAGCGCGGGCGACGAGCCCTACGTCGAGATCAAGGATCTCATCGAGTTCGACGACTTTGCGAAGCTCGACCTGCGCGTGGGCAAGGTGCTCGAAGCCGAGAAGGTGAAGAAGAGCAAGAAGCTCATCCGCACGATCGTGGATCTGGGTTTCGAGAAGCGTCAGATCCTCGCCGGCGTGGCCGAGCACATGAGTCCCGAAGACCTCGTGGGCCGCCAGGTCCTGGTCGTGGCCAATCTCGCACCGCGCAAGATGATGGGCATCGAGAGCCAGGGCATGCTCCTCATGGCCGGCGATCGCGCGGGCGCCCTGCATCCCGCCTCCGCCGACTCCGAGCCCGGCTCCCCCGTCACCTGATGCTCGAAAAGGGGCCTGTCCCCATTTCGAGCCCCATTTCGAGCGTGTGATGGATATGGGGACAGGCCCCTTTTCGCGCACTAGGACGATCGCATGAAAGACCACGCACCCTCGGCAGAGCGCAACCGGCACGACATCCTTCCCATCCTGCAGATGGTCTTGCCGAGCAAGGGCCGGATCCTGGAGGTGGCCAGCGGGACCGGTCAGCATGCGGTCCACTTCGCGCCACACTTTCGTAACGCGGTGTGGCAGCCATCCGAGCGGCGACCCGAGGCCCTGGCGAGCATCCGGGCATGGCGTGACGAGACCCGCATCCCCAACCTGATGGACCCCGTGGAGCTGGATGTCGAAGAGGAGCCATGGCCCGTCAAGTCCGCCGATGCGCTCGTCAACATCAACATGTGGCACATCTCGCCCTGGTCCACGACCGAGGCGCTGCTGAGAGGGGCTCGGCGCATCTTGAGTCCGGGGGCACCGCTCTTCTACTATGGAGCCTTCTTTCGCTCTGATCGCGATACGGCGCCCAGCAACCTCGACTTCGACCGTTCGCTGCGGGAGCGCGACCCCGTCTGGGGTTTGCGGCAGCTCGAGGATGTCCTGGCCTTCGCCGATCGGATCGGACTCGGGTTCGAGCGCGTGCTGGATATGCCCAACAACAACTGCTCGCTCATCTTGCGGCAACCGGAGTCCTGAGCTCCGCCCGGACCGAGCGATTCAGCACCTCGATGCGCCTGTCGGGGCCGAGGCGGTCGCACAGCCGCATAGCTTGTAGAGGATGCGGGCGCCGACGTTGGCATCCCACTCGAGGCGCGGGAGCTCCTCCGCATTCGCCTCGTTCAGCGCTTCTGACTCCGGCCCCCACACCTCGCAGAGGTCGAAGCCCAGGATCTGCCGGCCGCTGGCAGCCAGGGCATGAAGGATGTGCGTGGCCTCGGCAAAGCTCAGCCCGCCCGGCACCGGAGTGCCGGTGTGTGGGCAGAGGTCGGGGGAGAGGGCATCGATGTCGAAGCTGATCCATACCCGGTCGCCGAGGAAGGTCAGTGCCTCGTCGCAGAGCTCCGTAAAGGGACGGCCTTCGAAGACCTGCTTTTGCCACTGCGGCAAGGGGATCGCATGCACGCGACCCGGCTGGCGCCTGACGCGTTCCCACTCGCCTGCGCTGTAGTCGCGGATCCCCAGTGACAGGAGTCGCGTCATCTGCGGACATTGTTCGAGTACATTGAAGAAGATCGAGGCGTGACTCTCCTCGAAACCCTCATAGGCCGGACGTTGGTCCAGATGCGCATCGAGGTGGAGGACGGAGATCTCACCCGTCGAGGCCGCGGCGCGGATGGCGCCGAGAGGTGAAGAATGGTCGCCGCCCAGGATGCCAGGGATGCGTCCCTGCGTGAGCTGGGTCTGGGTCCAGGCCTGGACGAAGTCACTGCGCTCGACCGAGAGCCTCTGGATCGACCCCATCAGGGAGGTGTGGTCGGGATGTTCGGCACCTCCTTCCTGCAGGCGGTTCGCAGCAAGTCGCGCCGCGAGGGACCAGCCGAGCAGCTCGGCATCGATGCTGTGCAAGTGGATGCCTCGCCGCCAGACCTCGCCAAAGACCGGGTCCAGCAGGTCCAGCTGAACACTGGCCCGGTGGATGGCCGCGGGTCCATGGGCCGTTCCGCGGCCATAGGAGCAGGTCGCGTCCCAGGGCACAGGCAGAATCTGGATCCTGGCGTCTTCCGCCCCGGGTGGCAGACCAAAGAGGGTCGCATAGGGCGACGCATCATCGGGATTCCAGGCGGGCGGTGGGGAGGGGGATTCTTCTGGCATGTGCGGGAGCATGACCAGGGCGCTGTGGAATTCCAGTGCTTCGCATTCCTGCGAGAAGGAATGCGGTGATAGGATCTTTGCCCCAATCTCTTTTTCACATTTCTTCACGGTTCCATGAAAACGACCTATCTCGCTCTGATCGTCTCCGCACTTCTCCTCCCCGCTTGCAAGGGCACGCATGGCGAAGGGGCCCATGCCGCTTCCCAGCCCGCCGCCAGTCAACCCGCGAGCCATCCGATGGCCGAGGCTGCCTGGAAGAGCGATAGCCAGGGCCGCTACCAGACCTTCGGCGCTGAGCTCGCATCGACGGCTCCCGAAACCCTTGCTGCTGCGGATCTCGTCAAGGACATCCAGAAGTACGAGGGCAAGACCTACCGGGTCACCGGCCTGGTGGCCAGCACTTGCAAGAAGAAGGGTTGTTGGATGAACGTCGAAGGCGGTGACGGCACGGGCCGCATCTTCGTCAAGTTCAAGGACTATGGATTCTTCGTGCCCAAAGAAGGTGCTGAGGGTCGTCCGGTCGTCTTCGAGGGTGTGGTCTCCGAGAAGACCTTTACGATCGAGGAGACCAAGCACTACCTCGAGGACGCGGGTGACATGGAAGCAGCCAAGAAGGTGACCGCGCCGAGCAAGGTCCCCTTCGTGGAAGCCACCGGCGTCAAGATGTACGCGTCCAAGTAGGGGCTGAGACCAGATGACGAGGATGACCGACCCCCACGACCCCGAGAAGCCAGTCTTCTCGAGGATGCTCGGGGTCCTGTTGGGCTTCGGCCTCGTTCTCGTTCTCTACTTGATTGTCGATGCTTTTCTTGCCGGCCCTTCTTCGATTCCGGATTCCGGAAAGGGTAGCGAAGCTGGCCGAGGCGACCCGACTGTGGAGTTGCCACGGGTGGGCGACGGCACGACGGATCCTGGAGATCGTCGCCGGATCGATCCTGATACATCCGATGCGCCACAGTATCGACTGCTCTGTCTGGACGCCGAGACGCGTCAACGCATCGAAGGTCTGCGTGCGTTCGACCTCGAGACCAGGCGGGACCTGGGTGCCAGCAACCCGGAAGGTCTCCTCGTGCTACCGGGGATTCCTGCCCACCGAATCCTCCTCTACGGCGATGGCTATCTCTATCGCATGCTTCGAGAACAGGCAGGACCCGCCCTGCAGCCCGGTCAGAGCATCCACCAGATCGACGTCTACAAGGATCGCTACACGCTGCCCCTGAAAGTGCGCACGCTGTTTCCGGAAGGGCAGTCGAAGGCGACGAGGATCCGTCTTCGCGTATGGCGCAGTGATGGTGAGGCCATGGATGGTGCTTCTTTTCCGACGGCACTCTTCGGCCCGGATCGGCGACTCGTACCGAGTCTGCGCAAGGCATGGCTCATGCACCGCATCCTGGCCACGATGGATCCTGAGATGGTGCTGGCCATGCGTGAGGCTCCGGCCTGGGTCATCGGTGAGCCTCTCCTGCCGCTGGTGCTGCCCTTGGATGGGGGGCGCCTGCGCTTCGCGGAGGCGGGTCCATATGTGATCCGCGCCTCGACCAGCGACGGACTGGTGGCCCGTGCTCGCGTCGAGATACACTCGCGTCAGCGAGGGAAGGTCGAGCTTCGATTCGGGCCGGGCAAAGAACTCGAGCTGCTCGTCCAGGATCCGGATGGAAGACCCGTTCCGGACGCCAGGGTCTACCTCTTTCTTGATCGGGAAGGCGCGGAGACGGAGCTGACGGAAGGGATCACCCAGAAGAATGGGGAGGTCTCCTACCCGGGCTTGTTCGGCGACGAGCGTCTCCGCATCCGGGTCGAGGTGTCTGGCTATGCGATCTGGGATCAGCAACTGGCGTTCGCCAACGAGAGACAGACGCTCCGGTTGAGACCCCTCGTGAAGCAGGAGTGGCGGTTCCAGGTGAGGGAATGGGGGAGTGGAAAGCGGCTCTCCGGTGTGCGTATGAGCCTTCGTTCCGAGAAGGCTGGGAGTGCCCTGACGGAGACCACGGATGGACAGGGCAGGATCCAGGTTTCTTTGGCCATGGGGGAGACCTTCAGGCTGGAGCTATCGAAGAGCGGTTTCGTTGCCTATGCCGAGATGATTGGAGGCGGAGCTGCTGGAAGCATGCCGACACGGTTCGAGATACTCCCCGAGTCACTCGAGCGTCAGGCAAAGCTCGGGCTCATCTGTCTCTTGGAGGGAAGGGCGACGAGAGCAAAGGACGGTCTCGTCAAGCTCGTGGTCAAGGATCCAGGTCTTCTGACTCCTGGCCCCAAGGCGATGCGTCGCTACCTGTCGGGCCATCGACCTGAGCGGCATCTCCAGGCCACGGTGGATGCGGCAGGCCAGTTCCGGCTCTGGACCGATCAGAAGGGCGCAGCCACACTCATCCTGTTCAGTGATTCCGGCCAACGGACGAGAGATCTCCTGCTCGTGCCCGGCAGGGTCCTGCATCCGAAGTTCTGACATGAATCCTTTCGAATCCTCTCCGACCGATCCTCTTCGCGCGATCGTCCTCTTGAGTGGAGGGCTCGACTCCAGCACCTGCCTGGCTCTGGCCCAGGCACGCGGACATGCATGCTCCTGCCTCACGATCGAATACGGTCAACGACACCAGGCGGAGCTGCACGCCGCTCGTGTCGTCGCGGAGACTCTGGGGGCCACAGACCAT
The DNA here is from genome assembly GCA_024278315.1 of Planctomycetota bacterium. Lineage (GTDB taxonomy): Bacteria > Planctomycetota > UBA1135 > UBA1135 > JAJRTL01. The sequence continues at coordinate 5,912 of JAJRTL010000318.1, read as the reverse complement.
CGTTTTGTCCGTGTGGATCTGGGAAGCTTTGGAGGGTCCGCACTGACTTCGGACATACCCGTGCCCAAGGACGAGGTCTCCAAGGGCATACCGGTCACCTATGTTCCCGCGCGAAACACCGTCTTCCTCTCCTTGGCTCTGGCGCTCGCCGAAGTCCAGCAGGCGCAGGAGATCTGGATCGGCGTCAACGCTGTGGACTACTCGGGCTATCCCGATTGTCGCCCCGAGTTCATCCACGCCTTCGAGAAGATGGCTACTCTGGCTACCAAGGTCGGTGTCGAAGAGGGAAGGGCACCACGCATCGTGACTCCCCTCATGCACCTGTCCAAAGCCGAGATCATCCAGCAGGGCATGGCAGCCGGACTGGACTACTCGATCACTCTCACGTGCTACGACCCGGATGCAGAGGGTCGTGCCTGTGGACACTGCGAAGCCTGCACCCTTCGGAGACAGGGCTTCGCAGAAGCGGGAGTGGCGGACCCGACCCAATATCGTTAGCCCGAACGATTCATGACCTCGATGCGTCTGACGGCGGCTTTCGGTCCAGGACCGCGAACCTATCGGTTCGCTCGGCATGGCTTCGATTCGACGACCCTTTTGGGTCGCCTCATATCTCGCGCAGCCGTCCTGAACTCGAAATGCGCTCGTCAGACAGCAAATGCGAGATCGGCTGCGCCGATCTCGCATTTGCTCACAACGACCTCATGAATCATCCGGGCTAGATCGAGTCGAAGCCCTCGAGGTAGAAGTCTCTGGGCATGGGGGCTTCCCAGACGCCGAGGCCGAGGGGTGTGTGGGTCTCCCGGACCATGGATGGGAGGAGGAGCTGTCTGAGATCATCGCGGTAGGGGGCCAGGAGCAGGGATAGATCCTGACCCTTCTCCATCAGAAGGGTGGAAACCAGCGAGGCGACTTCAGGATCCAGGCCTCCGACTTCGTGGATGTGGTTGGGGAAGTCCAGTCCTTTTCCGAGGCTAGCGTAGGCCTTCACCTCGGCATCGATCTCGAGCACCCATGTCTCACAGGCGGGGATGGACAGGAAGTCCGCGAAGTCCTCACGGGTGCGTCGGGTTCCACTGGGCTTCGCCGCATGCAGGGCGTGCAAGGCGGGCACGTCGGAGCCTCTTGCCCTGCGCAGAAATCCGAGCCTGGGGCCGAGTGCTCGTGGGCTCAGTTCGAGAATGAACTCCGTGCCGAAGGTCTCGAATCCACAGCGCTCATAGAAATCGACCCTGTCCGACCAGAGCATGAGCAGGTCGGGGAGATCGCGGAGAAAATCAGCCCTCAGGCTCTCGATGAGTGCAGAGCCATGACCCTGTCCACGGTGGGTCGGGTTCACGACGACCGAGCCGATGAGACGGATGCTGAGTTCGTGCCCATGACCTCGATAGTCGAGATCCAGCGTGATGGCATGGGCGATCAGCTCGGAGCCATCGAGCAGGACATGCTGGAAGGCCCTGCTGGGACCTCGGAAGACCTGCGGGTATTCCTGGGACAGGCACCAATCCTGTCCGGGGCGAAGCCAGGCGTTGAGGGCGTCGAGATGTCCGGGATGGATGGAGGCACGAGTCGTTTGTTTCAGAAGGCTGCTTGAGGCTCCCACTTCACTTTCCTCCCTCAGCCCGTCACATGACGCCGGAAAGCGTCTTCGAGCTTGCGTCGCATATCCATGGCGTTCTCATGCGTGCGGTCCGCCAACCCCAGGGCCTCGTCCAAGTCCTCTGCACCGGACTCTGCCCGAGGATTCTGACCCTCCCCGAGCTTCTTTCCTTCGATGCGCAACCTCTCGATGTCCTCGAGGAGATTCTTGAACGTCGCATCCTTCGGGCCGTCGTCGATCCTGCCCACGCCACCTTCTGCAGGCGTGAGCTTCTCGACGGGTTTCACTGGCGTGACGTTCCACTCGATCTTGTCACTGGCTTCCATGTGGCAACCTACAGGTAGTCGAGAAGACTTTGGTTGATGACGCGACCGCCTACCGCCAAGGAGGCCTGGAATGCCGTGTCCTGCTGTGTCATCCGGAGGATCACTTCGGAGATGTCGATATCGCGGTCGCGGCTCAGGGCCTCTTCCATCGTGATTTCCATCTGCGACATGCGGTCCTTCGTCAGATCGATCTGCGATCCTCGCGCGCCCAGGTCGCGTAGGCCTTCGAGCATCTGTTCGAAGACCTTGTCGACTTCGCCGATCAGGGCAGTCAGTCGTTGGCTCACGACCTCCTGGCTCTCGCCGTCCGTATTGTTGAGCGTGTCGCGAAGGGCGACGAGAACATTGAATGCATCATAGGTGCCACCGAAGGAGACTTGCTCCTTGCCCGTCTGCGTGATCCCCCTTGCGTCCAGGTTGAGCATGGCTCCCGTGGCGGAGTTCTTGATCTGCAGGTTCCCCTGGCTGTAGTCGAGGTTGGTCCAGCTCTGGCCGTCGTCCCAGCTGGCTCTCCCCTCCGAGATCATGGTTCCCGTCGTCGTGGTCGGGGTCATGTAGCTTCCATCCACGTCGAGGATGATTTCCTGGGGACCAGTGCCGACCATGACACGCACCTGGCTTGCACCTGGCTGAATGGCGACGGGGGGACCGCCGGCGATGGAGATCGTATCTGTGGGACCGCTTGTGATGGACCAGTCGAGATTTCCGAGGGCGGTGGAGACGGCCGCGCTCTGGCTGAGTCCCGTGGGGATGTTGCTGATCCCTGTCTGTTCCAGCGTTAGATCATGGAGACCCGTGCCACTGTCTGTCCCCGAGCCAGGCTTGGCACCCGTGTTTCCCTCTAGGGTAGTAGCTTCGCGGCCGTCGGAGAAGAAGAGCTTCCGCCCCGAAGAGGTAATGTCCATCTCGGAATGGGGCGCTACCTGCACGGAGACACTGCTGTCGTCGCCGTTGTAGCTCACGGTGTTGCCGCTCATGGAGAAGGGCGGGGAGGAGGTGGCGGAACCCCCGAAGAGGAAACGATCTCCGAGCTTGCTGTTGGCGAGGCTCAGCATCTCGTTCAACAGCTGCCCGGCGGTGGCGGCCAGGGTCTTGCGATCGCCGTCACCCAGGGTGCCATTGGCGCCTTGCACGGCCATTTCCTTGGCCCTGCTCATGAGCTCGACGGCATCCTCCAAGGCCGAAGATGCCGTGTGGAAGATGTCCCGTGCCTGAAGCGAGTTCTCCTGGAACTGCTTCAGCTCCTTCATGTCGTTCCTGACCGGAAGCATCCGCAGGAAGGCGGTTGGATCATCCGAGGGGCGATTGACGCGGTAGCCGGTGGAGAGCTGTTCCCGGGTCCTGTTGAGCCGGCGCGTGTTCGACTGGATGTTGTAGAGAGATCGGTTGGCCGACATCCGCTGGGTGATTCGTAGTCCCATGATTCTCCCTATCGTCCCAGGTTCATGAGCGTGTTGCTCATCTCGGTCAAGGTCGAGATGAAGCGTGCCGAGGCCTGAAAGGCCTGTTGCTGACGCGTCAGGTCGACCATCTCTTCGTCCAGGTTGACGCCTGAGATGGACTCGCGTTCGTTCTCGAGGAACCCGAGAAGGGCGTTCTCGCTCTCGAGGATGGTCTGGCTCTTCTTGGTCTCGAAACCGATGTCGCTCGCCAGGTCGTTGTAGAAGCTCTCGATCGTGTTACCTGAGAGAAACTCGAGTGACTTGTCGCGGAGATCGGCCATGCGCACGAGGTTCTCGTTGTCGCTGCTGGCGAAGCGAAGCCCCGCCGAGATCAGATCGGGATTGTCCTTGATCCTCTGACTGATGGAGATGTCGGCAGCGCCTGACCCCGTGAAGTAGCTGTTGAGTCCGAGCCCCACCAGGATGTCCGAGGTGTCCGTGTCCTCCAGGGTATCCAAGGAGAACTGATCTCCATTGGTCTTGGAGATTGAGCCATGCTTGATGAAGACCTTGATGCCATCACCCACCTCGAGGGCATCCAATGGATCGTGTCCCTCCCCTACATCCAGAGTGGCGAGCTTGGTACCGTCCTCTCGGAAAACCGAGACCTTGAGCCCCTTGGTGACTCCGATGATCCCATCGGACTCTGCGACGAAGCGAAGACTCCCGTTGCCCTTGCCCGTATAGCTGCCCTGGACTTCGATCTCGAGCCCGCTCGCTCGCCCGGTTGCGGTCGTTCCAGTGGGGATGCCCAACGTTGCCATCGCAGTGCCTGTGAGATCGTTCACCTGGAGGCTCGAGTTGCTACCGGTGGACGCAGCTTTGAAGCTGACGTTTTTGCCGATCTGCACTGCCTCGGCGTTGACGCTCGCAGCCGCCAGTTTCGTGTTCAGGACCTTGACCAGCTCGCCGGCTTCCACCTGAGTGGGTGACTTGAAGTCTGTCGATGCCAGGTTGATCGTAACGGCACTGCCCCCATCCACCGCGATGGAGAAGCTCATGGAGGAGGTGAGATCGTAGGGACCGCTGGTGCTCCCGCCCAGGGTCGCCGAATCACTGCCAAACGTGGCCAGGCTGTTGGGGTTGGCGTCCAGCTTGTTGCTGAAGTCGAAGCCGTAGCCCGATTCGGATTGGATGCGTAGCCTGCCCGTAGGGTCTACGACCGCAGTCAGGTTGTCGATGGATGACAGGGCATCCGCCAGATCGCCCATGGTCATGTCGTTGGGGTTGATGTCGATCTTGGTCCGCTCGACGTTGCCTGTCTTGTCATTGGTGACGGCCACGTAGAGCGCGCCTGTCTTGACCTCGAAGGGCAGGTTGGCATAGGCGAGGAGCTCATCGGCGAACTGTCCGTCTCCATCCCCGTCCTTGACGGCCACATCGGATACGAGGCTCGTGAACGGACCAGTCTTGGGCATGCCGGTGGAATGGATCCGGTTGGTCTCCAGGATCATGCTCCGCGCCATGCTGTCCAGCCGACCAAGGATGCCCGGCAGGACCTTGTTCTCGTTGTTCAGGAGTGCAGCGATCCTCCCTTGCTTGACGTCTACGCTGGTCGTGGAGTTTCCCACACGAATCTCGGTGAGACCATCCTTGCCCCGGACCGCCTTGAGGGGTGAGGCACGGCCTCCACTGACCACCAGGTGACCGGCGCTCAGGATGTCCATGGATCCGTTTTTCTTCTCGATGACCTGCGTGTCCAGGATCTCGCTCAGGTCCTTGATGGACTGTTCCCGCGTGTCCCGCATGACGTTGGCCGGAGTACCATTCGCCTCGAGGCTCACGATCTGGGCGTTGAGCGTGGCTATCTGCTCGATCAAGCCATTGGCCATGGTGAGCTCGGCCTTGACCTCGGGCATCGTGCTCTCTCCCATCTCGGAGTAGCGCGAAGCCAAAGTGTTGAACGCGTCCGTCATGCCTGTGGTGGCTTGGATCAAGCCGCCTCGCAGCGAGCTATTTCCCGCATCACCACGGAGCTTGCCGATCGCTCCGAAATACTCGTTCATGAGGTTGGAGAGACCCTGCTTGCCTGGCTCGCCGAAGGTCCCCTCGATTTCCGTCATCTGCCGGTTCTCGATCAGGGACCTACCGAAGAGCCCGCCCTGTGTGCGGATGCGGGCTTCGAGTCGGCCGTCCATGACGCGTCGAATGGTTGAAATCTCTGCGCCTGTACCGATCTGGAACCCACCGACCATGGTGATGGGGTTGGATGACTGCTGGATCTGCTGCCGCCGCGTGAAGCCTCGCGTGTTGATGTTGGCGATGTTGTTACCGGCCAACTCCATGCCTAGTCGAGCGGCGTTGAGACCTCTCAGTCCTGTGTAGAATCCGAAACTCATTGGCTTGCTCCTCTCATCGATCAGGCCTTGGCGTCGAAGAGACGTGCGCTCTTGTCCGCTGTGTCTTGTTGTCCCGTGGCGCCATAGATGGCTGGATCTTCATAGGCCTCCGTGATCTGTCGCAGCAGACCCTCTTGGCACTGGGAGGACCACTCGAGGAGGGTCTCACCGACTCGGCGTTCGACCTCCAGCTCCTTGGCCACTT
>JAJRTL010000317.1 GCA_024278315.1 Planctomycetota bacterium | reverse complement strand
CAACTCCTCCTGGGCGAGCATCGCAACCTCTGCGTCGTGGGAGATCCCGACCAGAGCATCTATCGCTTTCGCGGTGCGGAGATCGGCAACATCCTTGGTTTCCCGGAGGACTTCGAGGGCACCAAGGTCGTCAAGCTCGAGGAGAACTACCGCAGCACGGCCACGATCCTGGATTTCGCCCAGAAGGTCATTTCCCACAACAGCTACCGACACGAGAAGATCCTGAAGCCGGTGCTTCCCGACGGTGCGCCTGTGGCCCTCATCGAGTGTTCCGACACCAAGGGCGAAGCCAGTGAGGTCGTCACCCGTGTGGGGCGGCTCATGGACCGGGGTGTATCCCCGACCGAGATTGCGGTCTTCTATCGCGGGCGCTTCTCCTCGCGAGGTCTCGAAGCCGCCTTCCGCCGCTCGGGGCTTCCCTTCCAGATCGTTGGCGATCTGAGCTTCTTCGAGCGCAAGGAGATCAAGGATCTGCTGTCCTTCCTGCAGGTCTGCGCCAATCCACGGGACCGCATCGCCCTGTCACGGATCCTCAACGTGCCCACGCGCGGTATCGGCAAGACCTCCGAGGCGCGGATCTACGAAGAGGCCGCCCGCCAGGGGCTCGCTCCTGCCGAGCTCCTGCGTCGCGGCATGGAGGTACCGGGGCTACGGGGCAAGGCCAAGAAGGGGATCAAGGAGCTGGGCCTGCTCCTGGAGGAGTGCTTCCCGCTCTCGCTCGAGTCGGTCGAGGCCACCCTCAAGTGCTTCCTGGACCGGACGGACTACCTGGACTGGATCTGCGAGGCTGGTAGCTATGCCGATGTGGATCGCGAGGACAATGTCAAGGAGCTCCTCATCCACGGGCGCAGCTTCGACCGTGAGGCCGATGAGGACCCCAGTCTGGGGCTCGAGGACATGGGCGCCGTTCCTCTCTACCTGTCGCAAGTGAGTCTCATGACCGAGAGACTGCAAGGCGACCAACCCGTGGATGGTGTGCAGCTCATGACCGTGCATGCAGCCAAGGGTCTCGAGTTCGATCATGTCTTCGTCGTGGGCATGGAGGAGGGGCTCTTCCCGCATAGCCGTTCTCTGGACCTGCCCGAGGACATCGAGGAAGAGCGTCGTCTCTTCTACGTGGCCGCGACCCGGGCAAGACAGGAGCTCACCTGTTTGCAGGCTGTCTTGCGCGAAAGCTATGAGGGTGGTTTCCGGGCCAATGATCCCTCACGCTTCCTGATCGAAGGGGACCTGCTAGGTGGGCGAGCCCGTCGAGTGCAGAAGGAGGAGCCGCAGGTTTATTCCGACGAAACTGCATGGCAAGAGCCGGTCTACCGCTACGATGCGCCTGCCCCCAAGTTGCCCGAGCCGGACCCCTTTGCCGCCAGTCAGTCTTTTCGTGAAGGAGAGAGAGTGGCCCATGGCAAGTTCGGACAAGGAACTGTACTGCGCGCCTTTGGCAGTGGACCCAACGCCAAGGTCGAAGTCCTGTTCGATACGGGCATCCGCACGCTGTTGTTGGAGTACGCCAACCTGGAACGTCTGGAGGGGTTTTGAGCAAGGAGAGAGACGACTATCGGCAGGCCGTGGGAGAGATTCTGCGCCAGGCAACGGCTGCTCTCGACGGAACGGAGGGGAAGCTCTTCCTCGCGGATGCGGGGCGCCTCATCGATGATCTGCTCCTGGCGCAAGAGTCCCCCTCGTCACCGGTGAAGATCGATGACTACCCTGGGCGATTCGGCATCATCGGGAAGAGCTCAGGGATGCAGGAGGTCTTCGAGCTCATCGCCAAGATGGCACCCAGCGATTACGCCGTGCTCATCACGGGGCAGAGCGGCACCGGCAAGGAGCTCGTGGCACGGGCCATCCACGACCAAAGCAAGCGCAAGCGGCGCACCTACCTGGCCGAGAACTGCGCAGCCATCCCCGAGACCCTGCTCGAGTCGATCCTCTTTGGTCACAAGAAGGGCAGCTTCACAGGTGCCGTCCAGGACAACCCGGGCCACTTCGTGACTGCCGACAAGGGGACGCTCTTCCTTGACGAGCTGGGGGACATGCCACTGGTGATGCAGGGCAAACTGCTGCGCGTCTTGCAGGACGGAGAGGTCCGACCTGTCGGAGGGGACAAGATCCGGAGGGTCGACGTACGGCTTGTGGCCGCGACCAACAAGAACCTGGAGAAACTCGTCCAGGAAAAGGCCTTCCGCGAAGATCTCTTCTACCGCCTCAATGTCCTCCAGATCCATCTGCCTCCCCTCGCAGAGCGTGGTGAGGATGTGCAGATCCTGGCGGATTTCTTCCTGGCAGCGGCGTCTCGGGAGACCGGACGCCAGTTGCGGTTCTGTCCGGACGCTCGTGAGCATCTGGCCCAACATGCCTGGCCCGGGAACGTGCGCCAGCTCGAGAATGCCATCCGGAGAGCCTCCGCTCTCGCCAATGGAGACGAAATCCAGACCTCGGACCTCTCCCAGTGAGGCGCTGCGCAGGTTAGAATCTCCTCCCTGCCTGCCCTCGCACGACGTCTAGATGGCTCTGCAACCTTCCAGGAGCATACATGACCCAGGCCATGATTCTGGGGACTCGACCCCGACCCTTGTCCCCGATCCTTGTCCTCTTCCTGCTGGCTGGCTTCGTCCTGCTTCCCGGCTGTGGACCCCGCACGCGGCGGCCGGCCGAGTTCAACGTGGCCATGGTCAAGGCCAGGGCCAATAAGATCGCAGAGGCGCAGGCGCTGCTCGACAAGGTGGCGGCGAGGGCTGCTGGCAAGAGCGAGCAGCATGGCAGAGAGTTGGCGCGCCTGCGTCAACAGGTGGCCACCTACGCGAGGGTACACAAGGAGCTGGATGCCGAGTTGGAACGGGATCTGGGCCGTATGAGTCGGAACAAGGTGGAGAGCTACTACCTGGATACCAAGCGGCACCAGAAGATGGAGCGTTTCCGGGAGGAGGCTTTCCGCTACCGGCTTTCGCATCTCAACGATTGGATGGACGAGATCCAACAGAGGGGCAGGCCTGATCCGGCCAGCGGGCCTGCGGGTCAGATGCGTGAGCGGGTGTCGGACGATCTCTCCGAAGAAGAGATGACCGGGGACACCACGGGCGTCCTGTTCGACGAGGTGGCAGAGCTCTGCGATGAGGGTGATTTCGCGACGGCCCTGGAGAAGCTGCGGGAGGAGATGCCGAGGGCGGGCAAGAACTCGGACCGTGTACGCAAGGAACTCTGGCGGGTCGAGGACCTGGGCTTCGCCAAGGCGAAGGAGCTCGAAAGCAAGGCACGCCAGATGGCGGCCGAGGGGAAGACGCGCCAAGCGATCGCTTGGCTCGCCGTGCAGAGTCGAGGCTATCCCTTGCTGGGTCGGCTTTCGCTTCCTCACGAGGTGCGCCGTGAGTTCGAGCAGGTCCTGCGGACCGACATGGGCGTGGCACGCAAGCGCACAGCCAGGATTCCGGCGGACGATACCACAGGAGACGCAGGCGAAGAGCATGAGGCCGTGGCTGGAGCGCCCAGAAAGAGTGAACCGGCTACGCCGGTCGAAAGCCCGGTCAAGACCGCGGATGGTCTTCTGGGACTCGAGAAGCTGCGTCAGATGTCGATGTCCGACCTCCGCGCGGCTCGGACCGGTCTCCTCACCGAGGCCAGGCAGAAGGCCGTCGTGCATGACTTCCAGGCCTCTGCCTTGGACTACAAGCAGGTCGCCCTGATCTGCAAGCTCCAAGCTCCTTGGCTCACCTCGCGCTACGAGGCACAGGCCGAGCAGGTCCAGCTCATGGCGGATGCCATGGTGGCCTTCCAGAAATCGGTGAAGCACAGCCCCAGGGACTACCGTTCCGTGGACATCGGTGTCGGCCACAAGGTTGAGTTGATCGCTGTCGAGGATCAGTCCCTGCGTTTTCGTGGAGAGGAGGGCCCTGAGGATTGGCCGCTCTCGAGGGTCTCCGATGCGAATCTGGCCTTGCTCCTGGTGCCCTCCGCCAAGACCGGGCGCCAGCGGCTCGGCGCAGCCTTGATCGCCGATCGCGGTGGCAGGAGAGAGGAGGCCGAGAAGCTCCTCTACAAGGTGCTCAAGGAGGACGCGAGCCTGAAGCCCGAGATCGACCGTATCGTCGCGCGCATGCGCGAGGAGAAGGTGGGGGAGGAGGGCTACGTCATCGAGAAGGGCAAGTTCGTCTCGGTCGCGGCGGTGAAGCGAAAGAAGCTGCTCGCCGCCTTCAACAAGGCCTTTTCATCGGTGCTGAACCGCTCCACGGATGAGGGTCGTGAACTCGCCTACAAGAAGGTCCTCGAGAATGCCGAGCTGAAACCCTTCCTTGCAGACGGCCTCGAAGCCGAGAAGAAGAAGCTCTTCGATCGTCTCTCCAAGGCATCGTTCAAGGGTTCCTACGAGAAGCTCGCGGCTCTTCGAGTCGAGCTGGACAAGCGTCGCGCCTTTGCCAAGGAGCTCATCTTCGATGCCGTGAAATACTTCTATCCGTATCGTCCACCCGCAGTCTCGGGTGAGAAGGCTGCTGAATACCGAGAGGTGCAGAAAGAGGTCGACGCCAGGGTTGCTGCCGTACGCGAGATCTGGGATGGGAAGCAGGTCAGCATCACGCTGCCTGGCAAGGTGCAGAAGGACATCGACCACTATCGTTGGCTGACCAAGAAGCTGAATGATCTGGGTCGATTTCAGAGCGAGATGGACGCCAAGCTGACCCTGCTCTCGGCCAAGGCTGGCGCCATGGATATCCGCAACTTCGCAGAGAACGAAAAGGATCGTAAGTTCCTGGACCGAGGCGACGAGATCCTGGCTGCCAACGAGAAGCTCTTCGCGGAGAGGATCCCCAAGGGAGAGATCAGCCGTGAGCAGGCCGATCAGATCCGCATCACGAACGCCTACCGGCGCATGTTCGGGCATCGACCGCTGCGCTGTGATCTACGCTTGATGGAGGCTGCCAGCGGCCACAGCGAGGAGATGAACCGTCTTGGGTACTTCTCACACACGTCGCCGACACCGGGGCGACGCAGTCCAGGTGACCGCATGCGTTTGGCCAAGTACCCCGGTGGCGGTGGTGAGAACATCGCCATCAACGGCAGTCCGCAGGGGGCACATGTCGCCTGGATCCACAGCTCGGGTCACCACCGTAACCTCCTCAATGCCCATCACCGCGATATGGGCATTGGTGTTGTGGGGCGGTACTACACGCAGAACTTCGGGAGTGCCGGCGGCGGGCGTTGACAGGCTCATCCCTGCTGCCAGGAGTCAGAGTTCGATCAGCGGCCGCCACTCCCATCGGGAAGGTATCTTCTCCCGATCCGGTAGAAGAACCGGCCCGCTGGCTTGCCTCGCTTGTAGATCTGGTCCTCATGGACAGGGCCGACTTGTTCGAAGTGACGACCGATGCGCTCGTCCTCCATCATGTCCAGATGGAATCCGACCAACAGCATCAGGCTGCCCCTTCGAGGCCTATCGGGAAACCAATACTCATACATCGTCCCATTGCCACCATAGACGTGCTCTGTCCTTGTCGTCCTGAGGGCCTTTTCGGTATCCGCACGGTAGAAGCTGGCCTCACTCGCGATGAAGTGTCGATCCAGCCCGATCAACATCGGTTCCTGCCCTTCCTTCTGCTGGAGGGCATCGAGAAGTTGGTCGAGACGTAGTCCGAGTTCCTCCCAGGCCATGGGGCGGACCGATTTCTGGGGATAGGGGATGAGGGGCAGCCCCACACTCATGTATCGGAAGCTACCCGAATACATGATCGCCAGGAAGGATATCAAGGGGAGCCAAAGGCGCGGACGCAACCAGCCCATCCCTAAGAGCCCCTCGTCTGGAATCCGGTTCCACTGGGCAGCGATGACGGGCAGCAGCGCCAACCAGATCGGGCCTGTCCAACTGAACTTGGTTAGGTGCGTAGCGCTGAAGACCAGGAAGACACTCAGGGGGATGGCAGTTGCGGTCAAGAAGAGGATCTTGCGACGAACTGGCAATCGCGGGTCCGTTTCGTCCCGGCAAGTCCAGTCGTCCCATCCACGCGTCATGTGGAGTACCGCTGCGATCCCAAGAGGGGTCAACAGTCCGACGACGAAGATGAGAAGCTCGGGAGTCTTGAACTCCGCACGTTCGCTGTAGCGCCTGGAACTCTGGAAGCCGAAGCTCGCCCAATCGTGTTGTTGGTTCCAGTAGAGGACCGGAGTGAAGATCAAGAGGGCGAGCAGGGCGGCGAGATAGGGCCCTGGTCTTCGTAGCCAGTGCCGATTCTGTTTGTCCAGCAGGAGGATGAGCAGCGTCGAAGGTCCGAGCAGTCCCAGGCTGTACTTGGAGAGCATGCCAAATCCGGCACAGACCCCGATTCCCCACCAGGCGGAGGCCCGGTTGCCGAGGAGGGCGCGTTCGAGGAAGTAGAGCACGCCTGCCCAGGACGCCATGAGAGGTGCATCCGGTGTTGCGAAGAACCCGAAGAGAAAGGTGTAGGGGAGGAAGCAGCCAAGCAGCAGGACGGGGAGCCTCGTTCTGGGGCCGTAGACGTTGTTCGACAGGCCCGACAGGAAGGCGAGGGTCAGGAACCAGCAGAGGAGCGTGAAGATGCGTACTCCGAACTCCGAATGCCCGAAGAGGGTGGTTCCCATGAGGATTCCCCAAGCCACGAGAGGTGGATGATCCAGGTAGGCGAGGGCCGCGTGCTGGGAGTAGACCCAGTAGTAGGCCTCTTCAGGAACCAGGTCGGGGAGATCCAGGTAGAGGATCTTCATCAGGATCGAGTAGAGGACCAAGGCGGCCATCCAACGCCTGGTTCCGTCCTCGTGAGGGTTCGAGGTCGTCTTGAACAGACGGAGGCCTCGTGCTGCGATGAGGAACATGCCCAGCGACAGGCTCAGTCCGAGGATGTCCTTGAGAGGCGAAGCGAGCGCCATGCGCTTCTCGAGGAGGCCCTGGAAGGCCGCTCCGAGGAACAGGCAGAGCAGTGCTACGAGAAGGAAGTTCAGGGCTCTTGGGAGTCCAAGCTTCACGAATGCGGGGCCTCGCGGCGCTCATGGAACTCCTTCTGGAGGCGCTCCTTCCGTGCCTTCAGGGATTCCGGCGTCGTTCGCCAACGTTGATGGAACCACATCCAGTCCGAGGGGTGGGCGCGTATGCTCTGCTCGACGTGCTCGGACCAGGCTCGTGTGAGTCGTTCGACCTCCTCATGTCTGGGTGCCCCTCTCTCCGGTCGAATCACAGGAAACGATTCGGCATGCAACTTTCCTGAATCATCACGGAAAGAAGTCGTGACGAGTATGGGGCTGCCCGAGACGAGGCAGAGGGTGGCAGGTCCCGTGGGCGTGTAGGCGTCTCTCCCGAAGAAGGGCAGGAACATACCTGCGAGGGCCCGCATGTCCTGGTCGGGTACCACGGCGAGGAACCCTCCTGCCTTGAGATGCTTCAGTGCCGCGCGCGGAGAGTCATCCTGATAGAAGGTCTCCATCCCTGTCTTGGCTCGCGTACGTTCTGCAATCTTCTGGAACTCGGGATTGGAGTTGCGCTTGGCGATCGCAGCACCTGCTCGATCCGAGAATTCCTGAGCCGAGTGGAAGCCGAGGGCTTCCCAGTTGCCCATATGGGCGGTGACGAGAATCAGCCCTTTGCCCTCATCCAGGATCGCTTTGACTGCCGCAACGGAAGCCCCGCCTTCGAGGCTGTTTCGCGGAAGACGGCCGCGGAACAGAGCGAGGGTCTCGGCTGTGGAATAGCCCAGATTGCGACAGATCTTTCGGACGATGGACTTCTTCTCCGCCCTGCTCATCTGTTCCCCGTATGCGAGATCGAGATTCTTCAGGATTTGTTTGGAGAGCAGCGGACGGGCCAGGACACCCGTGATCGAGGGCAGGATGCGGCGACTCCAGGAGAAGGGAATCAACGACAGCGTCCAGATCAGGGCGCGTACGAAAAGCCCCAGAGCCTTGCGGCGCAACCGCTTCCACCGGCGCCGCAGGCGCTTGCTCCAGGGGGGCTTCTCCCGATTCAATGGTGGCTCTTCCGCCATGCTTGGGACCTTAGCGCGATTTGCCGGCAGAAGGAATGCAGAGATCCCGGCTCGCCATCCAAAGCTCTTCGTTCCCGGAGGTAGCTCCGCAGGAAGATCCTCCCCAATCCCAGTGCCTGCCCGCGGAGACGCTCGGGAGACTGGTGTTGCAGCCATGCCAGCAAGCGGCCGAGGTCTGCGGCACAGGCCCCGGGTCCTCGCAGACCTGGAAGAGGGGAGCAGCCATCGAGATCCACGAAATGGACGCGTCCATCCGACAGGAGGAAGTTGTCCCCCCGGGCATCCCGGAAGCGCCAGCCCGTTCCATGCATGCGGCCGAAGCTTCTCCCCAGGTCAAGGGCCAGGGCGGCTGTCTCTTCATCGCTGGCCGCATCCAGGTGCCTCGAGGTCCCGAGGTCCTGGCAGAGGATGACGCCTCTGCCTGAGGACAAGGGCATCCAAGCCAAGGCGCGGGGGTGGGGGATTCCCCTGAGGGACAGCGCCTCCGAGGCCAGCCAGAGTTGGAGGGAGTGCCCCGATCTGCGGACCTTGTGGATGCCAAGCGGGCTCTGACGCACAGAACCTCGCCGACCCTCTTTGATCACGCGAGCCGACTCCGTGGCTTCGAGAATCTCGGTAGGCGTGAAGCTCGTGGCCCGTCCCTGTCCGATCGAGTCTCGCCAGTAGAAGGACCCTGAGTCGCGCAGGCAGCGCGCCAGTCGGCGCGTGAGCCACTGGATGCGCCAGGATGGCAGCTGTGGTGGATCCGCAGGCAGGCCGAGAAGTGGAAAGAGGATGCGCCGCTGGTAACGCTGCTCGGGCCAGACGAAGGAGAGATACAGAGGCCGGAACGACGATGTGGACTGTGCCCTCGAGGTCGGATGGTTCGTGAAGGAAGCACTGTGCAGATCCAGCAGAAACAACCTGCCGTCTGGCTTGCGAAAGAAATTGCCCAGGTGGAGATCGCGGTGGCGCAGACCCTTCTGCAAGGCCTGACTGAGTAGGGCGGCGCAGGCCTCGAGGTCCGCATCGGACAGCCCTTGCGTCCTGTGGATCCGGTCCAGGTCCTGGCCTTCGCCAAGATCCTCCAGGATGAGCCACCCGAGGCGTGGCAGAAGGCCACCGCTGTGGCCAGCGTCGAGAGCAGTCGGGCAGGGAATCGCACGCGCTTTGGCCAGATCCAGGACACGCTGCTCGACAAGGCTTCGACTGCGTAGCCACAGGGAACGCAGAGCCTCGAGCATGCCTTTTCGTCGGTAGAGCTTGAGGATGATTCTCCCGCGATCGGGGTGTGGCAGCCGCAGGACCAGCCTGAGAGCGGAGTGCTTGAGGATTTCCACTTCGCAAGCGGGTGCCGTGGATTCGCGGCCCTCCAGCCAATCTGCTATCCAGGGGAGGAGGGGGTCGAGGACCTGTGATCCGACGGGAATGGAAAACCTTGTCGCCATTCTTATCGAGGGTACTGTCCCATGCTTCCGTAAGGGGCACAGATTCCCTAACTTGTGCAGCTCTCCCTGCATGTGCAGGGGCAGGAGAGGATGAGACGAACCTGGCGTGTGGCGCTTCCACAAATACTTCGGCAGAGAGCTGTTGACCAATCTGGGCATGACCTTCGTCATGCTCTTCGGCAT
The DNA here is from genome assembly GCA_024278315.1 of Planctomycetota bacterium. Taxonomy (GTDB): domain Bacteria; phylum Planctomycetota; class UBA1135; order UBA1135; genus JAJRTL01. The sequence goes on along the minus strand of JAJRTL010000317.1, from coordinate 1,737 downwards.
CGTGCTGCTCTCCCTGGTCGCCCGGGGGATCTCGCAGGCGCCTGGGCAGAGCATCCTCATCGCCCTGTATATCACGCTGCTCTTCGCCATCGATGCGATCCCGCATCTACTCAACATCTCCCTGCTCATCGCCACGGTCTTCACCTTCAGCCGGGCGGCTGCGGACAACGAGATCACGGCACTGCGCATGGCAGGGCTCTCTCCACTGAGGCTCATGGGTTCCGTGTTGTTCGTGGGGGCCCTGGTCTCGGCTGGCAACAGCTATCTCGTGCACAACCTCATCCCCACGGTGCACTTCAACAAGTACCGTGCTGTCAGGAATGCGATCGAACAGTTCATCATGAGCAATCGTTCGACGACGAACTCCTGGGAGATCGCTGGGACGAGCATGCGATGGAAGCGCCAGAAGGGACGGCTGTACGAGGATGTGGTCTTCAAACGGCCCGAGCAGAATGGTCTGTTCGTGGAGGGCTTCGCCACGACTGCGGAACTGGGGAGGGATCCGTCGGGAGATGAGCTGAGCTTCACCCTCAATGATTGCCAGCTGTTCTTCTATGAGCGGAAGGGCGATGGACAGGTCGTTCCTGGTGAAGCGGTTCGCGAGGGGCAGATCTCGATCAGCCTGAACCTCAGACAGATCATGGGGAGGAACCAGAGGGAAGAAGGGGAGAAGGACGTGAATACGGCGCAGTTGGTCGCCGAGGATGTCCGAGGCGCAGCATGGCGGCCGGAGTTGGCTTCTTGGTTGATCTGGGACAGGACGAGTCGCGGCCTTGCTGGACTCTGCTTCGCGATCGTGGCCTTCCCCATCGGATTGATCATGCGCAGAGCAGGCAAGGGGGCTGCGGTAGCCTTCTCGTTGATCCCACTGGCCTTCTACTACTTCCTCCTGATCGTCGTGAACAAGGCGCTGGCCACATCCCTCGAACAATCCTGGCCTGCTCTGATCCCACTCATCGGGCTCTTCCTTCTGTCGCAGTTCCTCATGCATCTGGCATTCCGAAGATGAAGATCCCTGGTTTCGCCAGAATGGACGCCTATGTGGCAAGGACCTGCATCGGGTCCTTCATCATCTGCTTCTTCTTCATCATGGGGCTCACGATCGTCTTCGATCTCCTGCTCCGGCTGGACTCCATCCTCAAGCACCTGCACGAGATCCAGGTGAAGCATCCTGAGCTGGGCTTCGGCTATCACACGGTCTTCGAGTTCTATCTCTATCTCGCCCCGTTCATCTTCATGCTCGTGGGACCCTTCATCACGGTGACCGCAGCGATGTTTGCGGTGACGCGTCTCATGGGCTCCAACGAGATCGGCCCGATGCTGTTCTGTGGTCGGAGCCTCTCCCGGATTCTCCTGCCTGTCTTCGTCATGGCGCTGTTTTCTGCAGGTCTCATGGTGACGGTTCGTGAATACGTCCTTCCCGACCTCCTGACGGTCAAGGATGACCTGTGGGATGCCTTCAATGAGAGAAAGGTCGATCGAGTCGAGAACGACATCATCGTCGAGCTCCCTGGTTCCAACAGCCTCATCTTGGATGAGTTCCGATCGACCAAGAACGAGATCGAGGGGTTGCGGCTCTATCTGCAGGATGAGAACCGACACATTCGCAGTCGAATCGTGGCGGATTCCGCTACCTGGTTCGAGCATGGCGAAGAGGGGCAAGGTTGGTACCTCGTGCAGGGGCGACGCAATGACTTCTATGCCGAACCGGACTCTCGAGGTTCGCGAGGCTACGAT
>JAJRTL010000316.1 GCA_024278315.1 Planctomycetota bacterium | reverse complement strand
CTCCTGAAGGACATCGTCGACGCACAGGGTCTCGTGCGCTACGAGCAGGCGGCTCCGCGTCAGAGCGAACTCGTGTCCTATCTCGGGCAACTGGCCAAGGCAGAATTCGATCCGCTCTCCAGGGACGAAAAGCTGGCCTTCCTCATCAACGCCTACAATGCCGCGACGCTGCTGCTGATTCTCGAGAACCTCCCTCTCGAGTCCATCCAGGACATTCCCGCTGCCCGTCGATGGGATGCCCGACGCTGGAGTCTGCTCGGCCAGAAGCTCTCCCTGACGCAGATCGAGCACGAGTATCTGCGCAAGCGCTTCGCCGATCCGCGCATCCACTTCGCCGTCAACTGCGCCAGCCTGGGTTGCCCACCGCTGCGTAACGAAGCCTACGTCGGCTCCCGCATCGAAGCCCAGCTCGAGGATCAGGCCAGGCGTATGCATCGCGATCCCTATTGGTTCACGTTCGCTGCCGATCAGCTCCATGTCACCCGGCTCTATCTCTGGTATCGCGGAGACTTCCTCCAGAAGAAACCCTCGATCCAGGCCTTTGCCGCGCAGTGGTCTCCAGCACTACGCAAGGCGCTTGCCGAAGGACGGGAACCCGGGATCCATTATCGGACCTACGATTGGGCCCTCAATCAGAGCGGCGCACGCAAGTAGGGTTCAGAGGGACTGGCCATCTGCGAGCGGGGGGGTAGATTGCGGAGGTCCTCTCCATCTCATTCCTGCGATTCACCGACCACCGTTCTTCTGGAGACGAACCATGGCTAGCAATCCCTCTCTCGGACACTTCGTCTGGTATGACCTCATGACCCAGGACGTGGATCGTTCCAAGTCCTTCTATTCCGAGCTGTTCGGGCTCGGGTTCGAGCAAATGGACATGGGGCCCACTCCGTATTCGATGCTTCTTGCCGAGGGGGAACCGTTCGGAGGGCTCGTGGATCTGTCCACCAGCGAGGAGACGGCGGGGATCCCGTCGCATTGGATGTGCTACATCGAGGTCGAGGATGCCGGCAAGGCTGCTGCCCGCTGCAAGGAGCTGGGGGGCGCGGTCGTGAAGGAGCCCACGGAGATCCCGGGTTTCGGCAGCTTCTCCGTCCTGCAGGATCCCACCGGTGGTGTCTGGTCGGCCTGGGCTTCGCTGGAGCCCAAGGAGCCACGCAGCTGGGACCAGATGAAGACCGGGATGGTCTGCTGGAACGAGCTCGTCACGACCGATGTCGATGCCGCACGCAGCTTCTATCGCGAGATGCACGGCTGGAACGAGGACGAGATGCCCATGGGTGAGATGGGGACCTACTACATCCAGAAGGCGGGCGAGACCGGCCTGGGCGGCATCATGCAGGTGCCGATGGAGGGGATCCCGACGGCCTGGTGTAGCTACTTCCTGGTGCCCAAGGTCGACGAGTGGAACAGGCGTGGATTGGAACTGGGCGGGAACCAGCTCCAACCGCCCACGGACATCCCCAATGTGGGACGTTTCTCCGTTCTCTCGGATCCGAACGGTGCCGTCTTCGCTCTCTGGGAGAACGCCGAGTCTCCCAAGGAGTGCTGAGGTGAAGCGACTCTCGCGATCCGCCCTGGCCCTTGTCTGGGTCTGGGTGTTTGCCGCATGCAGCTCCTACATGGGTGTGGAAGCCTCCGACTTTGCGAATCAGGCGAATCAGGAGGGGACCTACGCGTCAGGCATCGTGGTCGATACCAGGGGTCGGGCCCGCTCCGCGGCCAGTGAGAGTGATCGCTCCCCGAAGGGCCCTGGCTCCACGGATGCCGGGTCGACCTCGATCTCCAAGGATCGCAAGGTCGTCTACAAGGCCGAGTATTCCCTACGGACCAGCAATCTCACGGTGGCTTTGGCCCGGGCCAAGGCCCTGGTGCAGGAGATGGGGGGCTGGGTGCAGGAAGAAGGCAGCGGGAAGTTCAGTTTCCGTGTACCAGCCGACAAGTTCTGGGCTACGACGGAAAAGATCACGGACATTGGCCAGATTCTGGACCACTCCATCAAGTCCAAGGATGTCACCGAGGAATACATGGACCTGGGCATTCGCTTGCAGGTACGCAAGAAGTTCCTGGGCCAGTTGGAGGAACTCTACGCCAAGGGTGGATCGCTTCAGGATCTCCTCGCCGTCAAGAAGGAGATCGATCGGGTCACCGAGGAGATCGAGCGGCTCGAAGGCAAGATCCGCTTCCTCCAGGAGCAGGTCGCGTGGTCGACGATCCGACTGAGGTTCCTGGTGCAGAGCGAATACGTCTCACGTGACTTCAACCTCCCCTTTCGTTGGCTCCAGAGCCTGGGCATCCAGACGCTCTTGAATGCCCGCTAGTCATGAGGACTCCGATGCACAGACGAGCACGCATGGCTCTGATCCCGCGATTCCTGATCCTGCTCTCGCTCTGCCTTGCTACGGGCTGTGCTCTCCACATGGATGCTCCGCAGAGCTACCTCAAGCTGGAGACGGCGGTCTGGCCCTACGAGTACCAGGCGGTATCTTCGGACGACTGTCGCCTGACGGCCCGGAAAGTCCCCAATCCGGAGAAGGGCGGTCTCGAGTTTTGGTCCAAGGCCATCCAGAATCAGATGATCCAAGCCAAGGGCTACACCCTGGTTTCCCAGCAACAGGCCGAGACCCAAGGTGGATGGAAGGGGCAGGAGCTGCTCTTCTCGACGAACAGCAAGGGACGCGAATACTACTACCTGTTGGTGGTCTTCCCCGTTGGCAAGCACATCTATCTCGCTGAGGCGGGTGGAGAGCGTAAGTTGCTGGAGCGAGATCTGGACGCCCTCAGAAAAGCCGTCCAGACCTTACGTTGAGAGCCCTCCCTACTGACAAGAAGTGGACAGATGAGGCAAGAAGGGGGGCTCACCTCCGCAAGACGCAGGGGGAATGAGGAGACCAGGTGATCAAGAGGGACCTCACGGAGAGCACAGAGGATCACAGACATCGTCTTGTTGTCTCTCCGTGCTCTCTGCGTCTGTGAGGAACAGCTCCGGATCCTGCCCCCACGCCTCGTTGGTCTGAGGCGCAGCCTCGTTAGCGCTTCGCCCAGCAGCCGTCCCGGAACTCGACCCCGGTTCGGCTGCCATTGGCAGCCAGGTGTTCGAGGAGCAAGAGGGTTGTTTCGGGATCTGCTGTCTTCCCCAATCTGGACATCATTCCTGAAAAATCGACGGGCGTCCCGTACAGTGTCCCGAGGATCTGTTCGCGCAGGCAGAGCACCTCGTCGGCGGCGAGTTTGCCGGCCTCGACGCCCGGTTGGTCGTAGGCGTTGATGTGGACCAGCGTGGCATAGAAGCCCACGGCACGCTCGAAGAGGGCGATGAGTGCGCCGAGTTCGAAGGCTTCGAGGCGGGGCAGGGTCAGGGTGAGGTTGGGGCGCCCCTTCTCACTCAGGGCGGCGCGCGTGCCGAGGAGGAAGCCATGCAGGAAGTCCGCGGAGCCGTGGACGCCTTCGACCAGGAGGTCGGAGGCGTGACCGTCTTCGAGGACGCGCAGGAAGGTGACGAAGAAGTTGGGCACACCTTCTCGCAGCTGCTGGACGTAGGCATGCTGGTCGGTGGAGCCCTTGTTGCCGTAGACCGTAAGCCCCTGGTAGACGAGATTGCCGTCGAGGTCGCGCTCCTTGCCGAGGCTCTCCATGACCAGCTGCTGGAGGTAGCGGCTGAAGAGTTCCAGCCGATCGCGGTAGGGCAGGACGACCATGTCCTTGTGGCCTGCGCCATCGGTGGCGAGGTTCCAAGCGGCCGCCAGCAGAGCCGCGAGGTTGCCGCTGAGACGTTCCTCGCGCGTGTGCCGATCCATGGCGGCTGCGCCCGCCTGCAGTGCGGCTACCTCATGGCCTTGAAGAGCTGCGGGCAGCATGCCCACGGCCGAGAACAAGCTCGTGCGACCGCCGACCCAGTCCCACATCGGCAGTGTCGCCAGCCAGTGCTCCTGCTGCGCAAGGTCGAAGAGCGCGCTTCCCACGCCGGTCACGGCCACGGCCTGCTTGGCGAAGTCGAGCCCTCGCGCTTCCAGGGCATCGCGCGCCTCTAGCATGCCGTTGCGCGTCTCCTTGGTGCCGCCGGATTTGGAGATCACGAGGATGAGGGTCTGGGGCAGGTCCGTCCCGATCCTGTTCAGCACATCGGTCATGCCCTCGGGATCGGTGTTGTCGAAGAAGTGGGCGTGGAGGGCACCCTTGCCTGCAGGCAAGGCGCTGGCCAGCAGCTGGGGGCCCAGGGCACTGCCGCCGATGCCGATCAGCAGCATGCGCCGGAAGGGCGCACCGCTTTCGGAGACGATGCGACCCTGGCGGACCTGCGTCGCGAAGTCCAGGACCTCGTCCAAGGCTACCTTGATCTCCTTGCGCAGCTCGGGATCGGGAGTCAGCTTGGGCGCGCGCAACCAGTAGTGGCCCACGCGGCGCTGCTCGCTCGGGTTGGCCAGGGCACCAGCTTCGAGCTCGCGCATGGAGGCGAAGACCGGAGCAAAGTCGGCTTCCAATCCATCCAGACGGGCACGAGTGAAGCCCATGCGCGAGAGATCCAAGCTGAAGTCCGTGCCCGGGTCGCGGAAACGGAGAGAGGCGAAGTCGGGGAGATGGCTCATGTCTGCAAAGTCTCGAGTGCCGGATGGTGCCGCGAGTCCCCATCCTGCCGCTCGAGCACGAGCGGCGCTACTTCTACTCCTGGGGGCTCAAGCGGATGCTCCCATTGTGCGTGTCGAGGGTCAGCTCGGTTGTCCCCGTTCCCAGTTGGCCTCGCAGGGTCTTCTTCTCTTGCTGGACCTCGGTCAGGGCCAGGTGGTTCTGGATCCGTCCGTTGCTGGTCCGGCAGCGGATGCGGAAGGAACTGCCCTTGGCGACTGCGACCGAGACATTGCCATTGTGGGTCGTGAGGCTGCCTGCGATGGGCCCCTTCTGTTCCAGTGTGGCCGAGATGGATCCATTGTGTGTGAGGAGGGTGAGACTCGCTGATTTCCCTTGGACCGTGATGGAGCCGTTGTGGGTGGTCAGCTTCCATTCGCCCTGGCATGCCTTTGCGGAGACCGCGCCGTTGTGCGTCTCGCCGACGATCTGGGCTCGCAGGCCGATTGCGGCGATCGCCCCGTTGTGCGTCTGCGCGTCGAGAGGAGTCGTGGCCGCCTGCTGGATCTGGAAGGAGACCTGGGCCTGCCAACCTGATCGCCTGTCGAAGTCATAACCTGCGTGCAGGATGCCATCCTTCTCTTCCACCTTGAGCTGAATGGCAGCCAGGCAGGCCTTGGCGTCGTCCTGCGTCTGTCCCCCGGCGCGGATCTTCGCGATGACCTTGGTCGTTTCGAGCTTCGCCATGCCTTCGCTGCGGATGGCCCCGTTGTGCGTCCTCACCTGGACGGACTGGATGCTCTTGGAGGGAATCAGGAACTCATGACTCTTTTCGATCCAGACCTTGGGGCTCGGTTCGCAAGCGCCCAGCAGGGGAAGAAGGCCGAGAATGAGGAGGAGAGAGAGGGGCCGGGGGGAGTGCGTCGGGTTCATGGAAGATCAGGGGCTCAGTAGGCTTCGCGGAGGAGATTCGTGAAGAAGGGACGCGAGAGTCAGATTCTAGCCCGAACGATTCATGACCTCGATGCGTCTGACGGCGTCTTTCGGTCCAGGACCGCGAACCTATCGGTTCGCTCGGCATTGCTTCGATTCGACGACCCTCTTGGGTCGCCTCATATCTCGCGCAGCCGTCCTGAACTCG
>JAJRTL010000315.1 GCA_024278315.1 Planctomycetota bacterium | reverse complement strand
GAAGAGGCTCAGGCCGACCAGGGCTGTGACGATGGCCGAGAACATGACCTTCAGGACGCGGTTGTCGCGACCGTAGAACTGCGCGGCGAGGATCGGCGAACGGCCGAAGCCATTGCGCTCCAGCGCTACGCCGAAGAGGATGCCCAGCACGATGGCGAGGATCTTGGCGGCGGGCTGGCCGAAGGCGTCGAGTTGGTAGAGCGGGAAGTTCATTGCCACTGCCTCTTCACGAAGGGAGCCATGAGATAGCCGCCGGCGAAGAGGGCCATCATGAAGGCCCAGCTACCGACGGAGAGAAGGGCGCCGCCCGAGAGGGCCTGGCCCGAGGTGCAGCCGCGACCGAAGCGCGCTGCGATCCCCATGAGGACTCCGCCCATGAGGGCGAAGAGGAGACGCTTCTTGTTGGAATAGGTGCTGTTCTCACCCTTGAGGATGGCCTTGTCGTTGCGACCGGCCATGACGGCGCTCAACAAGCCGCCCAGGAAGACACCGATGACCAGGAAGACCAGCCAGTTGTCCAAGGGGTTGATGCCGTGGCCAACGTAGTGCGAGAGATAGTCGCTCTGATCGACGAGGCCGGGAGCCACGGCGTAGGTGACGGTGTAGCCGAGCCGCGCTGCCGCGCCTGACGAACCCAGGCCGTAGCCCATGATGAGAAAGGTGGTGAGCAGCACGAGGCCGAGAGCCACGCCGCCCAGGTAGGGATTCCAGAATGCTTTGCGTTTCATGGTTCGTATCTCCTAGAAGCCTGCGATCTGAACGATCGAGGTGGGTTGTCCCGCATAGACCATCACGTAGCGCAGGGCGAAGCCGCCGATCAGGACCAGGACCGGCACGATCTTGCTGGCGTGCACCTTGCCTTTGAGTTCGGAAGACTCCAGGACGAGCGGGACCAGCAGGCCACCGACGATGATGAGTCCCCAGAAAGGAGCACTCCAAGGTCCGCCGAGGAACTGTGCCGCTGCGAACTTGCCGCCGAGACCCGAGCTGCCATAGCCGATGAGCAGCAGGGCCAGCAAGACGAGTTCGGCCAGGATCGCAGCGACGTCGAAGCGCAGGAGGCGCTTCTCGTCCTCGGCGCTCGAGCGGAAGAGCAGCAGGAAGGCCGCCGCGCCGGAGAGTCCGGAGACGAGGAAGAGCGGACCTAGCAGTGCGCTGTTCCAGACGACACGGCTGCCGTTGGCGCCGAGCAGGATACCGGTGTAGACCGCGAGTGAGATGCCCACGCCGATTCCCATGCCCCAGAGACCTGCGCCCATGTTCCTGGCCTTTTCGGAGAGCTAGCACAGTGGGCTGGGCTTTCCGTTCCGCGCGAGGGGACAGAAGCTCACGATGCGACTGCGCGCATGCTCACTGATGAGGTTCAGGCCGAGCAGGATGCCGATCGTATACACGAGCATGAGGATCCAGGATCCCCAGGACATCGGCGAGGTCAGCTCGAAACTCAGATAGAAACGCCAGACGTAGAGCTTGTGGGAAAGATCCAGAAAGAGGAACAGCATGCCGAGGCTCAGGAAGGCCAAGGCCGTGAAGGGCATCCAGGTGACGACCGCTGGCAGAGGTTTGCCGTCGCGACGTGCCATGAAGGCGAGGACGGCGGAGAGGATCAAGAGTCCTCCGGCAAGGCCGCCCAGGAACAGATAGATCGGGATCTCCGACGCCCAGATGTGGAGCGTGGGATCGACGTGGAGGTTGTTCCTGACGGTCGTGATCTCGACGGGAACGGCTTGTGCTTGAATTGGCAACATGATGGGTTCCTATGAATCAAGTCAGGAAGAAGAGGTTGGGGTCACAGCCGGTCTCGGGTCCCTTGACCTTGGACTTGCGGGACTGCAGGAGTTGGCTCACGTCAGACTGCGAGTCGTTGAGATCGCCGAAGTGAAGCGTGCTGGTCGGGCAGATCGATACGCATGCCGGATCCTTGCCGTCCTTGACCCTGTGGATGCAGAAGGTGCACTTGTCGACATAGCCCTCGGGATGCACGTAGCGCGCGTCGTAGGGGCAGGCGGCCATGCAGGCCTTACAGCCGGTGCACTTTTCGTCGTTGACGAGGACGATGCCGCCGTCGGCGATGTGGCTCGCGCCGGTGGGGCAGTTGGTCACGCAGGGTGCGTTGGAGCAGTGGTTGCAGCGCTCGGAGCGGATCTCTGCGGTGAGGTTGGGGAAGCTGCCCCGCACCTCTTCGACGATCCAATCTCGGCAGTAACCCTCGGGCACGTCGTTCTCGGACTTGCAGGCGAGCACGCAGGCGTTGCAGCCGACGCAACGGCGGGTGTCGACGACCATGGCGTAGCGGATGGCGCTCATGACATCACCTCCTCGAGGGTCACGAAGTTGACGTTCATGCCGGTCGACCCGACCGCGGGATCGATGGCCACCTTGCTGACGAGATCCGAATCACTGGCTCCCTTGCCATAGGCGAAGCGCAGCTTCTTGTTGTCGTGGCCGAAGCCGTGGATCATGTAGACGCAGTCGTGACGGATGCGCTGGGTGACCTTGACCTTGATCGGTCCGGCCTTCTTGCCGTCCTGGTTCTCGACCATGACCCGGCTGCCGTGCTGAAGGCCCAGCTCCTTGGCGACCCTGGCATTGACCCACACCTCGTTCTCGGCCTTGATCTCGCCGAGCATGCGGTTGTTGGTCGTGCGCCCGAAGGTGTGCACCGGCGAACGTCCGAAGAGCAGTCGGAACGACCCTGGTGGCGGTTCGGGAACCGCGCGATAGACCGGGATGGGATCCAGGCCTGCTTCTTCCATCTGCTGGGAGTAGAGTTCGATTTTGCCCGAGGGTGTGCCGAAGCTGAGTTCGATGCCATCCTCGATCGTTCCGGGGTCGCCCTTGCCACGGATGACTCCCTTGGCCTTGAGCTCATCGAAGGACAGGCCCGAAGCGCTCGCGCGCTCGCGCAGATACTCCTCGGGGTTCGTCCAGGGAAAGAGTCCGCCGAGGTCCAGACGCTTGGCGAGTTCCTTGGCGATCCACCAGCCTGGTTTGGAGTCATACATCGGCTTGACGACCGGTTGACGCATCGCGACGAAGGGCTCGGAGTAGGCCGCAGCCCAGAGGTCGTCGTGGCGCTCGAGGTAGGTGCACTCGGGCAGGATCACGTCGGCCCAGCCGGTGATCTCGGCAGGCAGGACGTCGATAGCGACCATGAGGTCGAGGTGTTGGACGGCCTCCTCGGTCTTCTTGCGATCGGGAAGGCACTGCATGAGGTTGGTGCCGTAGACGATCCAGGCCTTGATGTCGTACTCGGCGTAGCCCGGGAAGCTCGCGTCGCGGAAACCGTGCGCCAGGTTGACACCGCCGAAGGGGTAGACCGCGCCCTTGGCCCGGTCGGCGACGGGGCGGTTGGGCTTGCGGCCGACCTTCTCGTGCAGCTTGTACTTGGCCAGCGGCATCTTGGACTTGAGGTAGTAGCCACCGCGTCGGCCCCAGGAACCCAGCAGCGCGTTGAGCATCGCGACAGCGCGCATGCGGTCGGCGTCGTTGCCGTACCAGGTCGCGTGACGGCCTGGGTGGATGATGGACGCGGGGCGGGCCGCGGCCATCGTGCGCGCGGAGGCGCGGATGAGCTCGGGCTCGAGCCCGGTCTTGGTGAAGGCCCACTCCGGCGTCTTGTCGGCCAGATACTTGGTGAGCTTGTCGAGACCGATGGCGTACTTGGTGATGTAGTCGCGGTCGAACAGGCCTTCCTTGATCAGGACATGCATCCACGCCAGGAGCAGCGCGGTGTCGGTGCCGGGCTTGATCGGCAGCCAGTGCTTCGCCTTGCCGGCGGCTACCGAGTAGCGGGGATCCACGACGATGATGTCGGCGCCCCGGCCCACGGCTTCGGCGAAGTCCTGCACCTGCGTGTTGTGCATGTTCTCACCGAGATGCGAGCCGATGAGCGTGATGCAGCGCGCGTTGGGCATGTCGATGGGCTCGGGCGAGCCCAGGTAGGAACCGACCGTCAGGTCGAAGCCGACGTCGCGCGGACCCTTGCACTGCGCCCAGGAGGGTGCGCCGATGTTGGGTGAGCCGTAGGCCTTGATGACGCTCTTGAACCAGCTGCCGCCGAAGCCATGCGAGAAGAGAGCCAGGGATTCGGGTCCGTGCTCCTTGGCGACCTTCTTCATCTTCTTGGCGATGAAGCCGAGGGCCTCGTCCCAGGAAACTTCCTGGAAGCTCTGCTTGCCATCGACCTCTTTGCGCATCAAGGGCTTCTTGAGCCGGTCGGGGTCGTAGAGGAGCCCCATGCCGCCGGTGCCTCTCGGGCAAAGCTTACCGCGCGAGAGGGGGTGGTCGGGGCTGCCGACGATCTTGGTGACCTTGCCGTCCTTGACGTGGGCGTTGATGCCGCACTTCCAGAAGCAGAGCTCGCAGAAGCTTGGGACGATCTTGCCGTCCGTCTTGGGGTCGGGGATGGGGTCGGCATCGATGCCCCACCAGTTCGTCGTCAGGCCGGAGAAGAGCGCACCGCCGGCAGCCGTACCGCCAGCTACCTGCAAGAATTCGCGACGTTTCATATCTGCACCGAAACAAGGGAATGGAAAGCTGTGATGCAGTAGGCAAGGGGCGTGCCAAACCTGAAGAGCCCCGTATGAGCCCCTAGCGGTCGGTCGGTTCCTCGCCGGACCGCTGTTGAAACATCGCGTTGCAACAGCCTGTTGCAGCTTGTTTCAAGGCATGAAACAGAACGGAGTCTCGGGGTTCGCGCCATGCCGAGCCGGGTCGCGTCCGGTTGGGCGGCGTCGCGCCGGCGAGGAGGCAGGACTCGTCGCCGATGGCGAGTTCGCGCGGGCTGCTAGTCGTCGATCCCGAGTTCGCGCATCTTGCGCCAGAGCGTGGTCCGACTGATGCCCAGGGCGTCGGCCGCAGGGCCTCTGCGCCAGTGGTTCTCCTCGAGAGCATTGAGGATCCTGGACATTTCGCTCTCACCGAGAGCAGCCGCCGGGCGTGCCTGGTTGTGAGATGCCACCTCTCTGCGGCCCTGGTCCGGATCCAGGACTTCGGGCGGGAAGGCGTCCAGCTGGAGCATCGTGCCCTCGCTCATGGCGAAGGCATACTCGAGGGCGTTCTCCAGTTCGCGCACGTTGCCCGGCCAGGGGTAGCGCTTGAGCGCTGGGATGACGTCGGGTGCGGCGCGCACAACGCGGCTCTCGCGCGCGGCAACACGCGACAGTAGGTAGGGCACGAGGACGTCGATGTCCTCGAGGCGTTCGCGCAGGGGTGGGATGTGGACGGGGATGACCCGGAGTCTGTAGTAGAGGTCCTCGCGGAACCGACCCTCCGCGACGGCCTTGCCGATGTCGACGTTGGTGGCCGCCAGGATCCGTGCCCTCATGGGCTGGGTCCGCGTCTCTCCGACGCGCTCGAAGGTCCGCTCCTGGAGCACGCGGAGCAGCTTGACTTGGAGTTGGAGGGGCATGTCGCCGATCTCGTCGAGGAAGACCGTGCCTTCGCCGGCAGCCTCGAAGCGGCCAATCCGATCGGCGGTCGCCCCCGTGAAGCTGCCTTTGATGTGGCCGAAGAGCTCACTCTCCAACAGGTCGGGAGGCAGGGCGGCGCAGTTGACGACGACGAAGGGCCCGTCCATCCGCTTGCTGTGGTCATGGATGGCGCGTGCGAAGATCTCCTTGCCGACGCCGCTCTCGCCGGTGATGAGCACCGTCGCGTCGGAGTTGTGGATGGAGGACAGCAGTCTGACCAGCCGGATGATGGCCTCCGACCGGGCCACCAGGCCGAAGCCGGAGAGGGCGTGATGCAGGATTCGATTGTCGCGCTCGGCAGGCCGGAGGACCAGAAGGTAGCGGGCCGGGAAGTCCTCCTGGTTCTCGGAGAGGGGAAGCGGGACGAAGGTCATCGACACGAGCCGCGAACTCTCGTCGAGGCAGTGCATCACGGCTTGGCGCCCCTCCTCGACCAGGAAGTCCTCGATGTCATCGACGCGCTCGAAGAAGTCGCTGTGGATGAGATCGGTGATCTTGCGGCCGAGCGCCTTCTCGGTGGCGGAAGCACAGACGAGCTCGTTCAAGGTCTTGCTGGCGCGTAAGATCCGCAGATCCCCATCGAGCACGAGCAGGGCCCGCCCCAGGCTGCCGAAGGCCAGCTCGATGGCGGCCCAGCCGTCCTTGAGCGTCTTTCCGGGAACGATCGGATCGAGAGGCGAGCTCATTCTTGGGTCGATGACCTGGGTCCTGTGTCGGGGGGCTATCCAGCGGAAACCTGGGGCAAGAGTCTAGCCAGAGGTCCCTTGCTGTTCATTCGTCCATTGCCTGCATCGGGCGGGAATGTCGGCCCATCGGGGAGGAGCCGAGGGACGCACGGCCCGAGCTCACGGCGTGCCCGTGGATCAGGGTTGGAACCAGAGGATGGAGGCCAGGATCAGGAGAAGGATGGCCCAGACGATCATGGCCCGGCGTGTGGAGTGTTTCGCTTTCTCCGATTCCCACCAGGTGCGGGGACGAACACCCATGAAGAGGAAGGTGCCCACGCCGGCCAGGTTGACGCAGATGATGTTGGCGGAGAGCAGCTGGAAGGCGCCGTAGGCTTCTTTCCAATGTCCTGATCCGGTCAGGATGCCGAAGCTCACGAGAGGAGGCATGAGGGCGACTGCCACCATGACGCCGATCACGGTGCTGGACAGGCCGGCGGTCAGGGCCAGGGTTCCGGCGACCCCCGAGATCGTGGCGAGGAGGAGATCTGGCAGCTTGGGCACCGTGCGCTTGAAGATCTCGCCTTGGTTCGTGTCGAAATCGAGGAACAGTCCGAGGAGTGCGGCCACGCAGAATGCCAGCGCCATGCCCCGCAGGTTTGCCTTGAGCGCGCGTTGCCAGAGGTCTTTGTCTCCGAGAGTCGTGGCTAGCGCCAGGGCCACGTTGGGCATCAGCAGCGGTGCGATGACCATGGCGCCGATGATCACGGCGAGATCGTTGCGGACCAGGCCGAAGGCTGCGACGAGAGAGGAGAGGAAGACCATCGCGAAGAAGATGCGGTCGGGCTCGACGCCTTCGGAGACGGTGGTGTAGAGCTCCTCGCGGCTGACCTTGGCGTGATAGGTTCGCTTCTTCTTGGGTTCGGCCACGGCCTCGGGGACTTCCTCCGCGGGCGGCTCTTCCTCCTTCTTGGGGCGCGGTAGACATGCGTCCGTAGGGAGCAACAGCACGGAGAATCCCGAACTCGTGGAGAACCGGCTCTCGAGTCGATCCAGGACCTCTTGCACGTCCTCGCCGTCCAGCAGGATCTGGTGGATCGGCTGAGGCTCCTCGCTCAAGGTCGCCCAACTTCCGAGGTGCGTGCCCTCTTCCACGAGCTGTCGGATGTCCGTGTCGAATCCTGTAGGCAGGACGATCTGCAAGAGGTTCTGTGCCATGCGGCCTCCCATATCCACTCTGCTTCCCGCCGGACCCCAGCGGGAGGAAGGCTTGACCCAACAAGAAGAGGACAAGCGAGTCAAGAACCCAGGGGAAAACGAAACCTCACCCCGGATGATTCATGAGATCGTTGTGAGCAATTCTGCGATCGGCGCAGCCGAGCTCGTAATTGCGGTTTGACGAGCGCATTTCGAGTTCAGGACGGCTGCGCGAGATGAAGGCGACCCAAGAGGATCGTCGAATCGAAGCAATGCCGAGCGAACCGATAGGTTCGCGGTCCTGGACCGAAAGGTGCCTTCAGACGCATCGAGGTCATGGGTCGTTCGGGTTGATCCCGGCCACGAAGGCTGAGATCCGAATCGGGAGTGCCAGAGACAACTTCTCCGTGCCCTTCCTTCCCTCGGGGTAGAAGATGAACTCGCAAGGGACCTTTTCATGGAAGATCACGAAAACCAGGACACGAGGGCCAGTACACGGAGGTCAGTGCACGGAGGCCAGTGCAGCATCGAGTTCATTGTCCGGGCCTTGCAGACTTCCCGATCGCCGTGTGTAGTGCGTGGATCTACCCGCGTTCGCAGTCGCCATCAGGATCATGCATGACAGACGCCAGCAGCCATCGAAACAAGATTGCGGCTCTCCTCCTGGTCGTGGCACCCCTCGGAGTCGTCCTGGGCTTGGGTTTGGGGCGTGACCCCTCCGCGGTCGAAGCCGATCGGCCGCTCATTCACCGCAAGAGTGACTACGTCGGCTCCATGCAGTGTTCGATCTGCCACCCGGATCAACACGAAAGCTGGGCACGGACCTTCCACAGCACGATGACGCAAAGGCCAGAGCCGGGGCGCGTGCGTGGAGACTTTGGAGCCGGGCCCCAGTTCTTCCTCGGCAAGTCCGCAAGGCTTGGCACAGATGGTCAGCGGTTCTGGATGGAGATTCCCGCGGGCTCCGAAGGTCCAAGGCGAGCAGAGGTGGCCTTGCTCGTGGGGTCCCACCGATACCAGCAGTACTTCGAACGCGTGGAGCGCAAGGGGGGCTTCGTCTACCGACGCTTGCCCATGCTCTGGCACATCGAGGAGAAGCGGTGGAAGCACATGAGCGAGGTCTTCCTGAGTCCGGATCAGGACAACTGGCATGGTCAGGATGCCATCTGGAACGAGAACTGCATCTTCTGTCACAACACCGGACCCAAACCAGGTTTCGTGAACTACTCAGCGAGCCCCCGCAATGAGGACAAGAGCTTCGATTCCAAGGTGGGGGAGCTTGGGATTGCATGCGAGGCCTGTCATGGCCCTGGGCGCGCGCATGTCGAGGCGATGGATTCGCCGACTGCGCGATACCAGGCACACCTCGGGACGGGTCAGGACTTGCGGATCGTCAACCCGGCGAAGCTCGAGAAGGCAGAGGCCGCCGCTATCTGTGGGCAGTGCCATGGGCAACGCGTGCCCAAGGCGATCGAATCCATTCCACTCTGGCTGGACAGTGGCCCCAGTTTTCGTCCAGGGGACAAGCTTGAGGCGCACGTTATCCCCCTGCAGGCCGATACCCGTCTTCCCGGCGATCGTGTGCGGATCGATCTGCGGTTTTGGGCGGACGGCACGCCCAGACTTTCGGCCTACGAGTACCAGGGTGTCACGACTTCGGCCTGCTACCAGAAGGGGGCCATGCACTGCGGATCTTGCCACACGATGCACAAGGGGTCGGTCCATGGCAATCTGACGCAGCCCATGCGCGGCAACGCGGCCTGTCTGCAATGCCACGAGGAGATCGGCAGGGATCTGCGTGTCCACACCAGACACGAGGTCGCCGGCTCGGGATCGCAGTGCATGGAATGCCACATGCCACGCATCGTCTACGGCGTGCTCGAGATCCATCGTAGCCACAAGATCGAGATTCCTGATCCAGCGAGGGACGCGGCAGCCGGGAGGCCCAACGCTTGTACGCTCTGTCATCTTGACAAGAGCCCGGTGTGGGCGGCACGTCAGCGGAACGAGCTCTGGAACATGAAGGGCAGCCTCCCTACGCGGCGCAGGGATCGCGCCCCCATCGACCTTGCGGATGGCATTGCCTCCCTCCAGGCCGGGGATGCCCTGCAACGTGTCGTCTACGCCAAGGCTTTTGCACGCAAGAACGGAGCCCTGCCGCCCAAGGCCAAGGGCTTCTTGCGCGCCCATCTCCTGGCCATGCTCAACGATGCGTATCCGAGTCTGCGCTTCCACGCGAAGAAGAGTTTGATCGCGCTCGAGAAGGAGTTCCCGGTAGGCCTCATGTCTTCTCTCATGGCATTCGACCCCAGCTGGACGCAAGGAACACTGCTCGAAGACATGGCGCGGCGCAAGCAGGCCAGCCTCGCGCTGATACGTGAGTTCTCAGATAAAGCACAAGGACACCTGGATCGTCCCGGAGCAGGATTGCTCCTGGACGAGAAGCTGCTCTTGGATCTGCCGCGCGTCATTGCTCTACTACGACTCCAGTCCAAGCACGTCATCTCCATCGGTGAGTAGAATCTTCCATGGCCCAAGCGCATGAGTGACGAAACGCCTGCTTCACCCGGATCTCGCGATCCATCCAGCCTTCGGATGTTGAGGCTCGGCTGGTCTCTGCTCGCGGTCTTTCTCCCGCTCGGCTTGACCCTGGAGGCCCTCCACGCGCTCAAGCTGCCGGTCTACCTCGGTAGCGCCATGCGCCGCGAACTCTGGACGCTTGCCCATGCGCACGGCAACTTCCTCGGCATCCTCTGCCTGCTCTTTGCCGCCCTCGCCCCCACCTGGATCCCCCAAGAACCCGCACGCAGACGCGCTGCGCGCTTCCTCGGAATCGGGGCCATCCTCCTCCCCCTCGGCTTCTTTCTGGGCGGTGTCCTCAACTACGAGGGCGAGCCCTCCTTCGGCATCCTCCTGGTTCCCGTGGGCGCCCTATCACTGCTGGCCGCCCTTCTGACCTGCCTCTTCCACACCAAATAACCCCCCCCCCCCCCATGTACTCGGGGGGGCCCGCCGTACACGGAGCAAGGTCCGGACAGTCTTGGCTGTCCGGACCTTGCGAGCAAACATCCCCGGCTTACTTGTAGAACTTGACGACGTCTGTCGTCGATGTGGGGATTGGCGTCGCCGTCGGGTTGGCGGCATCGAACATCACGCTCTGCCAGTAGAGTAGACCTGCGATCTTGCCTGCTGGCGTTGGGAAGGCCCAGTGCGCCGTGCGGGTCGAGGCGTTGTGCAACTGGCCTGGTGTAATGATCGTGAAGGACGGATCAATGAAGGTCGTGGTGTTGCCACCATGACCGAGAGAGATCAGTCCCGGTATGACCAAAGGCTTGCTCGACGCGCTGAAGGTCAAGATCGAAAGCGTTGTTGAGGGCCTGGGGCCACGTGCCGTGTAGACGTGGAAGACCTTGCCACTCTTCAGGATCGTCGGGACACCGGTCTTGGAGGTCGTGTTGAGGACGACCTTGCCGCCGAAGTTGGCACTCTTGAACCCGCTGTTGCGCACGTAGCAGACGTAGTTGCCCGGCTTGAGGTTCTGAGGCGGATAGACCTCCATCTTGCTGTCACTCAGGATGCGCATGTATCCCTTGTGCCAGTCCTCGGGGCTCTTGCTCGTGATCAGGTTGCTGCCCACGTAGGCGCGGTTGACGTCAGCGAAGCCAGAGCCGTTCAGCGTGATCTTGTTGTCGTGGATCACCGACCAGGTGGTCCCGCTCGACGTCGAGATCGTCGGGATCTTGAGATAGATGATCGTGTCGGTCTTGGTCGTGGAGACGTTCAGGGCCGCGTCACGCAGCCGGGCGTAGACCGTCTTGGTCCCGGTGTTGGTGTTGCCTCCGTAGCTCGCAACGCTGAGGCTGCGGTTGCCGGTCGTGTAGCTCATCCAACTGGACCATGTGGTCCCGTTGAAGGAGTATTGGACCTGGCTGGGGTTACCCGAACCGAGGACCTGGACGCCGACCGTCGTGCTGCTTGTGTAGGTTGCACCGCCGTTGATGCGAACCAGCGTCACGACTGGCGCGGTCTTGTCGTAGCGGATCGAGTCGGACCTCGTCGTCGAGACGTTCGTCGCTCCATCCCGTAGCCTGGCGTAGACGGTCTTGAGACCTTGGAGTGTGTTGCCTCCGTAGCTACCTAGATTGAGGCTTCGGTTGCCGGTCGTGTAGCTCATCCATGGTGACCAGGTCGAGTTGTTGAACGAATACTGGACCAGCGCCGGTGACCCCGATCCGAGGACCTGGACAGAGACTGTCTGGCTGTTCGTATAGGGCGCACCGTTGTTGATCCGCACCAAGGTGATCACCGGAGCCACCGAGTCGTAGATGATCGAGTCCGACTTGACCACCGAGGTGTTGCCAGCCAGATCACGCAAGCGCACGTAGGCCCTCTTGGTTCCCTGGCTCGTCGAGCCGCCGTAGCTCCCGACGCTCATGCTGCGGGTTCCGCTCGTGTAGCTGAAGAGGCCGGACCAGCTCGTTCCGTTGAACGAGTACTGCATGTGGCTTGCCCCGAGGCCTGCGGCTCGGACGCCGACGATGCTGCTCTTCGTATAGGTCGCGCCGTTGTTGACGCTGACCGAGGAGAGTAGCGGTGGAATCGAGTCGAACAGAATGCTGTCCGAGGCGGATGAACTCGTGTTCCCAGCGTAGTCGCGGATCTGGACATAGACACGCTTGAGGCCCTGGGACGTGCTGCCCCCGTAGAGGTTGAGGCTGTAGACCTGGGTGGCTGTCGTGTAGCTGCGCCAGCTCGTCCATGAGGAGTTGTTGCTGGAGAAGCGCATCCATCGGGGACCACTGTAGCTGTCACTGGCCGTGACCCTGACGCCGACATTGAGGCTCCTGGTCCAGGTGGAGTTGTTGTTGATCCGGACACTGGTGACCGTTGGCTTGGTGGTGTCTACGCGGATGGGTCCGTAATGGCGTGTAATCTTGGAGAGGTTTCCAACGGCATCTCGCGCTCGAATATGGAAGTAGACTCCGTTCGTATTGCCGATGGTCAGGCTCTTACCCGTGGCCGCGCCCGTGATGTTCTGGGTCGACGGGACCGAAGTCGGACTCGTCGTCAGGCTGTAGGCCAGACCGCTGATACCAGCGCATCCGAGGTCGGTAGGCTTGGTCCACCTGGCCAAGAATGCCTTGGAGCTTCTCCAGACCCCTTGGGGGTGTGTGGTGCTGCCAAGGCCGCTCACCGTATTGGGTGCCAGGCCGTCGACGCAGATGCTGCCCGTGTCTGTCAGGGAGCTGACGCTCAGCCTATCCAGGACGGCATAGTTGCGCAGCGTATAGGTTCCGCTCGAAGTGGGTGCTTTGAGCCGCCAGGCCAGCCAGCGGAAGTTGCCTGCTCCCACGGTCATGCCGCCGCTTGTCGTTCTCGATAGAGACGGGTAGGGGCTGGAGGGGTAGGAAGAGGTGGGGAAGTACTGTTGCAGGATCGACGTCTTGTCCAGCGTCCTCCGATACATGTACTGGATCGGGAAGAGGCTCGAGAAACTCGGGTAGATCCGCGCATTCGAGAAGTCCGGCGATCCGGATCCTGCCGTCAAGGTTGCAAACCAGTAGAATTGAGCGCCAGGCTTGACCTTGGGAGTTTGCGCGTAGGCATTGAGAACAGCGTTCGGCGCAATGATCGGCCTCGTGTAGTAGAACATCGTCCAGGAGACCTGGGGCCTGAAGCCCGAGGGGATCGACTGAGCGTAGATCTTGAGCCGGACCTTCTTGCCGCGGATGGCATTGGTGAAGGAGAGGCCTGTCTTGGAGAGGCTCAGGATGGAGCTCGAGGAGATCACGTATTCGCCCGACTTGCCTCCCGCCGAGAAGGGGAAGATGTCCACGTAGACCCGCAAGTCGCAGACTCGAGCCTTGGTGGCGCCGCTTCCCGCCGCCTGCTCGATGAATGTCGTGACCAGCTTGGCATGTTTGATCGAACTCGGGACGGTGAAGTCATAGTACTTGTACTGGCCACTGACCGTCAACGGCGAGGTGGGGCGACCATAGTGGAGCGCATACCGCGAATCCTGGTTCATCATCCTGTAGTTGTTGAGGAGGCCGAACGCGCCGCCGTAGCCGAACCAGCCACTCGTCCCTCCAGGATGTCCCTGCCAATCTGCGGAGGCCGCGATCATCGACTTGATGACTTCAGGCTGGTAGTTGAAATTCGCGCCCCATCGCTGCACCAGCGAGGCGATGGATCCTGCCACATGGGGCGCTGCCATGCTCGTGCCGGATTTCTTGGTGTAACCTGTCGTGGACTTGGTGAGCGTCGAGGTGATCACGGAACCCGGTGCCATGATCTCGGGTTTGCGTCGACCGTCCTTGACGCCTGCGCGTGAGAAGCTCGACTTGTCGCCGGGTTTGATGCTGCCGCTCCAGTAGTCGTCGACGGATCCAACGGTGAGCGCATTCTTGGCGGATCCAGGAGATCCAACGCCTACGCCCTTGTTGCCAGCTGCGAATACGTAGGTCTGTCCGTAGGTGTAGACGTAGTTGTCCACGGTACGTGCGCCTGACTCCGTGCCCGTCCATTGGGTGGTCAGCGGGCTGGACCCCCAGGAATTGTTGATGGCGCGTGGGCGAGGGCTCGTCTTTCCTCCTGAGGTGAAGGATGATTTCATGTTGGAGTAGATAGAGGATACGCTACCTTGTCCTTTGCCGGAGTTGTTCAGATACTTGCCGACGAAGAATCTGGTCGTGGATGAGGCGCCAACTCCCGGGGCATTTCCCATGTAGCGCTTGTCCTGGGTGCCCGTGCCGATCATGGTTCCCGCAACATGGGTTCCGTGACCGTGACCATCTTGCCAGGCGCTCAATCCTGTGACCGTGGACCATCCAACAGCGGCTTTTGCGAGGTCCCTGTGTGTCTTGTAAACACCGCCTCCAGCATTGTTGCTCATGCCGGTGTCGATGACCCCCAGCGTGATGGTGCTTCCGGTGTAATTACCGCGCACACGGTCTTGTCCAGTCATGGATACCGTCTGATCGTGGAACGATTCATGCATCTGCTTGGCCTCGATGAACGAGACGAAGTCGAGTTCACGGATCTTGCTGATCTGTTCGGCCGTCGCCGAACCTTCGAAGATATGCACATTCCCGATCTCGGTGTAGTGACCGAACTCGAAGCCAAGGGCCTCCAAACCTCTCTGCATGCGACCGTTGGGGATGACGCGCTCGAGAGTTCCGCTGACAACCTTGCCGATGACTCTCTCGGCTCCAATCGTTTCCCTGACGGTGGCTTCGCCGATGTCGCTTGCGAAGACACTGATGTCCACCTGGAACCGCTGTTGAGCGGACTTGCCCTGCATCTCCTTGCGGAGTCTCGGCTCGATTTTCTGATCGAGCCGGGCGTGGCCGACCCATTGGACGAAGGGCAACGCACCGATCTGCGGGAGTTGAGCCAAGGGGATCTTGGCGATGTAGCTCTGGTAGGTATGGACACCCAGGATCTCTACGCCGAGCTGCTTGAGCGTCGCGACCTTCCGTGCGTCCGCCATGCGACCGCGAAGCATCACATAGCCATAGGTGAAGCCATTGGCTCGGGCTTGGCGCAACTGCAAGAGCTGGGGGTCGATGCCACGTTCGGGGACATAGCGGCCTCCGACGAAGTCGAGAACGTAGGGGTTGCCTTTGCGCGTGATCTCGGTCGACACGATCTCGCCATCGGCATTGGTCTGGTTGATCTCCTCCATGGGAGCAAAGTCGGGCTCGTCATCCGTGATCGGTGTGCTCCCATCGTGGCTGCTGATGGCCGGTGAAGTGACAATGCTGCCGGATGATTTGGGGGCAACCGGGAGAACGGGGAGCGAATCCTGCGACGAGGCGGGATTCTGGATGGGCTTGACCTGGTAGGGAATGCGCTGGGACTTGGAGTCCTGCGCCCAGAGGGACGTTGCCAAGGAGAGGCAGACGACCCCGGCGAGAGAGATCTGGTACAGACCGGCTCCCGGAGACTTGGCTTGGAACATGAGCACCTCGATATGCTGGGGAGAAGGGGGATAAGCAGAGATGGACACGGGGCTCCGAGGGGAGTCCTGCGCCTAAGAGAGAAGCGATGACCGGGCTGTCGACCGAACAGAAATTCACGAGGAATCGCGAACTATTCTCATCTGCGAGAAGGGCTTTTTCTTGTCCGCACTGACCGAGCCCGATTCCGGTGTCATCATACCCTCGATGCCGGAGACAGCAATGAGCTAGGGGGAATTCCTTAGGGTCTGTTCTGGGTGTCCGGGCTCCCTGGATGGAGTTGCCTCCTGTTGGTGGTTGCCTGCGATGGCATGGGAGCCACCCTCCGACACCTTTGAGCCAACAGGGAGACTCGGAGTTGGAGGGCGTGTGGAGGGGCGGATGGAGAAGGGGCGAGATTCTCCGTGGTCATGCCTGCATTGGGGTCGGGCGATACAGCGGGTCAGCCAGAGGCTGACCCGCTGTATCGCCCGACCCGCCGTACACGGAGCAAGGCCCGGGCAGCCTTGGCTGTCCGGGCCTTGCGAGCAATCCTCCACGGATTACTTGTAGAACTTGACGACGTCGGTCGTGGAAGTCGGGATCGGCGTCGCGGTCGGGTTGGAGGCGTTGAACATCACGCTCTGCCAGTAGAGCAGGCCTGCGATCTTGCCCACAGGCGTGGGGAAGGCCCAGTGTGCCGTGCGGGTCGTGGCGTTGTGCAACTGACCTGGCGCGAGGACGGTGAAGGACGGATCGATGAAGGTCGTGGCGTTGCCACCATGGCCAAGCGAGATCAGTCCGGGCAGGATCAGAGGCTTGCTGGACACGCTGAAGGTCAGGACGGAGAGCGTGGTTGCGGGCCTGGCTCCACGGTGCGTGTAGACGTGGAGGACCTTGCCGCTCTTGAGGAGGGGAGGAACCCCGGTCCTGGAGATCCTGCTGTGGACGACCGTGGCGCTGTAGTTGGTGCTCCTGAAGGCCGTGTTCCTCACGTAGCAGGTGTAGGTTCCGGGCTTGAGGTTCTGGGGAGGATAGACCTCCATCTTGGCGTCACTCAGGACCCGGAAGTAACCCTTGTGCCAGTCTTCGGGGCTCCTGCTCGTGATCAGATCGCTACCCACGTAGGCGCGGTTGACGTCGGCGAAGCCCGAGCCGTTCAGCGTGATCTTGTTGTCGTGGATCACGGTAACGGTCGTGCCCGTGCTCGAACCGATGGTGGGCACCTTGTAGTAGACGATGCTGTCCTTCTTGACAGTGGATTCGTTGAGCGCCCCGTCACGGAGTCGTGCATAGACCGTCTTTTGGCCTGTATTGGCGTTACCACCGTAGTTGGTCATGTTGAGCGATCGACTACCGGTGGTGTACCCCATCCATGCGGACCAGGTCGATCCGTTGAAGGAGTACTGCACCTGGCTGGGACTGCCGATACCCAGGACCTGGACGGTGACGATCGTGCTGCTGGTGTAGGTTGCTCCGTTGTTGATACGGACTGTCGTCACGACTGGCGCTGTGCTGTCGTAGGTGATCGAGTCACTTCTCCTGAGCGACAGGTTTCCGGCGGCGTCGAGCACCTGGGCATAGACGGTCTTCGTCCCCTGGTTGCTGTTGCCTCCGTAGCTAGACACGCTCATCGAACGGTTTCCGGTGGTGTAGCTCATCCAACTGGACCAAGTTGTTCCGTTGAAGGAGTAACGGACCCGAGCGGGTGCTCCCGCAGCGAGGACCTGCACGACGACGTTAGTGCTCTTCGTGAAGGGCGCGTTGCCGTTGATGCGAACCGCGGTAATGACGGGTGCCACAGAGTCATAGATGATCTGATCGCTCTTCACGGCAGAATAGTTGCCAGCGAGATCGCGGAGGCGCACATAGGCCGTCTTTGTTCCTTGGCGTGTAGAGCCACCGAGACTACCGACACTCAGACTCTTGGTCGTGCTCGTATAGCGGGTCAGGGGTGACCAGGTCGTTCCGTTGAACGAGTGCTGCATGAATACTGCCCCGGTTCCTGTCGCTCGGACGCCAACAATGCTGCTTCGCGTATAGGGGGCACCATTGTTGATGACGACCGAGGAGAGAAGCGGAGGAAGTGAGTCATAGATGATGGTGTCGAATCCCGATAGGCTGAGGTTTCCTGCTCGATCCATGACCTGCGCGTAGACACGCTTGATGCCCTGGGCTGTACTGCCTCCATAGAGATTGAGAGAGTATAGCTGAGCAGCTGCCGAGTATGTGCGCCAAGCGGTCCACGTGAGACCATTGCTAGAGAACCGCATCCGATAGAGTCCACTGTACGTGTCCTTGGCTGCAATCGATACTTTGACGCTCAGCGAACGCGTGTAGGGGGCTCCGACATTGATGAGTACCTTCGTCAGAGCTGGCTTGGTCAAGTCCACACGGATCGGCCCAAAGTGGCGCGTCGACGAAGAGAGGTTTCCTGAACGGTCGACGGCTCGAATATGGAAGTAGCTTCCACTGGTGTTTCCGAGTGTAAGGGCTTTGCCCGTGACAGCGCCGAAGATGTTCCGCGTAGTGGGAACACTCGTAGGGCTCGACGTGAGGCTGTAGGCCAAACCACTGATGCCTGCACAGCCAGTATCTGTTGGCTTGATCCATTTGGCGAGGAATGACGAGGAGCGCTTCCACACGTTGGCTGGGTGTGTTGTGCTCGTGAGCCCGGAGACGGTGTTGGGTGCCAGACCGTCAACACACAGTTGTCTACAAACGGTTGTCGATGTTGCGCCCGGCCTGTTGTCGGATCTAAGTCTGAAACAGATGTTGCTGGTCCCATTCGTCGATTTCCTTACGCTCCAATAGACTCGTCGGTGCGTGCTAGACGAAAAATATGGGATGTAGCCCAAGGTCCAGTTGAACAGGCTGTCCCCGCTTCCGAACAGCGATGTGGAGGTGTAGGTCCTGAGGAGGTTATCAACTGACGTGTGGTTCAATGAGAGCACCGTGAACCCTCCGGTGTTGTACATCTCAACCAACGAGTTGGTCTGGACCCAGGATGGGACATTCACGTAGGCATAGACGTTCGTTGTCTCGTTGGGCTTGAGATATGTCTTGCTTGACGTCGCAGTGATCGTGCCGCTGATTGTGCCAGCCGATGAGCTGGGCCCTCGTGGGAATAGATATCCAACGGCCCAATGGACGAACGTGCCCGGCTTGGGGCGCACTCGCGGATAGATCTTGATGCGAACCTTCTTCCCGCGCACGGATGCAATGCTGGCCACGTTTCCATACCATTCCCAAGTGTCGTTCGCCCGTTTCGAAGAGTATTCGCCAGTGTTGAATCCCGTGGAGAAGCCAGCGACATCGATGTACAGGTCAAGGTCAGCAAGCGTCGATCGCGTAGCTCCAGGGCTTGCGGCCTTTTCATCGAAGTTGAGGACGAAGAATGTGCTCTTGGCATCAGCTGGAATCGTGAGGTCGAAGGACGCGCCAGTGCTTGTGCTGCTGAAGGTGCCATATCTGTACCCATTTGCCCAACCCTTGGTTCCATTGCTTTGCCAGTTGGACTTGTAGGCGTCGATCTGACCCAGGCCTTGGCGATAGTAGTAGCTGTTGCTGGCGCTGCTCCAGCTCCGACTTGTCGTGGGAGAGTTCGTCTGTGATGCGAGGAAGGCTTTGGCAAGACTCGGGCGTCTCTTCAAAGTGGACAGGTGATCCATGACTCCGGCGGCAATCCCGGCGACATGCGGTGTAGCCATACTCGTCCCCGACTTGTTGGTGTAGCTGGACGTCGTCTTGGTCAAGCAGGAACGGATGGAAGCCCCTGGAGCCATGATGTTCGGCTTGAATCGTCCGTCTCTCGTTGGGCCCTTACCTGATGAGAACGTTGGATATCCGGCTTCGACAGTCTTGGTGCCCACTGTGCCACGCGAGTCATAGTTGCTGGCTACAGTCAGAGCGTTCTTCGAGACATTCGGCCGGCGCATGGATCTGAGATACTGGACTGTGCTGGATCCTCCTGTGTTGCTTGCTGAGAAGACATAGAGTTGCTTGTAGAAATAGGACTGAGTGTCGACAGCTAACGAGATGTTGTCAGTACCTGTATAGCCCAGTGCTGTCCTGCTGCCGTAGCCCCAGGAATTGCTGACGACATGGGGATAGGGCGTCACCTTGTTGCCGCTGTCCTTGTAGTTCTTGTGGAACTGGGTGAAGGCTGCCAGTGTGTTGTTGGGGTAGGTGCCGGTCGTTGAAACGCCTATGATCTTCCCGATGAAGAGTCGTGTCGTGCCGGAGCCCCCGATGGCCGGAGCGCAGCCTTTGTAGCGATTATTGGCCGTTCCCGTGCCACCTATGGTTCCGAGGACATGTGTCCCGTGGCCGTGTGCCTCACTGAACACACTTCCCAAGCCGCCATTGAAGTTCCAGCCGATTCCGCTCTTGTTGAGGTCCTTGTGCTTGCCGGCTCCCATGTAGGCACCTGTGTCAAGCAGACCGACAACCGTCGAGGATCCGTCTGTCATCGTGCTGCTGCGCACGCGATCAACACCTACTTGCCGCGTGCTTCTGTCGTGATCGAGATCGACTGGGTAGATGGTCTCGATGAAGTGTACCCAATCCAGCTTGGCCAATTCAGCTACGATCGCGTAGGGAGCCTCGAGTTGGAATACCTTGTTGTCCGGGTGGTAGGCATAGACGCGAGATCCGAATGCCTGCAAGGCCTTCTGGAACTTGCCGTTGGACATCATGAACCGCGTTGGGGAGACGGGGGTTTGTAGGTCTCCATTCTCGATCAAGGGCCAAGGCTCGATGAACTCGGAGGCCGAGCCCAGGTCCGACTCGTAGACATTGACAAAGAGGTGTGTCTTGGTCGTGCTGCGCTCTAGTTCGGTCATCTGGCCCATCTTCAGGGCTAGTTCCGGATCTATCTTCTGGATTGACTTGGCATATCCGATCCATCGCACATCCGTGGAACCGAGGAGAGCTGGAATGGTCTTGAATGGGATCACGGCAGAGTAGCACTGGAACGTGTGGAATGTATCCAGCTTCACGCCCATGGCTTCGACGCGCTTGATCTTGGCGGCTGTGATCTTCCCTTGGAACATCACAAAACCATACGTCTTGTTGACCTTTCCCCTGTTCAGCTTCCAGTATCTGAGAAGTGAAGGGTCGATTCGCTCATTCGCGGGCGGTGTGTAGTCACCGCCGATATAGCTGAGTCGATAGGGATTGCCCTTGAGATACTCGGGAATGGGCTGTTGTGCCCATTCGTCGCCCTTCAGGCCAGGGGTCGGATCATGGCGGAGCTCCGAAGGAGTGTCTGACTCTGGATCGATCCCATCTTTGGTCAAGACGGTTCCCGTGGTCGGCGCCTGGCGTTGTTCGTTGGTTGGCCCGGGCAGTGCATTGGCCGGGTTGGAGGTCGCGATGGGGGCCTGCCTATAGGGGACACGTGGGGCTTGTGATCGAATGGACGCCGCCAAAGACAGGCAGACGGCCCCGATCAGTGAGAGTCGGAAGACAACGGTTCCGGATGAGTTGGAATGGAACATGAAGCCTCTCTGTTGTGTGGAGGGACAGGGAATGACGAGAGAGTGGACCGGTCGTTCAGGAAAGAACCGCCGTCACCGTATAGAGCGTCGGTGGGGAATGCGACCGAACACGAAAAGCGCAGAATCGCGGACATTTCGCACTGGTTGGGATCTCCAGCACCTCGGGAGGAGACTCCTGACAGCGGCAGCGTTGTTCGCGTGCCACAAGCGCCGCGAAAGAACCAGGTTAGGGCGCTCGAATTGGGTTGGTGTCGTGAGGCGTGGCCCCGCATGTCAGAGGCGGGCTGTGTCGAGCCTGACTCTCATGTTCACCCTTGAAAGGTTCGGGAGGATCAGCGGCTGGCTCGACAAGCTGAAGGTCAGGGCCTAGACCGTGGTCGCCGGTTGGGGTCCACGGTGTGCTGCCACTTGGTCAACGCATCGGCGAGGTCTCGCCTGGCTCATTGTGAGTCGCTTGTGTTTCTGGCACTTGATTCCGCAACTGCGATAAGGGCAGACCCAAGCATCCGCGGGATCCCCAGCCCGACTCCCCAAGTGTTGTCGAACCTATCGGGGGTTGGCCCACCCGACGGGTCACAGTTGTGTCATGGATTCCACGTCGGCGACCTCTTTGGGGATGTCCTCGGTCAGGTTGCGGTGGCCGCTGCGCGTGACCAGGATGTCGTCTTCGATGCGCACACCGATTCCCCGGAACTCCTTGGGGACGCTCTTGTCGTTGGCCGGGATGTAGATCCCTGGTTCGACTGTCGTGACCATGCCTGGGGCCAGCTTGATGGGCTTGCCGTCGGGCAGCTGGTAAGCTCCGCAATCGTGGACGTCCATGCCAAGCCAGTGACCCAGGCCATGCATGTAGTACTTGGCGAAGGCGCGCTTCTTCCACTTGCTCTCCAGGCTGCCTCGTCCCAGGAGGCCCAGGCCATCCAGGCCCTTCAGGATGTCTTTCTGCGACATCTCGATGAGTTTGCTGACCGGCAAGCCGGGTTTGATGGCCTTGATGCACCGCTTTTGGCAACGCAGCACGATGTCGTAGATCGCCTTCTGTGGTTCGCTGAAGCTACCGCGTGCAGGGAAGGTGCGCGTGACATCGGCCGAGTAGTGACCGTATTCGGCCCCCGCGTCGATCAGGATCAGATCGCCCTTGCGGATCTTGTTGTTGTTCTCGATGTAGTGCAGCGTGCAGGCGTTGGAGCCACTGGCGACGATGGAGTCATAGCCCACCCGAGGCGACCCGTTCTTGCGGAAGACCGCTTCGAGCTCGGCCTGGAGCTCGTACTCCATCATGCCGGGCTCGGCGAGAGCCATGGCCACGCGGTGTCCCTCGCCCGTGATGCGGGCGGCTTCGGCCATGAGCTCGATCTCTTCCTTCGACTTGATGAGGCGAGCCGCATGGATGGCCGGTCTCGGATCGAGAAAGGCCGGGAGTCCCTGGTTGCGCCGGGGACGATCCTTGAAACGCCTACCGAAGTGCTCGAGGAGTTCGGCATCGAACTTGGGATCGATTCCGAGTGCATGGGCCAGGCCATCCCAGTCCTTGCTGAGGTCGCCGAAGACCTTCCAGAACTCGCTGATGGGCCAGGCCTCGTCGGCCCCATACTGCCGCTTGGCCCCGGTGGCTCCTGCACGCTTGCCGTCCCAGATCTCGCGTGCTGGATCGCGTGGGCGCACGAACAGGAGCGTGCGGTGACTGGTCTTGCCCTCGGGGATGGCCAGGAGAATGGCTTCGGGCTCGTCGAACCCGGTCAGGTAGTGGAAGCTGCTGTCTTGGCGATAGCTGAAGTGGACGTCTCCATTGCGCAGGACCTCTGGTGCAGCGCGGAAAAGGAGAGGCATGCCTTGGACATGCTTCAGTATGGCTTGCCTCCGGGCGCGGGTATGCGTGGCATCGATCATGTGACTGGTGGCTCCTGTGGGGATCCCGGGGCCTGGGCCGAGGTGCCCAGATCCAAAGGGTCGTCACAGCCTAGCCATGTCCGCCTCTCGCCTCCACAAACATCGGGATGGAGCCCGATGCCGCCGCGGTCACTTGGTAGCGGTGACCTCGTCGGAGCGTTGACTCTTGATCGGACTTTGAACCGCGTCCACATCCAAGGCGGAGATCTTCTTGTCTTGCTCGGCGAAACAATCCAGGAGCAGGTTGATCTCCGTGGCAATCTCGGTGTTGAAGTCACCTTCCCTGAGCCGGATGCGCAGGTCGCGGTTTCCTTCCCTGAACTCCGAGAGGTTCTTGCAGATGCGGTAGGTTGGGCCAGCGACCTTGTTGGAGAAGACCAGGGCCTGCCGGATCAAGAGCAGGCCGAAGATGATCACGAAGCCGACGACCGAAGCGAAGAACAGGCCCAGGCTGGGTAGCTCGGCTCTGAGTGCTGCGGCCTCTTGTGCGAGACGTCCCGAGAAGACGGTCACCGTCAGTGCCGAGATGAAGAGCGCGAGCAGGGGATAGAGCGTGACGTGGAGCACGATCCGCTTCTGTAGCTCCTGATTGACTACCAGTGTCTTCCGTCGATTCTTGGAACGCTTCGTCATCGATCCAGCTCTCCGTGGGCGCATTCGTTTGGGATTCCAGCCGTTCTTATCGGCAAGCAGGTGGGCAAGCCTGAGGGGATCCAGGTATCCATCTCATCGGAGGTCGTGCTCCGGATCGATTTCAGGCGAATCCACGGACCCTGCTCCGGGCCCGGCACGGCCTCTACCTCTTCTTGCCCCGGTTTCCAGGGGCCGCTTGGCCCTCTAGTTCGAGGCTGTTGGCCCCATCCCATCGAAGCTCCAGGCGCTTGTTCTGGGTCCGCACGACGACCCTCCAGGCGCCCTTGTCCTCGTGCGCCGCGAACTCCAGGACTTGGCTCGGCGCCTTGGCCTCCACAGGTTCTAGGAGGGAGGCGAACGAGGCTTTCCGTCCTGTTCGGCTCAGGATGACGAGGGGTATGCGGTCGAGAACCG
>JAJRTL010000314.1 GCA_024278315.1 Planctomycetota bacterium | reverse complement strand
CCGGTCATCGATGCCCTTGAGCATCTGCTCGGAAGCCTTCACCGGGAAACCCGAGAGACGCATCAGGACCTTGCCACGATTCCCGATCACGATGGTCGTGGGGACGGCGACGAGACCATAGGCCTTGAAGGCCTTCAGGTCTAAATCCAGGGCGACGGAGAAGGGGAGCTTGGCCGTCTCCAGGAAGGAGCGAGCTTTCTCTCGTTCTTCCTCGCCGATGGACGACGCCTCCACATTGATGGCCAGGATCTGGACCCCGCGCTTGGACCAAACCGGCCAACGCTCCTTCAGGATCTTGAACTCATGCTCGCAGGCGGAGCTCCATGTGGACCAGAACACGAGGATCCGTAGCGTGCCACCCGACTGTTTTTCTGGCGGGACGGTCACGGTCTCGCCAGCGAGGTCCATGAGCTCCAACTCGGCCGCCGTGGATCCTACGAGGCCTGCATGATCCTGTGCGGGGAGGCTCAGAGCCATCCCGCAGATGGCCAGGGGAACCGCAAGAAGAGACGCTCGGGCACAGAATCCGTTACTTGCTCTCATCGTTCCCCCTTCTGTGATTCAGGGCACGGATGGCTTGCTTGACGTAATCGAGGGCGGCGTCCACATCTCCTTGTCGCTTGGCCACCTGCGAAAGCAACCAGAGCACTTCCGCCTTGTTGGGATTGAGATCGATCAGACCTTCGAGCTGCTTCCGGGCTTCCTTGAGTTCGCCGGACATGAGCAGGGCCTTGCCCAGAAGCACACGCGTCGGCAGTCGATCCTGAAGAGCGAGGCTCGTTCGGAGATGATCCAGGGCCCAGCGCCCACGGCCGAGAGCCAGAAGGATACGAGCCATCTCGACGCGCACGCGGGGTTCATGCAGCCCGAGCTCCAACTGCTTGTTGCGCAGCTCCAAGGCCTCGCTGAGCTTGCCTTGCGAAGCCAAGGCCATCGCCAACTCGTCCAACTCCTGGTACTTGAGCTGTTTGGGATCCGCAGCCGGCGGCGGCGCCCCCTTCCGTCTCGCGATCTCGAGCAGCGCCTTGCGGATCTTGCCCTCGAGTTCGCTGTCATAGAGGAGGAAGGTCTCGGAGAGCCTGCCCTTGGCATCCGTCAGCGCCAGACAGGGGGTCACGCGCACGCCGACCTTGGCAGAGGCACCGCGATCGTCCAGATAGACCTCCATGCCCTTGGGCAAGTCTCGCGCTCGGCCTAACCAGAGATCCGTGTGCTTGCCCGTGGCCAACACGGTGACCCGTAGACCCGACTCCCTCTCGTCGCTCGCGATCCTCTTCAGCAGCTCGAAGACGCGCTTGGAGTCCTCCTGATCCTGACGCAGAAAGGCTGTGATGGAACTGGTTCCGCCGGTGAAGTAGACCTTCGTCTTGGTCCCGATGAGCTCGGAGGCCTCGAGGCTTGCGACGACCTTGCCTCGCTCGAGCTTCTTGAAGCCCACCGATCCCTGACGCGCCCCCCCCCCTCCCAGGGCCAGCGAGAGGCCGAGCAGGACCGTCATTCCTGGACACATCCGGAGCATTGCGAGTTGCGGGTTCATCACTTGTTCTCCACGGGCTTCACCCGGTCGTATCCCCGCTCCACATGGCAGGCGGCTGTGCAGGTCCCTCCTGTCTTGTTCAATGCGAACTGGAACTCGTAGCCCCAGCCCTTCCCGAAGGGCACACGCCCGACGATGTGCTTGGGGTTCTTGGAGGCATGCACATCGTGACAAGCGCGGCAGGTGCGCCCCTTCTCGTCCTGATTGACATGGACGTAGTGGAGGTTGGACTTGCCGTTGCGGAACTTGGTAAGGGCCTCGGTTTCCTTGTCCAATACCATCGACTTCTCATGGCAAGAGAAGCAGAGCGCGTAGGTCTCCACCTTGAAAGGCGCGTAGAAGCTCTTGGGGTAGGCCTTCCCCAAGAGGCTGGGGAAATCCGCGCCATGAGCGTTGTGGCAGGCTGCACAATCACCGTCGCGGATCGGACCATGCTGGAACTTGTTCTCCGCGAGGAACTTCTTCATGTCCCGGATGATGCGGTCCTTGGACACGAGTGGCTTGTCGTGGCAGGTGAGACAGACATCGATGGGCGCCTTGCGCAGCTGCGCGGTGTAGTCCGAGGTATGGGGGTCATGACAGGTCGTGCAGGACTTCTCGGTCTCGAGAGCACCGTGCTTGACCTTGGCATGGCCCGCCCTCTCCTTGATGTCTTCGTGGCACTCCATGCAGAGTCCGGGCACCTCCTTCTTGAGACGTCCAGAGGTAGGACCACCATGGGCATCATGGCATTTGGTGCAATCCTCCTTGGCGGGCGGGTGGACATGCCGGCGGGTGGAGAACTGCTCTTCCATATCCGTGTGGCAGGAAAAGCAGAGTCGTGGCCCCTTGGCGACGAGCTGATTGGGGTTGGGAGAGGAGTGCGGATCGTGACAGACGGTGCACTGGCCGAGCGCCACCGGTGCGTGAACAAAATCGTGGATCTTGATCTGTTCCTCGTGGCAGGCGAAGCAGTTGTCCGCGATGTTCTTCTTGCGGATCAACGAGGGATTGTTGGAGCCGTGAGGAGAGTGGCAGGCCACACAACGGTCTCTGCCGATCGGATAGTGGACGTGCTTCTTCTTGGCTTGGGACTCATGGCACTTGAGGCAGAGCTTGCCGTCACGCGCTACGAGTTCGAACAGGTGATCCTCTCCCGCCTGATACGCCGTGGATCCCTCATCGGCTTCGTGGCACTTCTCGCATTTCCCCATCTCCACGGGGGCATGTGAGAATCGAAACTTCTTGTAGTCCTGATGACAGGCGGAGGTCAGGCAGCTCTTCTTCTCGGCCTGGACTTTGCCCCCGCCTTTCGCATCGGAGCTTGTGGGATCCTGGGTGCCCCTCTGGGCGAGTGCGAGGCTCATGGCACTCGATGCGACAGTCCTCTGCATCCCTTCGAGGGAAGCATGGTCTTGCATCCCGATGAACAAGGAGCTCACACCCCAGATCGTCGTGACGACAGCCAAGAGCCCATACCTCGTCCTGCGACGCCTGGGCTTCATGGTCTTCGATCGCAGCTCCGTGCGCTTCATCGGCATTCGCCCATACAAGTCACCCACTCCTACTTCTTGTCGGCCTTCAAGTCTCGCAGATATCGGGCCAGATGGCCTGCTTCCTCGGGTGTGAAGCGCGGCCAGACCTGACGTTCACCGTCCTCTCCCTCCTTGGAGTGGACATGATTCCACATCTTCGTTGCCAGTTCGATCGGATCCTCGATGGGTTCGATGTCGCCATCCTCGTGGCAGGACTGACAGCCCCGTGAAACATAGAGTGCTCTGCCCTTCTCGGCACTCCCCCCCTCGTCATAGAACACGATGCTGTAGAGGTAGGCCACGAGATCGGCCATCTCGCGCACCTCGAACTTCTTGGTCTCGCCCTTCTTCTCCTCACCCTCGGGTTTCGCACCCCAGATCAGGGCGCCATGGTTCCAGAGGACTCCGGTGATCTCGCTCACGCTGAGACGCAGGTTCGAAGGTCCGAGGTCAGGGCCCCTCTTCTTGGTCTCACCCCTGCCCCTGACTGTATGGCAATTGGCGCAACCCCGGTCGAGGAAGACCTTCCGACCAGCAGCAGGCTTGCCAGGACTCATGTATTGCATGCTTGCAGGAATCCGCCTGACACTTCCACGGACGAAGGCGTGTAGATCGGCAGCATCGGTCCCCGAGAACCTGGGGCGCTCCATCTCGCTGTCACGGAAGTGCGAAGCCATCCGCGAGCCACGGTTCCAGAGTGCCGTCAGGAAACCCAGCGCTGAGCCGGATGTAGCGAACTTGTCGAGGACGATTCCGTCCTCATCTCCATGCCGCCCCACGAGGTGGCACTCGGCACATCCCTTGGACTCGAAGACCTTCTTTCCTCGACCGTAGTCACCCGGACGATCGTAGCTGTTGAGATAGAAGATGTAGCAGACGAGGTCCCGCATGTCCTCCGCATCAAACTCTTTCCACAGCGCCGGGTTCTTCTTCATGGACTTGAGAAGCTCGGGGCTGTGATCCCAGAAGCGGGAGATCAGCGAGTTGAAGGAACGATGCTGACCGCTCTCGGCCAGATCGAGACCGATCTTGCCGCCTCTGCCCAAGATGGCATGGCAGACACTGCAGTTTTTCTGACCAAAGAGACGACGGCCCCTTCCGGGGTTCCCCGTGATCGGGCTTTCCTGGATACGCTTTCCATCCGAGGTCGCACCGGAACCACCTGATTCGTAGGTTCCAAAGACTAGGGGCATGACGACCATGCCCAAGGCAAGCATCTTGATCATCTCTGGATCTCCTCGCTCTTCCTGGTTCCGGAGCACCAATCTTCCTCAGCAGCCATGCCGAGCACAGCCTGGGCGATCGTTCCAAAAAACACGCTCCTCGTCTCCGATTGGAGATTCTGACCAAACCCCAACAGCAGGTCCTGCAGATGGGTCACGCGGAAAGTCTCTGCTTCCACGTCGAGTCCCATCTGGACCAGGGTCGCCGCGAACTCGAGTTGCACACAGATGTGATCCTTGAGGTCACGGAAGTCATCCTTGACCTCGAATCCCATCCTCCGATAGCGCGTCTCGAGACTCGTGCAGGTCTTGGCGGCGTCGCCACCCTTGCGGTAGGCATGCTCATAGGGCAGGACTGCCGGGATCGGTGGACCATAGAAGAGGCGCGTGTGCTCCACTTCCAACTTTTCCAGAAGCAGGGCCGCATCCCCCGTGGCCATCCGCTCCAGAGCTTTCCAGAGCTGATCGAAGAGCATGGACCACTGGGATCCGGGGCACTGCATGCTCGCCTGCCCCAAGGCAGACAGCAACTCGTTGTCCCGGTCCCTCTCCAGGAACTCTGCCCGGGGACTGCGCAGTGCCCAGGCGAGGGAGGCGAGGATCCATGCACTCGTGTTGCGTTGCATCTCCCTACTTCCCTCGCTTTCCTGCGTAGACCGTCTCATCCAAGGTGTCATAGGACGGACCATCCAGATCTTCGCCGAGACCGAAGCCCAGTCCGCGCTCGATGCCCGTCTCATCCTCGATCTCGTTGACGCCTGCCCGAATCCCCTCTTCCAACTCCCAGAGGCTCACGATCGGAACGAACTTGGTATAGAGCATGTAGGCGTAGATGAAGAAGGCGGTGCAACCGGCAAACAGCGACCACTCCACCCAGGTGGGATCGTAGAACCCACGGTCGTAGGCCATTCTCGGATTGACCAGGGTCGGGATGACGATGGTGTAGCGCTCCAACCACATGCCGATCAGGATCGCGACCGAAGCGATCAATGAGCCATTCACGTTCCGTGTCTTCTTCCTCGAGAGAACGAGGATGGGAACGATGAAGCAACCCACCACGGAGCCCCAGAAGGCATACGCATAGGCTCCCGTCAGCTTGGCATTGAGGATGGCGATATGGATCGGCTCGTTGCCATAGTAGGACGTCAAGTTCTCGGTGAACTGGAAGTAGCCCCAGATGAGCGTCAAGACCAGAAGCAGGCGGCCAATGTAGTCGAAATGTCGAGGACGGATGATGCCCTCCAGGTGATAGACCTTTCTCAACAAGGCAAGGACGAGCAGGAGAGCTGCCAGGCCCGAGAAGAAGGCGCCGATCACGAAGATGGGTGCAAAGATCGCCGTGTGCCACATCGGCTGGATCGTCAGCGAGAACACCCAGGAAACGACCGTATCGAAGGTCACCGCGACTGGCAGGATCAGGAGCGCCATCCCGTAGAGGATGCGATCCAAGATGCGCTTCTGGCGTTCGGTGCCCTTCCAGTTGAGGGCGAGCAGGCCATAGAGCCATCGCACGTGCGGATAGCGATCCCTGATGTAGGCGAGGTCCGGGATCATGGCCAGGTAGATGTAGGCGATGGACACCAGCGAGAAGACCGAGATGGCGATCGAATCCCAGAACAGCGGGGACTCGATGTTGCCGTGGATCATCATGAAGTGCGAACGCTCGGGCCTGCCCAAGTCGAAGACGATGTTGATCACACCGAAGGCCATGGCAACGAGGGTCAATCCCTCCGCAGCGCGCATGATGGGTCGTCGCCAATCCGCTCCCCAGATCCTTAGGATCGCCGAGAGCAGGATGCCAGCCTGACTGATGCCAATGAAAAAGACGTAGTTGGAGATATAGAATCCCCAGTAGACCGGCCGGTTGAGGCCGGTGACTTCCAGGCCTCGCGTCAGCTGCAACCAATAGGCGTAGAGGGACCACGCACCGATGGACAACAGAACCACCGTCCAGAACTTGAAGGATCGGCCTGCACTGTAGACAGGTGAGAGAACCCGCTGGGCCCACTCGGGCAGAGGTGGAGGATTGCCGTCGTCCGGCGTGGTTTCGGGAATCTGGCTAGCGGATGAGGACATGTTAGTAATCCTCCTTGAGGTAGAAGACCTTGGGCTTCGTCCCGAGATCCTCCAACTCCCTGAATGCACGCGGACTGGCTGCCGCACGTGCAACGGGTGTCGAGGGATCATCCAGATCCCCGAAGAGGATGGCCTGTGTCGGACACACTTCGAGGCAAGCAGGAAGGAACTCGCCATCCTTGATCGGACGGCCTTCGGCCTTTGC
Organism: Planctomycetota bacterium; assembly: GCA_024278315.1. Taxonomy (GTDB): domain Bacteria; phylum Planctomycetota; class UBA1135; order UBA1135; genus JAJRTL01. The sequence continues at coordinate 20,667 of JAJRTL010000314.1, read as the reverse complement.
TTGCTCCGAGGCTCGCTGCAAGCGGTGATGGCAGAAGGTGCACTTCTCCACGACGCCCTTGGGCCTCACGGACACGTCTGGGTTGATCCCGGCCATCATCTCATCGGGCCATTCCGGCGTGTTCCACACGAAGAGCTTGGCCGTATAGGGACAGTTGTTGGTGCAGTAGCGACAGCCGATGCATCGGTCATAGATCTGGGACACGATCCCATCCTTGTCCAGGGTCGTCGCATAGACCGGACAGACCTTGACGCAGGGGGGATCGTCACAATGCATGCAGGGCCGCGGAAGGTATCTCATCCGGGAGGGTTCCTCATGATCGGAATGCTCCTCCGCATGTCCGCCTTCGAAGCCCTCTCCCTCCTTCATCGGGAGGATCTCCATCCAGGAGATGTCACGACTCTGGAGGATCACTTCAGGCTTCTGGATCGGAAGGTTGTTCTCGACCTTGCAGGCCACCATGCAGGACGCACAACCCGTGCACTTGGAGAGGTCGATGGTCATTCCCCATCTAGGCATGAGTGACTCCTTGATCAGCGGTCGTGATCAACACGCGCAGGGACTGGGTTTCTTGCATTCCCGAGAGGGGATTCAATCGGCGTTGCACCAAGGAATCGGGGTTGGTCCCCCTGGATCTGGCCCACCGCCCGCCAGCAGGCCGCCCGAGCCCATGGGGCACGCAGACCAGACCCTCCTGAACACGGTTGGTGACCCTCGCCCTGGCTACCACCTTGCGATCGCCAGAGTGGATCCAGACCAGGCCCTGGTCGTGGATACTCCTGTGCCGGGCATCGGCCGGGTGGATCTCCACCCAGGTCTCCCATGCCAATCGTCCACTGATGACCTCACGCACCCAGGGAAGAGAAGCGGCCACTGCCGTGTTGGGTGTGATCGGATGCACGACGTGGAGCAAGAGGGACTCTTCACCCTCTTCTCCCTCGTAGTCGGGAGCCTCGAAGTGAGGCAAGAAGGCCACGTCTCCTTTGCTCCGCAGTCCTAGCAGGATGGCCCCGTGGGCCCCCACATGGTTCTCCGGGTCCTGGTTCGCCAACCAATCGTGGAGACCTCTCGAGAAGAACTCATACCGATGACTGGGCGTGCGGAACAGGCTGCCCCAAAGACCGTGGGACAATCCGGGATCCCACCAGCCGCCCCGATCCAGTAGCTCACTCCAGAAGTCGGACTGATCCGGATAGGACCGGACCCACCAGCCCCGTTGCTCCATCTTGGCGATCTCGTTGGCCTCGCGCTCATTCGTGAAGACCGAACCGCGCTTGAGTTCGTGCAGCCCCCCTGCGAGCCACAGCAGGACATCCTTGCTCTTCTTCCAGGGGAAGAGATCCCCCCCCTTGGGAGCCAGGCTTCGTGCAAGATCGAGAACGATTTCGAAGCTGTCCTTCGTGTCATAGAGCGGATCCATGACCGGCCGCGTGATTCCCATCGTCGCATAGGGATAGGTGCGTGGCCCTACAGCGTCCTGCCACCTCTCCAGGAAGGAGTGGTCGGGAAGGATCAGGTCCGCATGAGTCGAAGTCTCGTCCGGGTACGGACTGAAGCTGACGACCATGGACTTGTCGTCGAGGAGATCGCGGAACTGATCGGAGTTCTCCCGTGGGAAGAAGGGATTGCTGTGCAGGCAGAGGAGAACACCGATCTTCTTCTTGCTCTCGGAGACGGTCCGAACGAGCGCTTGGGCATCTTGGATTCCGAAGTGGAACAACCCGTTGCCTGCGACAGGATCCCCGGGGTTCTCCTTCCCATCTTCCGCCCAGGGGTAGGCGGGATGAGGAACTTGTTCGGCAGGCCTGACTCCGCCTGCCACATCAATGGAACCGACGAGGGCATTGAGAGCCATGACAGCCATTCCCGTCTGCACGCCGTTGCTGAGAGCCAGCGAGACTCCATCCGCTACGGCCAAGGCGGGCTGACTGGCCGCAAAGTCGCGCGCCAACTCGACGACATCTGCGCCCGAGACTCCTGTGACTTCCTGGAGATCCTCGGGACGACAGTGCAGAAGGACGTAGGACTTGAAGCCCTGGTGTTGGACACCCTCGTCATCCGTCCAATCCTCGAAGCCCGAGCAATGCTCTGACACGAATGCCTGATTGTAGAGCTCATACCGAATGAGGACATAGGCCAGAGCCAGGGCCAGGGCGCCATGGCTGCCCGGTTTGATCCTCAGAAAACGATCAGCGAGGTCCGAGGTCTTGGACGAACGCGTGTCGACATGGACGAAGGTCCTGGGATCGTCATTGCTGCTCGCCGAGCGAATGGTCCCGATCGCCCGCTGCCCCTGCATGGGGCTCTGCCAACCTTCGAGGAAGGGGACTCCAAAGGACAAGAGGAATCGCGTGTTGTCGAAGTCGTAGGCAGGAACGCGTTTTTGCCCCTGAGTCAGGCGATAGGAAGTCAGAGCCTGATTGGAATCACGATCCAGGAAGTAGTTGCTGGAGCCGATCTGCGCCATGAACGCACGAGCCGTCTCGCTCAACATGCCGCGGTCATAGCCATCCAGGAAGTAGATCCTGTCGGCCTCCCCGTTCTCGACCAAGGCCCGGATCTTCTGCTTCAGCAAGTCGAGACCTGCATCCCAACCCACCTTCTTCCATTTGCCCTCCTTGCCTCGCGTACCCCCCACACGTTGCATCGGAGCACGATGACGATCCGGAGAGTAGAGGAGATGCAGCGCCTCGGATCCCACGGGACACAGACCACCACGACTCAGAGGATGGAGCGGATTGCCCTTGATGCCGACGGGATTTCCATCGACTTTGCGGACGATCATTCCGCAGCCGGAAGGGCAGATTTGACAAGAGGTGGTCACCCATCGCTCCACCGCAGGAACGGACGAGTAGTCCCCACCCGCGATGTCCACGAGGGCGGTCAAGGGAATCTTGCTGACACCGTATCCTGCGGCCGCTCCCCCGATCGCCGCCAAGAAGTCACGTCTGTTGATACTCATCTTTCTCTCTCCGGAAGGCTCCGGGTCTCAGCGGGTCGATCGAGTGAAGTCAGCGGTGACATGCGTTGCAGAGGTTGCTCGCGCTCTCTTTGGTCACGCCCTTCTCCTTGTGGCAATCCATGCACCACTTCATCGAGACCTTGATCTCGGGGTGGGGCGCAGGCTTCTCCGCTGTCCCCATGTCACCATGACAGGTCTTGCAATCCAGCTTCTCGATCTGCGAGTGCGTCCGATGGCTGAAGTAGATGTTGCTGGTCTTCATTTCGGTGATGCGCTTCCAGGGAATGTGCTTCACCGACTCGATTTCGTCGTCGTCATCGATCTCCACGAAGGAGAGCAGGGCGCGCTTGGCTTCCATGCTCTTCTTGTCAGCCTCGTCCATGTCCTCGTCGACCTCGCCGTTCTTGATGTCGATGAGATCATCCTCGTGGCACTGCAAGCAGTTCCGGGTGTTCGGAATGTCGGGAAGTCGGTGATCGGGACAGGTCGCGTGCTCATCGCAGAAGATGCCCTCGGCCTCTTCACAATCCTCGCAATCCAGCTCACCATCCTCATCGCGATTGTCTTCGCAAACGAAGTGGCATTCTGCACAGCTCACCTTCTTGGAGTGAACCATGTGGTTGAAAGGAATCGGTTGCTCGATGGGCATCTGCTCCATCAACCCCATGCCTACGCTGGCACCCCAAGTCACGAGCATGAAGACAATCGCTATATAGATGGATCGCGCCATTCTGCATCTCCGATGAACGGAATTTCCTGATCCCATGTCCAGACCCGTCCCCCAGAACGACCACCATCGTGGCCATCCAGGGGGCTCAGGCCCGTGTGGAAGTGAAGAGACCTACTTCTTCTTCTTTTTTTTCTTCTTCTTGCTCACGGTGTGCGTGTGGGGGCAACCGTGCTTGAAGTCCATCTTGGGATGCTTGTGCATACCCTCGTCCTTCCGCTTGTCGTAGTCGAAGACATAGCCCTTCTTCACGGTAGGACTCTTGTCATTGTGGCACTCCAGGCAGTTCTCCTTGTCGGGGAACTTGACGCCATCGGTGAGCTTCTTGTCCACCAGGTCAGACCACTTGTACTTCTCGTGCTTCTTCTTGTACTTGGAGCTGAGACTTCCTGGACCGTGGCAGGCCTCGCACTGGACGCCTTGCATGGCCGTGGCCTTCTTCTGTAGCTTCTTGGCAGCAGAACTGTCGCCCTCGGGCGGGATGGCATACCCGCCAGGTTTTCCATAGCCTGTCGTATGGCAGGGAAGGCAGGTTTTGTCCTTGGTGTAGTCCTTCTTGAGGTCCAGACCGGCCTTTTTCTTCGCCTCTTCGGCCTTGCCCGGGAGAAGGACTTCGAAGCTCTTCGCCATCGTGGTCTTCTTCCAGGACTTGTACTGGTCCGAATGGCACTTCTTGCAGGACTTGGCTCCCATGTACGTAGCCACGGGCTGCTTCTTGTCGCCCTGCACGTCCTTCTTGTCGGCCGGTCCACCCAGGACCAGGGTCGAAAGAAGGGCCAGCCCCAGGGACGAGGGGTATAGGAATAGTCTCATGTCTCTAGCTCTCCTTGGAACTTTCTCAGATGAGCCCGATGGCTACTGCAACTCCGGGCGTAGCAAATCGAATGCCTGTTTGTAGAAATTGAATGCTTCGGCCTTCTTCCCTTGGATCTCGAGGACCTTGGCAGCTTCCACGAGTGGGGTCGGATTGAGGGGATTGACCTTTGCCGCCGCCTTGAAGGACTCCAATGCCGCCTCGGGTGTGCCCTTGGCCAACTGGATCCGCCCACGCAGAAGGAGACTCGGGATATAGGCAGGGTTGTCTTTGAGCGCCCTGGCGACATGGGCTGCAGCACGATCAAAATCCTTGTCTGCCAGGGCCTGCTCGGCAGCTTCGATCAGCAGCCCCGTATCCTCGGGGAACTTGGATCGAGCCTCGGTGAGGATCTTCTTGGCGAGGTCGCCCTTGCCGGACTGGCGGTAGAGCGCAGCCAGGAGGCCTCGAGCCTCCACTTGATCGGGATCCTTCTCGATGGCCTTCTTGAGAGAGTACTCGGCCATGTCCATCTTGCCCTGGGCCATCATCAGGCGAGCCATGCGAAGAAGACGCGCTGACCGACGGTGCGGAAGCGTCTCCAACAACATGGGGCGCCCGCGCAGCTTTTCCTCGGATTCGAGCTTGGACTGGACCAGCCCAATCAGTTTGCTGGACTTCGCGACAGGGAAACCGGACATCCTCATGAGGATGCGGTTCTGATCATCGATGACGACCGTGGTCGGGACGGCAACCACCCCATAGGCCCGGAATGCCTTGAGATCCTCGTCGATGGCCACCGGAAAGGGGATCTTGCTCGCCTCGAGCCAGGTCTTGATCTTGGCGCGTTCTTCTTCGCCGATCACTGCGGCTTCCACGTTCACGGCGAGGATCTCGACTCCCTGCTTGGACCAGATGGGCCAGAGTTTCTTCAGTAGGTCGATCTCCCTCTTGGAATGGTCGCTCCAGCTCGCACAGAACACCACGATCCGAAGCTGCGTGAGCGCGGTGTTCTTAGGAGGACAGCTGAGGGACTTGCCCCCAAAGCTCTTGAGAGTGAACTTGGCCGCCTTGCTCCCTACGAGGCCTGCCTGTGGATCGCCCTGCCCGGACAAGGGCAGCACCAGACTGGCCAGGACGAACAGACTCAGGATTCTACTTGTCGCCATCGTCTGCCTCCTCGCTGACCTCTTCCCCGTCCTTGTCCTCCTCCAGAGAGTCCTCTTCTGGATCCTCCTCGCTGGGTGCCGGTTTGGGCTTCTTGCCAGTCTTGGCGTTCTCCAAAGCCTTCTTGATGTGCGAAAGAGCCAGATCGAGATGGCCTTCCTGCCTGGCGATACGAGCCAGCACATAGTGGACGAGCGCCTTGTCAGGGCTCAACTCCAGAGCTGCTTCGAGCTCCTTTCTCGCTGCGGCCAGGCTTCCCTGCGAGAAGAGCGCAGTGCCCAGATGGACACGGACCACGACAGCGTCCTCCAAGGCGAGGCTCATACGGAAGGTCTTGATCGCCGTGGCCGTCTTTCCGAGCCGGGCTTGGAGACGCCCCATGGCCGCCAGGATCCTCGCATCCTCACCCGCGAGACCCGCTTGTTCTTCCCTCAGGGACAGCGCCTCGGCGTACCGACCTCGCGCTTCCAGCCCAGCTGCATTCGAACCCAGCTCCTTGACCAGCAATCGCCTGGCCTCGACAGGCCCAGGAACCTCGCTCTTCTTGCCAAGCATGTGGTCGATCACCGCACGAATCTGCTTCTCCAAACCGTCCTCGTAGAGGAGGAAGGAACTGCCCAACTGCCCCTCTGCATCCAGGATAGCGAGACTCGGCATGACCACCGTCCCCACAGTCTTGGCAGCCCCGAACTCGTCCACGTAGAGCGAGATCCGGTGGCTGAGAGTCTTGGCTGCCAAGGTCCATCCCTTGGTCGAGGACCCCTTGCGGCCGATGATGAGGATCCGCGTCTTGGGAGCCTTGGCATCCAGAGCCAGCCTCTGCAGCATGGCCAAGACGGCCTTGGAGTCCTCCTGATCCTGCCTCAGGAAGGCCAGAAGACAGGGGGTCTTCCCCTTCAGATCGAGTTGGACCTTCTTGCCGTCCAGGTCCTGGACGGCAAGCGCAGGGAGCGGCTTCCCACGTTCGAGATTGCGAAAGACGATGAGGTCCTGCTTCGCCCCTTGTGCAGCAAGCAGAGGTGTCAGCAACAGAAGGGCCAGGCTTGTGTGTAGGAAGTTCATCTACTTGTTCTTCACGGGTTGATCCCTGCCATAGCCTCGCTCCACATGGCAAGCCGCAGCGCAGGTTCCGCCATCCTTGTTCTTCTTGTAGCCCAGTTCATAGCTCCATCGTTTCCCAAAGGGCACCGTGTCGACGATGTGCTTGGGATTCTTGCTGGCATGCACGTCGTGACAGGCCCGGCAGGTCCGCCCCTTCTTGCCACGGTTGACGTGCACGGTGTGGAGATTCTGCTTGCCATTGCGAAAGCCCGACAGCTTGTCGGTGTTCTTCTCCTGGACAAGCGAACGCTCATGACATCCGAAACAGAGGCCATAGGAGTCGGCCGTGAACTCGGTGTAGAAGCGCTCGGGATAGGGTTTGCGCAGCAAGCGGTCCTCGTCCGAACCATGGGCATTGTGGCAAGAGCCGCAATCCCCCTCCCGGATGGGACCGTGATGCTGCGGGTTCTTCTCGAGGTAGGCCTTCATGTCCTGGATGATCCGCTCCTTCCCAACGATGGTCTCGCCATGACAGGAGAGGCAGAGGTCCATGGGGCGCTCCTTGAGCTGCCGCGAGAAGTTGGAGGCATGGGGGTCATGGCATCCGAGGCAGGACTGCTCGGATTCCATGGCTCCATGCTTGTGCTTGGAATCGAGACTCTTGCCCACGTCCTCGTGGCAACCAACACACAACTGCGGCACCTTCTCCTTGAGCCGATTCGTATCAGCTCCGTCATGTGGATCGTGACAGTTGCTGCAATCCTCAAGGACCGGTCGATGCACGAAGCGGTGCGTGGCCAACTCCTCCTCCTTCTCGCTGTGGCAAGAGAGGCAGAGCTCGGTTCCCTGAGCAATCAGCTGCATGGGATAGGGTGACGAATGCGAGTCGTGGCAGGCCGTGCACTGCCCCAGCGCCACGGGCGAATGCACCGAGGCCTCGTCGTTCATCGTCTCCTCATGACACTCGTAGCAGTTGTCCGCGACCTTCTCCAGGATCATGAGAGCCGGGTTATCCGCCCCATGGGGATCGTGGCAGCCCACACAGCGGTTGCGGGAGATGGGTTGATGCACATGCTTCTCCTCCGCCTGGCTCTCGTGGCACTTGAGACAGAGCAAGCCGTCCCTGGCAGCCAATTCGAAGCTATGGTCATCACCGTCCTCGTAGGGTGTCGAATCCTCATCCGGCACGTGGCAGGGTAGGCATTGCCCCAAGGCTGCTGGAGCATGAGGGTACTTCTTGTCCTTGTACTCGGAGTGGCAGTCCGAGGTCAGACAACTCTGATCCTCCTTGCCCTCTTGCTTGCCGGTCGGCTCCTGCGCCTCCGAATCCTGGTGTGCATATCCTAGAGGCAGGTCGATCAGGTCATCTCGACGGGAAGAGCCCAGCGCGACCGTCGTCATGAGCAAGAGAATTCCACAGGACCAAAGACTGACCCTCGTTCTCGTTCTCCTCATCGCCTGCACCTTCTAACCACCCTTGATTCCGTCGAAGTCCTGCGTTCAAGCAAAGTCGGTACCAGGTTATAGAAGCTGTGAACTCAGACCCTGGGACTAGTTCACCAAAAGGCGTGGGAAAGCAGCGTAGTTCTCGCAACGCGAAGCCGTACGGAAGGCATGTTCTAGCTGACGAACCATTCCGAGACTCATGCAGGTTCACTGACTCCCGATCAGGTTGAGGGAGCGGGCAGGCCGAGATACCGGCGCTCGCGCCCAGATCTCGGCAGGCACTTCGGCACGGCGATTCATATCTTTCTGCTCAGTAGTTTTCCCTGTTGTGCTTCTCACCGTGACACAACAGGGTGCAATTCCCCTTGAATCGCCCTTCATCAACAAACTCGAGCTTACCCATCCACGGGGAAACCACGGTCTTGTCGAAGTTAATTAAATGCGAGTTGTTGGTGGAGTTGCCCTGGGTCGCAGAGACGCCATGCGGGTCGTGACAGACCGAACAGGGGGTGTCTTCCTTGCGGATGTGCTTGTCATGTTCCTTGAAGGAATTGTCCCCCAGGATGCTCGACCGGCTGTGGCACTTGTAGCAGAGGGCATAGTTGGTAGAGGACTCGGTGACGTAGCTCCCCGTCGTGTAGTTCAACCCGAGAATGGGCTTGTTCGAGGATCCATGAGGGCCACGAGGTCCGCCACCCCCGAAGTTCGGCGCGTTGTTGCTGGCGTGACAGTCGGTGCAAGCCATCCGGCTTGCGGTCGTCCACGGTGAGATCAGGCTCGGCACATCCGAGTTCTTGCCCTGCGCTTCGACAGGATGGAAGGACGGATTGGTGGGATCGTACTCCAGGCGCACATTCGTCTGGGAGATCACGCGCGAGACGTAGTTGTTGCCACTGTTGTTGTCCGCATGGCACTTGTAGCAGAGTTCATATCCGAAGTTGATCCGGGAGACAGCGCTGCCGTTGGTATCGAGACCCGAGATGCCAAAGAGCGTTCCAGGGACATTGGGCGCTGCCGCAGTGCCCGACTTGACCGTATGCGGATTGTGGCAGTCCTGACACTCGGCATGCCGGTTCATCGTGAGGGGATTCTCCACTGGATCGTGGACGCCGTTGTAATTCGTCACGTCATGGGAGGACAGCTTCAGGATGTCCGCCATGATGTTCTTGTTGGCCACATTTCCATTGTGGCAATTGGAGCAGTTTTCTTCCTCCTTGGCCCGGACCAGGAGCCGCTGGGGATGACCCGCCGCATGGGGCTTGTGACAGTTCTGGCAGGCGTTGTCAGCAACGGTGTTGTAGTTGGCGTCGGGCCAGGGGTTGATCCCCTGACTGTTCCAGGTGGCCGTCGAGGCCTGGTGCCTGGAGTTGTTCCAATCTGTGGGGTTGTGACAGGAGATACAGAGGGCCCCGGCCTTGTCTGTCGTACGTAGGAATTGCCCGAGGCTATTGTCATGGGCATCGTGACAGGACGTGCACTGCACATCACCATTCCCATCCAAGCGCACGGGAGCCAAGATGGAATTGGCCGGACGGAACTCCGAACTCGTGCCTCCCTTCGAAGACGTGTAGTTGAAGGAGACGGGATGGTCATCCTGCAGATTGGATCCGATGAAACCCGCGCCTGTATTGAGGAATCGCTTGCCCGAGTCCATCGTGATCTCGGCAGCCTGGCTGACGATCTTGCCGAGCGCGATCGTGCCGTCATGGCAGGAGAGACAGAGCTTGGTCGAGCCATTGGGTTGGGAGATCGAACCCTGGAAGGTCGAGCTCGTGTAGGTCAGATAGCTCTGCGTCGAGTCTTCGCGATTCCACAAGGGGACTTGCTTGCGCGCCTGATGGGGAGCGTGACAGAACACGCAGAGCCGCCCTTCTCCAGTGGCCTTGAAGGTCCCGGGACCCGTTGCAGAGAGATTGTGCCTGGTCAGCGAGATCTGTTTCTGCAGGGCCATGGCGCTGCCAGCCAGAAGCCAACCCATGGCGCAGGAGTAGAACGCCGAGCGAATAACAACAAGTGGAGTTCTAGTGCTCATTCTTGCCCCCGATGGAACTGATAGATCTGTACCCTGGCATTCCCTGTATCGGACAAATAGATCCTGTCCTTCTCATCGATGAATATACCACTGGGCAGAGAGGTGTTTCCGAGCTCTCCGCCATGCGAACTGAACGCAAGAAGCAGGCGCCCATTGAGATCGAAGATCTGCACGTTCTCGAAGAGAGAATCCACGACATAGACATGATCCTGCGTGTCCAAAGCGATGCCCTTGGGGCTCGCGAAATTTCCAGGCCCGCGCCCCACCACCCCGAAGGCCCCCAAGGCCTTGAAGTCAGGCGTGAATGCCTGCACCCGGTAGTTGAGGCTATCCACGACGAGGATCGTGCCCTTTCTGCTCACGGCGAGGTGTGTAGGATAGTTGAACTGCCCGAGCGCATCCCCTCTCTCACCATGCTTCTCGAGGAGCTTTCCTTCGTAGTCATAGACGAGGATCTGGCAGGCGGTGGTGTCCACGACGAGAACCCGATCGAGGGATTTGTCGCAGTACATACCGGTCGGTCGCTCGATCTCCTGCGGGCCTCCGATCGCTCGCAGCCAATCTCCTGCCTCATTGAACTCCGAGATCCAGCCGGTACTGGAATCGGACACCCAGATCCGCCCGTTGGGCAGCCCCACGACCGCGATGGGCGTCACAAGGGTCTTGCCCTCAGGCGCTGAACAGATCAGATGCTCACCGGTCTTGAAGCTGATGCGATGGACACATGACCTCCCCGGATCCGTAACCCACAGTACATCGTTCTTGAAACAGATTCCGTAGGGAGACACAAGATCCTGTGAGTCTGCACCGAACAAGAAAGGCAGGATGCTCGCAAAGAAGCCGCGATGCCGAGTGACATCCTGCGTTCCGCTGTAGGCCAACTCGAGTTCGATGCGTGGACTGGATTCGGCAGCCGGCCAGGCCGTCACTTCCTTGGGCCTCAGTGTGAACTCGGGCGGGGCCGCACAGGAGGCTAGAAGCCCCATGAGGAGCCCAGCCCCCAGGGCAGGCCTGTATTGGAGAAACCCCTTCCTCGGCATCAGAACTCCCTTCTCACCTTGAAATAGACTCGGTAGATGTCGTTGTCATTCTGGAACTGCCAACGCTCCTGACTACCGATGAGCTGCAATTCGAATGTGGTCTTGCCGAGATCGTAGCTCAGCCGACCGTCCGCATACCATCCCCGTCCCAGATCCGTACTCCGATCGATGCGCTTGAAGAGAGCGGACAGCCTGAATGTAAGGCGATTCGTGATTCTCCATTTCCCGACGCCTCCCGCACTGAGCCCCCATTCCCAGGTATCCGTGTCCTTGTTCAAGATCCTGTAGATCCCAGCATCCAGATCCGCGTTCACGTCGGGATCAGGAAGGAAGGAGGCGCGAGCATCAAGACGGAACCGACGAAAAGGAGTGATTCGTGACTCTCGATCGAGAAAATCGAAATTGAGTCCATAGCCACCCTGATTGAGACCGAAGTTGAGCCCCAGCTCGTCGACATCGTCCAAAGTGCCGTCTTCCCGCCCCTCGAGGAGATTCTGACGAGAGATGAGCCAAAAGAAGCCAACCTTCATGAACTCACCGAATCCGAAGGTGACACTCAGCGGACTGTCCACCGTCCGAAACTTCCGATCGGAACCCACGGCATACCGATAGCTCACCAGGATCGTGTCGCCGGGTTGGATTCGACTGCCGACCGAAATCACGATCTCCGTCGTCAACCCGCTCTGCAGGACGACATAGTCACTCGGAGCCACATAGAGGACCAAGCCTGTCACGTCCGTGATTCGGATCGAAGTCGCCTCGGCGCGGAGATTATCCAGGAAGATGGGGATACCGATCGTGAATCGATGGGACTCGTCAGCGACGGGATTCAACCGATCAGGATTTCCGCTCTCAGATTGGATATAGACCTCGGGATGCCATCCAATGTTGAGCTGACCGAAGCTCGTCTTCTTGACGTAGTCCAGGCCGGCCTTCACGCCATTGCGCAGGATTTGACCCTCCCCGAAGTACTGGTCATATCCCTCGAGCCCCACCATGGAGGTCAAGCTGTCGAAGAGTCGATGCTCCAGATAGGAGTCCCAGAGCGTCTTCTTGCCCGGGATGCTGAGCGTGTCCTCGTAGATCGTCCGGTTGAAGAGAATGTTGTTCTTCCAATCCAGATTCTCGCTGAGCGCCAGGTCCAGGGTCCCACTGACATCGGCGGACTCGTTGGCAAAGTCTCCGGTTTGCTGCCGGTAGAAACCCGTGGCTCTCACGAGATGCTGGAGATCCGGACCAAAGTTCCATCCAATGCTCGAGTAGGCCTGGTAGTCGTCGTAAGGACTGGTAGCCGTGTTTCCATCGATGAAGTTGTATTCCAAGCGATAGTCGAACAGGAATTCCCCTTCCAGCTTGCTTCCCTGAAGCCTGAGTCTGTCCCTGAGTTCCTGTCGCGTGTCTCCAAGACGCCCATCGTACGTGTAGTGGTCATAGTGGAGCCAGGACGGTACGACCCACTCTCTGGCCCGGACGTTGGCGCCGTACTCGGCAATGATCGCGTCTGTTGAGGCAAAGAAGGACTGACGCGTCTGGATCTGGTTGCGAAAGGCGTAGACGTCTCCCGAATAGGCGCTCTCCGCAAAAATCTCTCCGCGGAGATCGAAGAAGCTGTTGGTCAGATTCGTCTTCAGAGGTTCGCCCAACTGATTCTGCCTCAGATCTCTCTGTTCGAATCCGAGATCCAGAAAGGCTCGGTACGCGAAGAGACGGGAGTGATAGACATCTCCGTCCAGTTGCAACTCGATGGCTTCACGGAAAATCGTTTCTTTGGTCTTCACCTTGGGATTGCCCGAAAGCGCACCAAAGAAAGTCTCGTCCCGGGCCTCCGCCTCCAGCTTGATCGCTCCCTCTATTGGCTCCATGTGGATCCCGCCGCCCAAGCTTTCGGCGCTAGAACACGCTGGATACATCCCAAGGATCAACAAGGGAGCTGCAAGTCGCCACCGCTGTTCGGCAACAGGTTTCATGGCAGCTCTTTCTTGTCCTCCTTCAGGAGAACCGATGGTGCCTGTTCCGCCATGGCACCCGCTTCCCAGCCGGGGCGCAAGAAGAGAGCGGCATCCGCCGCATGGGGATCGTGACAATCGCTGCACATACGCTCCCCAAAGTCCTCGTGTCGCTCGGCGCTGGGAAAGGTCTCCCCTTCATGGCACTGTCCGCATAGCTCTTTTTGATCTGCGCGCAGGAGGAGTGCCGGGTAGGGAGAGTTGTGCGGATCGTGACAGAGGTTGCAGGCACCCGCTACAGCTGGGGCATGAGCCCACTTCCGGGGAGCCAACTCATGACAGGTGAAGCAGAGTGTCCGCATGGGCTTTCGCATGGTCGGCAGACCACGCATCATGGAGCCAAGCCCGGAGCCCCCACCGATTCTAGAGAGATGGCACTCCTGGCACTTCTCTTCTTTGTAGGGCGCATGAATGTAGTGCCGAGGTGCCTCTGGAGGATGGTCCTTGGCAAATTGCGAGGGTGTCGGTGGACCCACGAACGCGTCAACCTCCACCTCCTTGACGTCATCGGCTGGGTTGGGTACCCCATCGAAGAAGTAGCTCAACAGTCCGTAGTTCTCGGCCGTGGAGCATGACACCAGCACATAGAGGCAGACAAGGGACCACAGAAGCCGCCCTCTTCCCCAGTGGATGCTGTTGTTCTTGATGGACATGGGTAGACTCGCTGAGCAAGGTCCGTGCCAGCGTGAAGTCGTCCACTCCGGGTTCTTCGCTGGTGAATTCCTCAACACATGCGGCCCGCCCTGCCGATAGACTGCCGGGAATGGGGGTGTAATGACCAAGACGACACTGAGTGTGTTTCTCCTGGCGCTGATATCGCTGATAGGGCCCGGGAAGAGCAAGGGAACATGGATCGAGGACGGCAGGGAACAAGACTGCCGAAGCTGCCATCGGTTTACAACAGGCTTGAGCCACAGCTTGAACAATCGGGTCAAGGCAGAGACTGATCTGCCCTTGCGCCGCGGCCGACGGATGGGCTGCCAGACTTGTCACGATGCTGGCGCCCAGCATGGCCTGCTGGGCGACAAGCGCCAAGGAACCAAGGCGCGAGACGATAAGTCGACGCGGGTCCAACTGCGTATACCGCGAAGGAAACTCTGCGAATCCTGTCATGCACCCAAGAAGGGCGCGAACTCTTCGTTCGATCACGCCTTGATCCTCGCACAGGCCCACCTGGAGAGCCGGGCGCCAAGACGCAAGGAAGATCCAGGACGTTTGGACGCAGAGTCGCGCACCTGTCTCGAATGCCATGACGGCTCCGTCGCAAAGGCCGCGGGTCACGATCGGACGCGTGTGGGAAGGAAGATGCAGCTGGAACATCCCGTGGGGATGAAGTTTCGGCGAGGCAGAAAAAAAGGCTCGACTCTCCGATCCCGTGGAGCCCTTCCGCGGGCCATTCGCCTCCCAGGGGGTCGCGTGGGTTGCGGAAGCTGTCACAGCCCGTTCTCGAGAGAAGACAAAATGCTGGCGGTCACCACTCGGCAGGGCAGGCTCTGCCTGGCCTGTCACGACCTCTGAGCATCGAGGTCATGAATCATTCGGGCTGAGCCTCTACGCTCTCGCGGCGTGAGAAGGACCATGGCATGCTGTTTGCCAGTAGGATCCCCCCTTCAACCACTCTGAGCGAGAACCATGAGCCGACGGTCTGAGTATCCCTCCTATCTTCTCTTCGCCCTCCTGGCCTTCCACTCCTCTGCGGCTGCCCAGCAAGGCGAGAAGAAGCTCCCCCCTGCCGTAAACTCGGCACAGGGTGCGGGAGCTGCGCCCAGTGCGGCACAGCAGAACCCATTGATCGCCAGGGTCGGCCCGGAGGATCTTCGCCTGGTCGATCTCATCCGGGAGGTGAACGGGCTCATCCCGATGAACTTCTATCACAAGAGAATCCCCCGGAACCGGATGGAGGAGTTCCGCAAGAAGGCCTTCGATAGCCTCGTTCTCAAGAGACGCATCTACTTGGATGCCCTGGAGCGTAAGCTGCCGATCGAGGAGAAGGCCATTCGAGAGAAGCTCAAGAAGGCACTCAAGAACGCTGGTCCTGAGTACAAGCATCTCAGCAAGAAGCGGTTCGATGAGGAACTCGCGAAGAATCGCCCGCAGATCCTCCGCATCCTGCTGATCGAGAAGAATCGAGCCAGATTCGAGGACTCGATTCCAGTCGTGACCGAAGACTCACTCCGGAAGGTCTATGACAGCCGGCTCAAGGAAGATCCGACGACTTTTCGTGCTCCTCGCGAAGCAAGGCTCCTCCACCTGTTCATCAAGATGGATCCTTCCCGTACCGAGAAGGAGATGGAGTCGAAGACAGCCCGTATGACGGAAGCCAAGGCGGAACTGGACAAGGGAGTGGCCTTCTCTCAAGTGGCCCGGCTCTACTCCGATGGAGACAAGGCCAAGCAGGGAGGAGACCTCGGCTGGGTGAAGCAAGGCACGCTGCGCTCTACGACCTTGGACGAAGCAGCATTCCAGTTGAAAGCAGGAGGGGTCAGCGGGATCATCGAGTCCCTCTACGGGCTCCACATCCTCAAGTGTATCGAGATCAAGCCCTATCGAACGCTCAAGTTCGAAGAGGTCAAAGGGATGCTTCGAGTCTGGCTCACTGCGGAGCACAAAAAGCTCAGCATGTCGAGGTGGCAGAAGGAACTCGAGATGAAGTACCCCCTGGAGATCCTCGCACCTGACCTGATCTCCCCTGCAGAGTCCAAGACAGTTGGCAAGAAAGACGGACCGGAGACTTCACCAGGCAAGACGCCCGCAGCCTCCCAGCCAGCAAAGCAAGAGACTCCAGACAAGCCTGCCTCCACTCGACCCAGCTCCCAGCCGAGCAAGGGTTGATCCCCCTGCCAGGCTCTGCCATCGGGTGGATCGGGTGGGCTGCCGCAGCAGGACCCACCTGATACAAGATCTCTCCCTGCCCCAGAGGGGTACAGGGGAGGCGCAGGCAATCAGGCCTTTGGCGGAGTCGGCACGGCGGCTTCGCGTGCCAGCCCCTTGTTCTGGACTGCCGTCCGGAAGCGCAGCCAGGCCCCCAGGATGATGGCCAACTCCACGACTCCATAGAGCACGGCGTAGAGCATGCCACCCGAGGAGAATCCGTAGCTGTGCAGGCCGGAGGCCAAGATGTAGTTGACGCCATAGTAGGTCATGACGACCGAGAGGAATCCCGTGATGGAAAGGATGGCCAAGCCGAAGTTTCCGATCCAGGCCGCGAATCGGGCGTGGATGATGATCATGTAGACGAAGAACGTGATCAGGGACCAGGTTTCCTTGGGATCCCAACCCCAATAGCGCCCCCAGCTCTCATTGGCCCAGATGGCTCCGAAAGCGATTCCTGCAGCCAGGAAGAGGATGCCGACTTGGAGGGTCTTGTAGAGCAAGGAGGAAAGTTCACGCAAGACGAGCGTTTTGCCTGGCCGGAAGATCTGGATCCCGAGAACGATGTGGGCGAGCCCCATGGCCAAGGCAAAGGCCGAGTAGGAGAGCATGATCGTCATGACGTGGATGGACAGCCATGAGGTATGCGCAAGCACGGGCACCAAGGGGTTGATGCTGGAATCCAGGGGGAGGTGCTCTGAGAACATCAGCGCCAGGAAGCCCATCAGGCTGGCGCCAAAGACGAAGAACCTCGTCTTGTAGACGAACTCGAGGACGATCCCGATGGCCATCACACCCCAGCTCATGAAGACCAGGGATTCATACATGTCCGAGACGGGTGCCCTGCCCGCAATGGCCCAACGAAGACCCAGCCCACCAGAATGGAAGAGGAAGCCGATCAGGACCAGAACCAGGCCGGCTCGCCGAGCCCAGACCTTGTCTCCGAATCCAAACAACAGAAGCATCAAGAAGCCGAGCAAATAGGCCTTCCATGCCCAACCATAGGCGTGGAGGCGGTTGTAGAGTATCTCCCGATCCAGCTCGGATCTCGCCGGATAGAGGTCCCCTCCCATGGTCTGCAGACTTGTTGCGAGCGAACTGGCCCCAGCCGAGAACTGCGTCGCATCTCCCCGCTTCCAGGCGTCCGCCAGACGAGCGAGGGACTGCTGGACGGCTTGACTCTCTGGGTCCACCATCGTCTTGAGGTCTGCGGGGGAGGACCAGGAGCCATCCTCTTTCGGCCTCGGGAGGATGGTGAGCCCATTGCCTTCGATGAATCCCGCGATCCGTTCCATCTTCGCGTAGACGGCAAGCGCGTCCTTCTGGGTCGCCGAGAGCGGCTTCTCCTCCTTCCTCAGACTATTGGCCCTCTCCACGACTTTCTTGAAGCCCTCGTTGGACATGAGGCTGTCGAACGAGAATCGTCGCAAGGCGGGCGAGAAACCGCAGAGTTCCTTGAGCTCCTGGCTGTCCATGCGGATCCAGGCTTTGCCCCGATAGGACTCGGGATCGAAGTGAAACCCCCAAAGGACCTGCAGGGGGCTGTTACCGCCGATGCTGCTCTTACCACTGACGAAGCGAAGGCTCTCATCGGCATAGGTCTCGAGCGGCTTCACTCGCCCTCCAGACAAAATGGCGATACCTGCCGTACTCTCCACTGGCATCTGCTTGGCGTCCTTGACGGACTGGGCGGGCAGCGAGACCACGCATCCCAAGGAGACAAGGAGAAGTGCTGTGAGGGTTCGGGGGAGTGGTTTCATTGGAGTCTTCATTGGAGATGACCGAGAGATGGGTTTCATCGCTCTCCTGTGGGCTGATGCTGTGATTTCCGTGCGGTCTGCACCGGGTTGCTCTTGACGTACCACCCCACACCCAGGATGAGGGCGAAGAAGGCGATGTAGACGAGAGTCACTCCAGGGTCGTAGGACACCGAAAGCCAGGTCACGGCGGGGGCTCCGCCGCGAGCCTTCTGGAAACCAGACTGGAAGAGCCGGTAGCCAGCATGGTCCAAGGGGCGATTCATGGAGATGACTGCCTGCCGATCCTGCCCCTCGGGTCCCTGGATCTTGACCTCACTCGAATACTGGCTGGCTCTGCTGGAGCCAGGATGATAGTCGGCCTGGACCTTCTCCAGCTGGATCTTGAAGGGCAAGGGCTGGACAGCCGGAACGAAACCTAGAACCAGGTTCTTCCCATCCACGAGGAGGGACTGCGAGCTGCCGTAGCTGATCCAGACCTCCTGTGCATCGCCTTCGGGCCCAGCCAGGACCTGGATCCACCGTGCGCCATCGCCCTTCTTCTCGGCCTTTGCCAGCTTGACATCGGGCTTGGCATGCCTCACGTATTGGAGGAGGGTGATCTCGAAACCGAGGTTCCCCAGGACCACCGTTTTGTCTTGCCTCAGTGGATGCCCCGCTCCGCGACCGGTGGAGGCTGCCAGCTGGACCCAGAGCCGATCGGATTCGGGATGGACCAGGATCCGGATCAGGGGCTTCTCGTCCGCATCCGGAGACAGGAGGCTGACTCCAGCGATCAGTGGATCCCCCACGCGCCCCTTCACGAGATTGAACTCGGGAAACTGGCTGAAGACGGTATGCGTCTCCATCGTATCCCCGCGCTGGACCGAGAAAATGAGGGCAGGGTTGATCGGAGCCTTGGGATCCTCTTCGATTCCCTTGTCTATGACTCGGGCACGCTTGAGGAAGCTCACGAGTTTGATCTTGAGTCCCTCTTCCAGCTCAAACTCCTTGCCAAGGTCCGCAGGCACGCGGAACTCGCGGGCAGGCCCACCCTTGGGCAGACTCACACGCAACGTGACTTCGGGCGAATCCAGCTCGGGCAACCAGTCAGCCAGGGTCTTCTCGGTGTGCGCCACCAGGATGGCGACTTCGACAGGCCCCAGGTCCTTGCGTCGGAAGGAGCGATGATCCCCGATCAGCCACTCGTTGAAGTGCATGCCCTTGCCGTCGAGATGCAGCTTGACCCCCGGGCCCTTCTCTTCTTCTGCATCCACGAGTTGGACAGCGAACTCTGCATCGCCCTCGTATCGAAGCAGCTGAAGGCGTGGATGCTCGGAACGAGCCGTATCCAGGAGGCCAGGGCGGGGAATTCTGCCCAGAGGAATACGCTGGGCTTCTCCGTCCCCATATCTGACCTCGAGATCAGCGGTGACCAAGGTCATGCGATCCAGGGTGTCTCCCTCTCTCAGGGCCAGAGTGCCCTCGTGGCCAAAGGTACGACTCACCCACGCGCCAAACAGAAGGAGAACGATGGAGCTGTGGGTCAGGACGAAGGCCCACTGATGCCGTTGAATCGGAATCCGGTTGATCACGGCGACCACCAGATTGACGACGATCAGGAAGAGGTAGAAATCGAAGAGAAAGGTGTGATAGATCCCACCCTGCGCGGCTTCGGTCCCGAACTTGGATTCGATGATCGTGCCCAGGGCCATGACGAGCCCTCCCAGGATCAGCAGGATCATCGTGAACTGGACCTTTCCCAGAAAACGGAACAGGCGCATCCCGACGGACTCTTCGTGGTTCATCTCGTTCTTCCTTTCCTTATCACGAACTGTTCGCAGATAAGCTGGTTCCATGAACGGACCCCTCAAGCAAGGACCGTGCCGAACATCTGGCACGTCGGCCCTCGCCATCGGGTAGAGAATACGTGCTGCGAACACTTCGCCTAAGGGAACCTGTTCACCGAGCCGAAGATTCGTCACGACTGCCAGAAACCCGGCAATGCTTTCCACTGGATCGGGAATCCGAGCCCTCCGGATGAGGGGAAGGCTACCCAACCCCACGCTCTCCGGACCATTGTCATCGGATCGTCATCATCCTCCGACGGAAAACCTCTCCAAACATGACCTGTGGCACAGACATTGCATGTTGTTCTCTCGTCTCGGGCACAGAGGCCAGAAGGCCACCCCGGGGCTCTTCCACGACATTCCTGGACTAGAACAAGGACGACTACCATGAAACTCGCACTCGCCTCCCTGGCGCTCCTGGCCCTGGCCTCCCTCAGCAGTGCGCAGGGCGGCATCAGAAACTCCGCACACGACTTCGCCAACAAGAACTGGAACCAGAAGCCCGGAGAGATCTGCGGCGTCTGCCACATCCCCCACGTCGAAGGTCGGATCAACACGCGGACCGGCAATGGCCTCCTCTGGGGCCGCAGCCTGAGCACGCAGACCAACTACACGCTCTACAGCTCCCCGACCCTGGTCGGCACGATCGTTCAACCCCAGGGCTCCACCAAGCTCTGCCTCGGTTGTCACGACGGTAGCGTCGCATTGGAAGAGCACGCCAACTTCTCCGGAACCGGCACCAACTTCATCTCCGGCGGAAAGAAGGTCCCAGGCCTGCCCTCCAGTGGCGCAGGCACCGACTTCAGCGACACGCACCCCGTATCCATCAACTACGTCGCAGGCACCTCGACGAATCTCCGCGTCACCACGAGCCCCTTCGGCTCAGGCACGATCGCTGATGCCCTCGAGAACGGAAACGTCGAGTGCCGGACCTGCCATGACGTCCACGACAAGGACGTCGGAACGGGAGCAAAAGACCTCCTCCGCATCCGCAAT
>JAJRTL010000313.1 GCA_024278315.1 Planctomycetota bacterium | reverse complement strand
TCTTCCTACCCCTCCTACATGACCGGCTTCCACGACGGCAAGAAGGATCTCGTGGTTTTTCAGGCCTACAGTGCCTCGGCTGGCAATGAGATTTGGATCACGGATGGCACGACTGCAGGCACTCGACTGCTCAAGGACATCGTGACCGGAACCAACAACTCGAGGGCCAGAGATTTTCAGGTGCTCGGAAACAAGGTGCTCTTCACCGCAGACACATCCATGACAGGCAGGGAGTTATGGGTCACGGATGGCACCACTGCGGGA
This sequence comes from Planctomycetota bacterium, assembly GCA_024278315.1. Taxonomy (GTDB): domain Bacteria; phylum Planctomycetota; class UBA1135; order UBA1135; genus JAJRTL01. Next base: position 3,749 of record JAJRTL010000313.1, on the reverse strand, counting down.
ACCCTGATGCTCAAGGACATTCGATCCGGGACCGTCTCGGGGACCTATCTGATCGGCGGAATGGTCCTGGCTGGCAAATACTACTTCGAAGGCACGACGAGCCAAACGGGCTCTGAGCCCTGGGTGACTGACGGGACCTCTGCTGGCACCAAACTCATCGTCGACGCCAACCCAGGAACCACCAGCGGCTACTTCCGGCATCCGGCAACCTTGGGCGGCAAGATCCTCTATGCAGGCAACGACACCGTAGCTGGCGGCGAACTCCGGGTCCTGGACCCAGCGACAGGCAAGGTTGGCCTGCTCGCCGATCTCAATGTCGGCACATCGAGTTCCAATCCAACGGAATTGACCACCATGGGCAACAAGGTCGTCTTTCAGGCCTACACGATTCCCACGGGAAGGGAGGTCTTCGTCTCCGATGGCACAAAGGCGGGCACACGACTCCTTTTGGACACAGTGCCAGGAAGGTTCGATCGCCGCATCACCTCGCTGACGACGCTGTCCAGTAGCAAGCTCGTCTTCGCCGGACAGTTTTCCGGATACACCGGCATCGCGATCACCGATGGCACGTCTCTCGGAACACGGATCCTGCCCGTCGTGATCCCCGGCATCCCGACGGCGAGCTCCAACCCCAAGCACGCCGTGCCCTTCCGCGGTGGCATGATCTTCTCTGCCGATGACGGCAGGAACGGCCGAGAACTCTGGATGTCGGACGGCACCTCCTCGGGAACTCGCATGGTTGTCGACCTCTTCCCGGGATGGGATCGCAACGGAAAGCCCAACGCTTCGGCTCCCTCAGGCATGACGGTCCTGGGCGACCAGGTTCTCTTTGCCGCCGATGACGGCAAGGGAAAGGGGCGAGAACTCTGGATCAGCGACGGCACGAAAGCGGGGACACGCTTGCTTGCAGACATCTACGACGGGCCGAGCGACAGCAACCCGGACTTCCTGGAGCGGATCGGCTCGCATGTCGTCTTTGCGGCCTCGGGATACGACACAGCGAATCCCCGCAACTACGTCGGACAGGAGCTCTTCATCACGGATGGGACCCAGGCCGGCACGAAGCTCCTCGCAGATCTCACCCCCGGGATTCTCGCCTCCTACTCTCATGGATTCACCGAGATCGGGACCTCTGGACGCTTCGTGTTCTCGGCCAGAGCCTACACAAGCTCCGCCCCTTACCAGTACCTGGGTCAAGAGCTGTGGGTCAGCGATGGAACCTCCGCGGGCACCCATGTTCTCGTGGATCTCATCCCAGGCTCCGGGTCTGGCAACCCCAAGAACTTCGTCGTCTTCGGAGACAAGGTCTGCTTCATGGGGTCCTCGTCTACGAGCAAGGGGCTGGCGATCTTCATCACAGATGGAACCAGGTCCGGAACCAAGGTCTTTGGAGACCTGGCCAGTGCAGGGCTCACCTACCCTGATCACCTCGTCGCTCAGGGTGGCAAGGTCTATTTTCAGGCTCGTGTTTCAGGCAAGGGGAGTGAGCTCTGCGTCAGCGATGGAACAAAAGCAGGCACCAAGATGCTCCAGGACGTCTACTCTGGCTACAGCTCCAGCAGGCCCAGTTCGCTGAGTGCGGTTGGATCAAGACATGTGTTGTTCCAGGCATACGGATGGAAGAGCGGCCCGGCACAAGGCTACGAGTTGTGGAAGCTGGATACCTTGACCGGGATCGTAAAGATCCACGCCGACATCGCACCCGGCAGATCGAACGGGAACCCGGCCGGATTCTCTCGACGAGGACAGTCTCCCTTTGCAGTCTCGCGGGGAAAGGTCTGGTTCTCCGCGTGGACACTCGCCAGCGGAGTCGAACTCATGTTCGTCGAGAACGGTGCCATAGCACAAGCGCAGGGCCAGAGCTGCCAGTCCTCACGGCTCACCAGCACCGACCCCGTCCTGGGTCGTACGGCTTCCATCGCCGGAAGGACGCGTTCAGGCTTCCTGGGCAATGTCCTGCTGCTGGGCACGGCATCCCCCGCACCCATTGGGATGACCGGCCCCTGCATGCTCTACCTCTCCCCCTTCGGCCCCATGATCACCTTGCAGGTCAGCACTGGGAACACTTACGGCCTCCAAGTCAAGATCCCTGCAGCCACTTCGTTCTCGGGGATGCAGTTGCTCCTGCAGAGCATCCACCTTGGATCGACCTTTCCTTCGACCAGCGGATTCAGCAATGCCGTCGAATGGACCCTCGGCAACTAGGAAAGAAGACCATGCCTTCCAGAATCCAGAACAACCAACTGTCCTCTCGACGCATCACACAGGCTTTTCTGTGCGCAGCTTGCCTCTGCCTGGCATCCCCTCCCCGGGCCCAGCAGAAGGCCACCCTCGTCTCGGACATCAACAAGCTCCGCAGACCCCTCAACTCCCTGCCCAAGTCCAAGCGGGCGGGCAAGAACAACTATCAGGAGAGCACTCGTTTCGCACAGCTCTCTGGCATGGCGATCTTCCAGGCAACGGCACCCAAGTCGAGCTACGAGCTGTTTGCCTCCAAGGGCACGCCATCGAGCAGCATCCTCCTCAAGGACGTTGTGACCGGATCGAGTCCGAGCTATCCCGAACAGTTTGCCGTGTCGGGGTCGAAGGTCTTCTTTCGCGCCAACGACGGAGTCCATGGCCTCGAGCTCTGGGTGACCGACGGCACGACCCGGGGCACAGTCCTCGTCAAGGATCTGGTATCTGGATACTCCTCCAGCCAGCCTGAGGAGATTTGTCCTCTGGGCAGCAGTGGCAAGGTCGTCTTCCGCGCCTATGACAAGACCACGGGAAGTGAGCTCTACATCAGCGATGGAACCGCCAAGGGCACCCATCTCCTCAAGGACCTCGAGTCCGGATCGAGGAGCAGCAGCCCCGCCTACCTGAGGACATTCCACGACGGCAAGAGGGACCTGGTCGTCTTTCAGGCGCGGTCGAGCACGATCGGGGTAGAGCTCTACGTCACCGACGGGACGGCATCGGGAACCAGGCTATTGAAAGACATCGAATCCGGAGGAGGGTTCTCCAACCCCCACCACTTCCAGGTGCTCGGAAACAGGGTGCTGTTCACTGCATCCACCAGTTCGATGGGATCCGAACTCTGGATCACGGACGGAACGCCTACAGGCACGACCTTGGTGAAGGACGTCTACAAGGGTGCATTCACAGGAACTGATCTCTACCACGGCGTGAGGATCGGCAAGAAGTTCTACTTCGCTGGAACCACGGCGGCCTCCGGCAAGGAGATCTGGGTCACCGATGGCACTGCCAAGGGCACCAGACTCTTCGCCGACACGAACCCCGGCAGCGGTGACGGCCTGTTCCTGTATGGCACGGCCTTGGGCAACAAGATCCTCTACCAGGGATCCAGCACCGTGGCTGGCAAGGAGCCCTGGATCCTGGACACCGTCACGGGAACCGCCAGGCAACTCGTCGACCTCAACTCGGGCAAGTCTGCATCCAGCCCGGATTCCTTCGTGACCAGCGGCACCAAGGTCTACTTCTGCGCCTACGTTCCCTCGAAAGGCAGGGAGCTCATGGTGAGCGATGGGACCGTGAAGGGCACCAGGCTCCTCAAGGACATCTACGTAGGTTCGAGCAGTAGCTCCTGCACATCACTGACGTCCCTTTCTCCTGGCCGCATCGTCTTCGTGGCGAACCATCTGGGAACCAAGAATCTGTGGGCATCGGACGGGACCGAGGCTGGGACCATTCCTGTCCCGGTCGGCAAGGCCCAGCTACCCAGCAAAGGCTCCTATCCTCAAGGCGCG
>JAJRTL010000312.1 GCA_024278315.1 Planctomycetota bacterium | reverse complement strand
GGAGCTCATCCGTTTCGTCCAGGATCGGCCCGGACACGATCGACGTTACGCCATCGATGGCAGCAAGATCCAGGAGGAGCTGGGATTCGAGCCCAAGGTGCGTTTCGAGGATGGCCTGGCGGACACGGTGGACTGGTACCGGACGAATTCCGTTTGGGTGGAGAATGTGCGGTCGGGTGAGTACATGAAGTACTACGCAGCACAGTACGGGCAGATGGACTAGCCCGAACGATTCATGACCTCGATGCGTCTGATGGCGCCTTTCGGTCCAGGACCGAGAACCTTTCGGTTCGCTCGGCATGGCTTCGATTCGACGACCCTCCTGGGGCGGAGGGGCTTGTTCTCGTGAGAACGTTGGCTTGAGGTCGAAAAGTTCCTCGCCCTGGGCGAAGCGTCGTGTGGCGGGGGAGTTTCCAGGGCAGCTGATCGGATTTCCCGCGAAACCCCGGCCCGCTAAGGACATAGACCTCCTCAAGCCGAAAGAAGCATGGGATGCCGATGGCCTCTCGGATACCATCTCATCGGGAGATTGCGGACAGGAAGCCACCTCCTGCCCGCCCCTCATCTGGGCCAGATCTGGGCCTCGAGAGGGACGATGCCCCACGATCGGTGACACAAGACAGGGTGATCTAGGTTGATGGTCCAACACTCGAAGGGCAGACGGCTTCTCCTCTCTCTCCTGATCCCGCTCTTCGGTCTTCTGGCCGCATGTGGCACGGTTCCCAGCAAGGAAGTGCAGGAGCTGCTGGTCCAGCAGGGCTTTGGTCGACGCGCCGAGGGAGATGCCCACGTAGAGAACTACGCCATGGTGGGCTCCATGGTCCAGTTCATCCCCACCAACATGGATCTCCTGACCAAGCCTGCCTACGCGGAGATCGGTCTCATTCTCTCGGCGGCGCAGCCGGTAGGGATCGATGGAACGGTCTACCTGCCCCTGGTCGGGCCGACGCTGATCATCGGACTCACCGAGTCCCAGATAGGGGCCTTGGTCACCGAGAAGCTCCAGGCCTATTACTCCACGGATCCGGACACATTCAGAATCGATGCGCGCATCATCAATCAGCCGGCCCAGGCAGTCTTCATCTTCGGTGCCATGGGGCGCTTCAAGCTACCCCTGGTGCAGTACGAGACGATGCTGGATCTCTACGTGGCCCTGCCGGATCTCGGCTTGGCCAACATCGGCAAGTTCCGCCTGATCCGACCCGATCCGCAGAATCCCCTGATCGTTTCGATCAACATCCGGGACATGATCCTCTACGGAAATACGACCTACAACCTGAGGCTCAGGGAGAACGACATCATCTATGTTCCAGCCACCTTGCTGGGGCAGATCTCACTCTTCCTCAAACGCCTGCTGCAACCCATCTCGGTCGTCGTCGATTCGCTCTTCCGGTTCAACTCACTGCGGTGGAACTGGCAGTCCTTGACCAGCAACGACTTCCTCTTCTCGCCCTTCGGGCCGACTCTCTTCTGAGTTCGCTTGCCACAGCGCCTGCGGGGAGAAGACCATGGCATGGGAGCTGGGTTCCCGACTTCCCGCCACATCCTTCTGGAGCCCCCTGCCAGAGAGGTATCTCTGGAGTAGAATTCCTGCGCACCTGGTGGGAACCAGGAACCATCCTCCATCGGGAGCCAGAGGCTGTCGATGAGGAGGGGAGTCGGAGATGAGTGAGCTAGAAACACCCAACCTGCAGATCAAGCGTTATGTGGACCTGCTCAAGAGGCGCCGGTGGCAGATTCTGCCCGTGGCTCTCCTGGGTTTGCTCATCGGCACGATCGTAGCCGGACTCATTCCGCGCTTCTACGAGGCCAGTACGCAGATCCGGATCCATCAGGTTTTCGAGGAGGAGGGGCGGGCCTTCGCTCGCAAGGATCCGTTGCTCCGCGAGGTGAGTGATGCACGCAACACGATCCGGGCCTGGGACCTGGTTCGTGAGGCCGTGTTGCAACTGGACGATTGGGAGGATTTCTTTGCCGTCCGGGACGACGACGTCAAGTTCAACGCCAAGATCCGTGGCGTGCAGATGCGGATCTGGGTCCATGATCTCGATCCGGGTGACGGACGAGGTTCGGCGACCTTGAACATCGGATACCGCGATCAGGATGCGCAACGGACCGTGGACTTCGTGGACCGGATCACCCGGCTCTACATCAAGCGGCGTACGGAGTTCGTGGTCGACCGGGCTGCGCGTCTGGCCAGTCAACTGCAGGAGCGTGCCAACAAGTGGCAGGGAGAGTGGAACGAGGCGCTTCAGGAGATGGGCCGTTTCATCGCGAAGACCGGCTACGATCCCACGGCACGCACTCCTCAGGGTGCAACCCTGCAGACCGACAAGATCAAGCGTCGGCAGAGGATCTCGGATGAGGTGCGCGATCTGGAGATCGTCATCGAGGCCGCCACCAAGGAGAAGGCGCTGTTGTTGGCGCAGATCGCTGACGGACGTATTCCCCAGAAGATCGTGACGCCCTTGGATCCCAATGATCCTGAGGTTCGCAAGGTGTTCCTGCCACTCCTGGCCGAGCGCAAGAAGCAGGAGGAGCTCTTCAAGGAGACGACTCCGATCAACCCCAGGCATAAACAGGCCAGGAGGAGTCTCGCGGCGATCGACGAGATCATCGCGCGAGAACGAAAGCGCTTCGAGGAACTCGGCAAGACCGAGAGGCCGAGCAAGGCATACCTCACTGCTCAGGTAAGGATCCAGGAACTGACCCGTCTGATCCAGGACAAGACCCTCCAACTCGATCCGCGAAAGAAGGATCTGATCCTGCTCAACAAGGAACTCGGATCCCTGGGACGCGACCATCAACTCTATGCCAAGCTCAAGGAGCGAGTCGATGAGACGCTCAAGAGCTACCAGGAGGCCAAGGAAGCCAGCAAGGTCCAGATGGAATTCCTGGACTCTGTACGTGCCAACTCCGATCAGGTCGTCGAGCTCCTCCAGCCTCCCTGGAAGCCCGAGGAGCCGACCTATCCCAACAAACCCCTGGTCTCGATGCTGGGTCTGCTCATCGCCGTCCTCGTGGCTGGCGGGCTGATCCTCCTGTTGGATTTCCTGCAGAGCAGTTTCAAGACGATCGATGAAGTCCAGCGTGGACTCTCCATACCCGTGTTAGGTGGGATCAGCTACGTAGAGCTCGCCGAAGAGGTTGCCGCCAGCCGACGCTTCCGTCTCAAGGTCACGCTCATCTCGATGTTCGCAGTCGCTGTGGTTGGCACGCTCTTGACCATCTATTTCCTGGATCCCGTGCGACTTCCTGGCTGGTTCTTGAATCTCCTCGATGGTCTGATGGGTAGCTGAGCAGGATGGTCTTCCGGGACGTCTTCGTTCTGATGCTGGCCTCCCTCGGGGGGCTCATGGCCCTGAGCAATCCCTTCACAGGCCTCCTGACCTTCTCTTGGTTGGCCTACATGCGGGCCCAGGATCTCTGTTGGGGTTTCGCCAAGACGATGCGCTTCTCGTACTTCGTCGGAATCGCGATGATGGTCGGATGGGTCTTCACGGATGCGGGCAAGAGACCCTTTCTGCGTTGGGATGCGCGGACCTGGTTGATGGTGCTCTTGATCGCATCCACGACGGTCTCCTTGGCCATGGCCCGGAACCAGGATGAATACGTGATGATCCGCTACTTCGAGTTCTTGAAGCTCGTCGTCATCGCTCTCTTCACGACTGGTCAGGTGGACAGCCGCAAGCGACTCAAGTTGCTGCTCTGGACGATCGCGCTCTCGTTGGGTTTCTTTGGCGTAAAGAATGGACTCTTCGGCATCCTTTCTGGGGGCGGTGCGATCAACCGCGGGCCGGGCGGTATGCTCGAAGACAACAACGATTTTGCCTTGGCCCTGGTCATGAACATGCCTCTGTTGCTGTACCTGGGGTTCTTGGAGGACAACAAGTGGATCCATCGGGCATGCGCTGTGGCCACGGGACTCACGATCGTCACGGTCCTCCTGACCCACAGCCGTGGTGGCTTCCTGTCGATGATGACTGTGCTGGGAGTCTTCTTCATGCGAAGCAAGAAGAAGACCATGGCCCTGACCGTTCTCGGGGTCCTCGTCCTGGCTTTCTTCGCCCTGGCTCCTTCCCATGTCGCCGATCGACTCGTATCCATCAGTGACACGCAGGACAGTTCGCGTGGTGCGCGGCTCACGGCATGGGCCATCGCGCTTCGGATGATAGGCGCCTTCCCGGTCTGGGGTGTAGGACTCCGCAACTTCCGGGACCACTATCATGAGTTTTCAGTCGGACTCGTGCCCGATGGCGGCACATTCCGGTTCGTGGCCCACAACAGCTATCTCCAGATCTGGGCCGAGGGTGGCACGATTGCCTTCCTGCTCTATCTGGGTTTGATCCTCTCCAGTTTCTACGTTCTCAGACAGGTCAGAATGCGGGCCTTGCAGGTGCCAGGGGGGGATTGGGTCTTCAACTACAGCCGCATGCTGGAAGCCAGTCTGGCTGGTTTCGTGACGGGCTCCATCTTTCTCAACCGCGGGCACTTCGATCTCATCTACCACGTATTCGGGATCATCACGGCTTTCCAGATCCTGGCCTATCGTTGGCTTTCACAGCCCGTGGGAGAACGTGAAGGGGATACGATCCTGAGTGACGAGCTCCAGCCCTTGGTCGTGGGGCCGGTCCAACAGGCGATTCACACGGCCAAGAAGTGGAAACGACCTCGCCCACGCTGGGGGAGGTAGCGCAAGCATGTGCGGCATCACCGGTATTCTGCAGGGGAGTGCATCGGGTTTTCCGGGCAGGGGGATCCAGGAGAACCTGGCTCGCATGACGCGCGCTCTGGAGCATCGTGGACCCGATGGGGAGGGGCTCTGGGTGGGAAAGCGTGCCGCTCTGGGCCATCGTCGGCTGGCCATCATCGATGTTGCGTCCGGCGCACAACCGATGGCTACCGAGGACGAGCGTCTCCAGGTCTGTTTCAACGGGGAGATCTACAACCACGCTGCGCTGCGCGAGCAGCTCGAGGCCAAGGGACATCGCTTTCGGACCCATTGCGATACCGAGGTTCTTCTGCATGGCTACCGTGAGTGGGGTGAGGATCTCCCCAGGCGTCTCTCGGGGATGTTCGCTTTTCTCGTACACGATACGCTGACCGGCGAGACCCTGGTGGCACGGGATCCTCTGGGCAAGAAGCCGCTCTACCATGGCGAGCAGGATGGGTTGATCTACTTCGCCAGCGAAGCACGCGCGATGCTGAGCCTCGACGACTGGCCGCGTGGACTGGACCTGTCGCGTATCGGGATCTTCTTGGCCCTGCGCTATCTGCCGGGAGCAGCGACCCTTCTCGAGGGGCTCCGTCAAGTTCCAGCAGGTCACCAGGCGCTCCATCGGCCGGGGGAGACCCTGGAGACGAGGGCCTACTGGGAGCTTGGCTGGGACAAACGGGAGATCTCCTTCGAGGAGGCGGTCGATGATCTCAAGTCCCTCTTCATGGATGCGGTTGCAGGGCGACTCGAGTCGGAGGTGCCGCTCGGGGCCTTCCTCTCAGGTGGAGTGGATTCCTCCGGGGTCGTCGCGGCCATGCACGAGATGCGCGGCCCTGATGTGCACGCTGTGACGGTGGGGTTTGCCGACCCCCGCTTCGATGAGACTCCACACGCGCAGAAGCTCGCGGGGCGGTTGGGGATCCAGCTCGAGACCGAGCGTCTGGATCCCGATCCGGAGAGGGATCTGCCGGCCTTGGCGTAGCTCTTGGATCTGCCCTTCTCGGACAGCTCGGCCTGGCCCACGCTGCTCGTCTGCGGGGCCGCTCGCCGTCACGTGACCGTGGCTCTCTCGGGGGATGGGGGTGACGAGACATTTGGTGGCTACCGGCGTTACCGCTACGACCTCATGGAGTCGCGGCTGCGCTTCGCTCCGTCCAGCTTCTGTCGACTTGCGGGGAGGCTCTACCCCAAGGTTGATTGGCTTCCGCGTCCCATGCGCCTCAAGCGCACGCTGCAGAACCTCGGCCTGCCGCGCGAAGAGGCCTACTTCCGATCCGTCTCGGCCCTGCTCCCCGAAGAGGTCCGGCTCCTCTGTGCGCCGATCCGAGATGGGTTGCGCGACCCCTTCGAAGATCTTCGGCTGCTCTATCACGATTCCAAGGCCACCACGCATATGGACCGCATCCTGGATGTGGACCTCAAGAGCTACCTCACGGGTGACATCCTGACCAAGGTGGATCGATGCAGCATGGCCAAGAGCCTCGAGGTACGTTCACCACTTCTGGACAAGAAGATCGTCGAGTTTGCGGCCAGCATGCCCTCTTCCTACAAGCTGGATGTCAGGAGCGGAAAGAAGCTGCTGAGGGCGGCCTTCGAGCCTTGGCTCGGTAGGGAGTGGATGGAGCGTCCCAAACAGGGCTTCTCGATTCCGCTGGCCGATTGGTTGCGTGGCCCACTCAAGAGACGACGTGAAGAGGCTGTGAACGGTTCTCTGGCGAGGGAGCTCTTCGATGCGAGAGTCCTCGAACGATGGAGCCGTGAACACGACAGCGGTGTCCGAGACCGCTCCGAAGCCCTGTGGGCAGTGCTCGTCCTGGATCTCTGGCAGGAACGATGGGGGAGGAGCCCGTGAAGGTCTTACTCTTCACCAACCTCTACCCCTGTGCGCGCGAGCCGCTCCATGGGAGTTTCGTGCGTGAACGAACGGAGCGCCTGGCCCAGCGCATGGGTTTCGAGTATGAGGTGCTGAGGCCCTGCACGCGTCTCCCTGGCCCGGTGGGTTGGATGGTACGTCCCAGCCACCGGCGTGAGGAGTATCGTGGGCGTGTGGTCCACCATGTGGCCTATGCACATGTGCCGGTCCTGGGCTGGGCGAGCCAGGACCTACGCATGAAGGCTGGACTGGGGAAAGCTTTTCGCAGGATCAGGGCCGAGTTTTCACCGGATGTCGTGGACGCTCAGTATCTCTATCCCGATGCCCTGGCTGCCATCGCTCTCAGTCGAGAGGCTGCGGTTCCATGCCTGGCCACGGCTCGTGGCACGGACGTCAATGTCCTGGCACTGGAACCCCGACTTCGGAGCCGCATCGTGGCTGGTCTCTCCCTGGCGCATGGGCTGGCAGCCGTGAGCCCTGCGCTGGCGGGGATCCTCGAACGTGAGCTGGGACTGGAGAATGTCCACGTCACCCCCAACGGTGTGGACCTGGAACGTTTCCGGCCCTCCTACGATGGCGAGCCCGAGCTCCAGCGTTTGATCTCCGTCGGCCGCCTGGTGCCCGGCAAGGCCTTCCACTACCTGATCGAGGCCCTCGCCCTCGAGCCAGCATTGCCAAGGCTCGAACTCATTGGCTCTGGGCCTCTGAGGAAGGAGTTGGAGAAACTGGCCCAGAAGCTTGGCGTCCAGGATCGTGTCGTATTCCATGGCAGTCTGGCTCGGGAAACCTTGGCTCAGGAGTTGTCCCGTGGAGGCGTCTTCGCCTTTCCGAGCCGTCGGGAAGGATGGCCCAACGCCGTGTTGGAGGCCCTCGCTTCCGGTCTGCCCGTCTGCGCGTCGGCCACGGGAGGCATTCCGGATATTCTCGGGCGCTGTGGTGACCTCATGCCGCTCGAAGCCGCTCCGGACGAGTGGGCAGGGACTCTTCGAACTCTCTGTCGGGCCTACGCAGATGACCCGCGGTCCCTTCAGGCCCTGGCACGCGAGCGGGCCGCGAAGTTCTCCTGGGACGCGAGCCTGGATCTCTGCCAGGCTTTCTACGAGGAGTCCTTGCGGTGACCGCCCCACGCATCCTCTATCACCATCGCACACGAGCCTTCGATGGTCAGGCTGTGCATATCCAGGAAATGTTGCGAGCCTTCGCGAGGGAAGGCATGGAGGTCGAAGAGGTTTCCTTGGTGAAACAGGGCCTCGCCTCGGACGCTCCCGATCCGATGCAGGATCCGAGTACATCCAAGCCTGGCTTCTGGCAGAAGCTCCGCTTGCCGCGCGTCGCCGTCGAGATCGCAGAGCATCTCTACAGCAGGAAGGGTGCAGCCATGTTGCTGGATGCCGGAAGCAAAGGTGGGTTCGACCTCATCTACGAGCGCCACGCGCTCAACTGCCGCTCAGGACTCTGGGCTTCGCGGAAGCTGGACCTACCGTTCTTCCTTGAAGTCAACTCACCGATGGTCGCCGAGATGGAGCAACTGGGTTTGTTGCGCTTTGCCAGGTGGGCGCGTCGTGTCGAGCGTGAGATCCTCTCTGCGGCCGACCGGATCTTCGTTGTGTCCGAGGTGCTCGGCGAGATGCTCCTACCGATGGGGGCGCGTGAGGACCGCATCGTCGTGACACCCAACGGTGCGGATCTAAAGGCCTATTCGAAAGCCTGGAATACCCAGGGTCTGCGGCGCGAATCCGGGGTGGATCCCCGGGTCTTGGGTTTCATCGGGTTTCCCCGCGAGTGGCATCGCCTCGATATGGCGCTCCATGCCTTGGCTTCGCTGCGACAGGATTGGCCCGATCTGGAGTTGCGCATCCTTGGCGAAGGCCCTGCCGTTGCTGGCCTCCAGGAGCTGGCGAGGGATTTGGGTATGTCCCAAGCCCTCGTCGTCCTCGGTGCCTGTCCACGCGCGGAGCTGCCGGCACGCGTTGCGGAGCTGGACATGGCCGTGATCCCTGCCATGAATGCCTATGCCTCGCCTCTCAAACTCTATGACTCACTGGCTGCTGCCTTGCCTACCTTGGCGCCCGACCAGCCCAATCTCCGCGAGAGTGTGACCGATGGGGAGACCGCTTTTCTCTTCGAGCCCGGACAGCAGGCTTCCTTCACGGACAAGCTGAGGGAGATGCTCTCGGACCGGGAACGTAGCCGCCGCATCGGAGAGGCTGGACGGGCCTCCCTGATCAGCGAAGACCGCACATGGGAAGCCAATGCGCGTCGGGTGCAAGCAGAATGGCAGAGCCTGCGAGGACAGGAATGAGGCGTGATCTCCTAGGTCTGCTCCTGCTCTTCCTGGCCTTCTCTCCGACTCTGGTCTGGATCGTCCAGGCTTGGCTCGAGCCCGATAGCTACTTCGCCCACGGCCCCCTCCTCGTGCTGGTTTGCCTGTGGTTCCTGTGGGAGAGGCGCCGCGAACTCGCAAGAAGCCCCATTCAGCGCAGCCGAACGGGCCTTGTCCTGTTGGTTGGGTTCCTGTTCGTGCATCTGTGCGCACAGGCGCTGCAGGTGGATTCGATCTCCGGTGCCGTATTCGTGCCGGCGCTGTTCGCATGGTTCCTCGCCATGCGCGGAACGGCCCCGCTGCGTACGGCCGCTGCGCCATTGGGGACCCTCTTTTTCGCGATTCCCCTCCCGCTCTTCGTGACCGGCAGACTCGCCTACGGACTCAAACACCTGGCGACAGCAGGATCGGTAGGTCTCGGAAACCTCTTTGGGATGGGGCTGACCCAGGAGGGTGCCAAGATCCGTATCCCGGATCTGGCCGATCCCATGCTCGTGGGGGACGCCTGCTCGGGGCTGCGCTCCCTCGTTGCCTTGACTGCTCTGGGCTACGTCTTCGCCGCCTTCCTGTCCCGCCGTGGGATCAAGGGCAAGGTGATCCTCGTGCTCTTGGCAGTCCCGGTAGCCCTCGCCGCCAACTTCACGCGAGTGACAGTCCTGGCTGCCATTGCTCGCCACAAGGGCTTGGCTTTTGCCACGGGTACAGCACACGATGTTTCAGGATACCTGATCTACCTCTGGGCCATCGTGTTGCTCATGCTCCTGGATCGGTGGCTCCCAGGCGGGAAGCCAGCAGGCGGGCGTCTTGGCAGCTCCAAGGGGAAGTCTGCGGGAGCTGACGCTCCCGCAGGAAGCACTCTGGTGGCTCCACCCATGTCCGAACAGCGTGGGACAGCGTTGCGGGTGAATTGGCTCGCCGTATGGATCGTGACGATAGGACTGGGGCTTCCTGCGGCGGCACTGGGATTCTATCGCCCTATGGATTCTCCGGGGCGACACTCGGAGATGATCCCCAGGGAGACGCAAGGATTCAGGGCGGTGGCGGATCATCCGCTGAGTGAGCGTTGGTACGCCTTGCTGGGCACTCGGGATGTTGTCTGGCGAGATTACGAGCACAAGGAGAGTGGACGTCGCTTGACCGTGACCGCGCTCTTCCACGGCCGCAACTGGAAGTCCGTACATCCCCCGGAGGTCTGTCTCCAGGCCAGCGGTTTCGAGGTCGAAGGGCTCTCGATCCGGAGCTTCCCGGAGGGGGACATCACGCGAAAGATCGCCATGCTGGAATCGGACTACCAAGGCCGTGGATTTCTGAGTGCCTACCTCTATGGCGGGCGTGATTTCACGACGCCTTACTACGGCCGTTTCTTTCTCGAGAACCTGCCCTCGGCCCTCTTCCGGCAGCATACCGTGGGCTACCTTCTTCGCGTGGATGTGGAGAAGCGAGATCTGGATCAAGTCCAAGCGGAGGCTCTCCTGGCTGGCTTTCTCAAGGAGTTCCTTCCCTTCATGGAGGCTGCAGTCCGATGAAGTCCGTGCGACATGCCCTGACCGTGGACGTCGAGGATTGGTTCCAGGTGCTCAACCTGCGTGGCAAGATCGCTCGCGAAAGCTGGGATGACCAGGAGCTGCGGCTCGAAGCCCCCACACGCCGCCTGCTGGATCTCTTCGACAGATATGATGCCAAGGCGACGTTCTTCACGCTGGGGTGGATCGCGGAACGGGTTCCTTCGCTTGTCGAGGAAATCGTGATGCGGGGACATGAGCTGGCTTCCCACGGCTATGACCACAAGCTTCTTCCCGAGCTCGGGCATGAGGGCTTTCGCGAGGATCTGCGTCGGACGACCCGGATCCTCCAGGACATCAGTGGTGGGCAGGCGGTGGAGAGCTTTCGAGCCTGCACCTGGTCCGTGGGGCCTGCGACACCCTGGGCCTTTCCGACCCTGGTCGAGGAGGGTTTCCTCTATGACAGCTCGGTGCAGCCGGTGCGCAATCCCGACTACGGCAATCCCGAGGCCCCGCTTGGCCCGCATTGGCTCGAACCCCTGCCCGGACGCCCACTCTTCGAGCTTCCTCCCCTGGTTGCCGAGGTCCTCGGACGGCGCCTCCCGCTCGGGGGCGGTGGGTATCTCCGGCTCTTTCCCGTCGCATGGATCTCACGGGCATTGCGCCACCGGGAGAAAGCTGGCCAGCCCTCCTGCCTCTACCTGCACCCCTGGGAGCTCGATCCCGCACAGCCGAGGGTCGGAACGAAGGGCATTCGGGCCTTCCGTCACTATGTCCATCTGGCCAAGACGGAGAGCAAGCTCGAAACTCTCCTCTCGCGACACTCCTTTACCACGGTGAAAGAGGTCGCTCTGGCGACGAGGCGACGCGATTCCTGAGTCGATGAGGGTGGCGAGCCCTCGCGCAGGATCCAGCGCCAGATTCTTGGAGAAAAAGAGGGCATAATCGAGGTCACCTTCCGTATCGCGCGGCAAATTCCCTCAGATCCCTCCGAGCGGCACTCCTCCATCATGAACCCAAGCAAGATACTCCTCTTCGTCCTTCCCGTGGCGCTCCTGGCTGCCTTCGGAGTCTACTTCCTGGGTGGTCAAGGCGATGAGGACCGCTTCATCGAGGAGACCGAGGTCGAGACTCAAGGAGAGACCCCCCAAGGCCTGGAGAGCGAAACGGAGGTCGAGACACGGGAGACGGCTCGAATCGTGGAGAGTGGGAGTGGTCGGCAGGTGCTCGAGGCCAGTTTCGACGAGGAGCGTGAGGCACCCGAGTATGAGAGAGCCCTCTCCGGGATCACGGGTCGAATCCTCATGGAGGAGGATGGCAAGGCCGTACCGGACCTGCCGCTGGTCATCGTGGAGATCCACCTCGATACGATCACTCCGAGTCTTGGGGCACTCTCTGGTCTGATGCCTGGACGCAAGCCTGTTTTCATCCGGGGGCGCACCCAGACTGATGCGGAAGGGCGATTTCGGTTCAAGCGTCTTCACTCACGCGCCTTCCACATGATTTCCATTGGGCCGGGGACGGACAAGGTTGCCTTTCGCTTGCTGCCCCACGGTGCTCCGGTCGGGGGAAATATGGATCTTGGAGACATCCGGCTCCAGCCGCGTGGCAGCATCGAGGGCAAGCTCGTGGATGAAAAGGGCCAGGCTGTTGCTGGTGCGAAAATCCGGGCGGTGGATATTCCACAGATCATCGCGGGTTTCGGTATCGCCAAGGTGGATCTCAAGGGCAGGGTCCTGGTCCACGAAAGGAGCACGTCCGTCATCTTCGATCTTCCCCGATGGATCCAGGTGGCGGAGGAAATCCTGCCCTTCCCGGTCACGGAGAGTGCATCGGACGGTAGCTTCCAGCTGCGAGGCGTGCCTACCGGCCAGCAGACCGTTCTGGTCCTGCCCAAGCGAGGCCTCGCCGTCTCCAAGTCGACCCGTGTGCGCGCGCACAAGGTCGCGCGTTTTCGGTCGATCAAGATCAAGCCTGGCGAAACTCTGACCGGATCGTCTGTAGACCGCTCGGGCCAGCCCGTGGCAGGCGTGCAGATCTGCTCGGGCGAACGCCTGGGGCCCTCACCCTTCAGTTTTCTTGGACAAGTCGTCAAGAGCGACGAATCGGGGACCTTCCGGCTCGTGGGTGCAGGACGTCGGACCAACAACGTGGTCTATCGGCGGAACGATCGGAGTCCGTGGATCTATGCCGGCGAGTTCCGTCCGGGCGATGCCATCCGTCTCGAGCTCCCCTCCCTGGGATCGGGGAAGATCGAGGTCCGGGACAGCTCGGGCAAGGCCATCACCAAGGTGGACTTCCAGGTGGGCCAGGCAGATGAGATTGCGTCCATCCCTGGATTCGAGCGCTTTGTGGATATTCGGTCTCATCTCGCGCCGGTGGAAGGCATGCCTGGGCAGTGGATGCTGAAGGATCTCGACGAGGGGAATTACAGGGTCGTTGCCAGAAGCGAGGGCTTTGCTCTCGTCGCAGGTCTGCTGGAGATCCAAGCCTCCCATGCGACCGTCTTGAAGCTCACGCTACCGACTAGCCCTAGCTATCAGTTCGAGGTCGTGGACCAGAACCAGAAGCCGGTGGCCGGGGCGCGCATCTACTGGGACATCGGAAAGAGCCGTAGGCTTACCAAGACGATAGCGACCCGTAAGGCTCGCCTGTCGTCCCCAAGCATCCTCCTCGGAAAAACGGATGGGCAGGGGATCCTGGAGGTCAGGCATCTCGAGGTCGGGGCCAGTTGTTTCGCGGTACGGCATCCTGCCTACGCCTTGGGTACCTCAGGCAAGGACACCCTGGGCGCGGAGACCCATTATCGCTTCGTCCTGACCAAAGCAGCCAGTGTGGTGGGCCAGGTCAAGGATCGCAGGAAGGGGAAGGAAGAGCGCCTTTCGGTGATGGCCGAGCCGTCGTGGAAGCTTCGTCGGCACTATGGCGATCTCATGATGCCTCGAATCGTGGCGACCGACAGCGAGGGCCGATTTCGGATCGACGGCATGACTCCCGGGGAGTGGCGGTTCCAGGCTCTTCCCGACTTCTTCAGTCCCACCAAGGTGTCCGAGTTCTTTCAGATGGCGATGTTGGCGCAGGGCATGCGGGAACGGAGTGTGGTCCAGCTGTTTGCGGGACAGGAGACCCGGGTCGAGATCCTGTTGGGGCGGAGAGAGAAATACGAAGGGGCTGGCATTCTCGAGGGGATGGTGACGATGAATGGGCGTCCCCGCAAGGACGTCCTGATCAACGCCAGCAGTCAGAGAGGCTCTTTTCAGGCTACGACCGACAAGCTGGGGCGGTTCCGGATCGAGGGGCTACCCGAGTCTATGATCCGGGTAGAGGCGACGCGCGGTGACTTCCGTAATCTCGACAGAAGCCAGCTCTGGTCGGGGAAGGTGGACCTCAGCAAGCAGCAGAGCCTCACACTCCGATTGGACTTCCAGACTGCAACAGCGCGTATCCAGCTCATGGATCCACGGGGGGAGATCCTGTCGGGCATCGGAGTCCGACTGATTGGCGTACATGAGGTGCAGGGCACGAAGAGTGGGGCCTCCAGATACCGGGGACTTTCGGATTCTGATGGCCTCGTCCGCATCGACGAAGTGGCAGTGGGATCCTACGAGCTCAAGCTGGATTGGACTGCGAGGCGCCGCGGTGTCGTCCTGCCGACGACCATGATCGAGATCCGACAGGGAGGAGCTCCGATCCGGATCACGAGTGCGAAGGCCCTACGGGTGTCGGGTCATGTCGAGTGGGTACTTTCCCATTTGCAGCCGGAGGAGCGGCGTGCATTCGATACCCACGCAGGAAAGAGGATGAACGACGATCAGGTCTGGGTCCGGATGGGGGGGGATTGGTCCTCGTGCAGCAAGAAGAGCGGCGAGTGGCGATTCCAGTTCAAGGGCCTGGTGCCGGGCAAGAACAAGGCGCAGGCCTACCGCGCTGGGCTCAACTGGAACAGCGATGACATCGAGGTGGCCTATGATCGCAAGGATCTGGTGTTGCAGATGAAGCCAGATACCAGCCGTATCAAACAGTGGGTCCGTCTCTTGCGAATTGCCGAGAAGCGACAGAAGGGGACCAGGTCCTCATCAGGCAACAAGTGAATGCGCCCCGAGGACCATGACCTCACAACGATCTCATGAATCGTCCGGGTTAGCCCGAACGATTCATGACCTCGATGCGTCTGACGGCGTCTTTCGGTCCAGGACCGCGAACCTATCGGTTCGCTCGGCATTGCTTCGATTCGACGACCCTCTTGGGTCGCCTTCATCTCGCGCAGCCGTCCTGAACTCGAAATGCGCTCGT
>JAJRTL010000311.1 GCA_024278315.1 Planctomycetota bacterium | reverse complement strand
CTGGGACGACACCCAAGATGAAGACCTCCAGGACGAACTCTCCGGCCAGATCAAGAAAGCCATCCGTGAAGCCGAAGCCGCGCAACCCATCGCCTTCGACACGATGATCACCGACGTCTTCGCCGAGACCGACCCGCGCTTGCAGGAGCACTACGACGATGAGTTTGACGGCTGAACCAGCTGTCGATCGGTGAATGCATACGCTGTCCCGGAGCCAGGTGAGCCCGAACGATTCATGACCTCGATGCGTGTGACGGAAATCTTTCGGTCCAGGACCCTAAACTTGGCGGTTAGCTCGGCATTGCACCGATTCGACGACCCTCCTGGGTCGCCTCACATCTCGCGCAGCTCCCCTGGACTCGAAATCACCTTGTCAGGCCACAGATGCGCTCGCGATCTGCTCGCAACGATCTCATGAATCATCCAGGCTGATCCAGAGGAGCTGCCCGGGAGAATGGTCTCCCTGGAGTGCGAGTTGCAGGCGAGGAACCAGGGGTAGGAGATCTTCGTATCGATTCGTCCGAGACTGGAGGGCGAGGATCGTGAGCCCACTCTCCTGGAGGTTTTGTTGATACTCTAGATTCTGGTCCATCGTGACGAAGAAATGAAAGTCGGCGGAAGCCAGTCGCAGGAGTTCTCCATTCTGCTTGCTTGCCTGCCCAGCCAGCTTCGGGGACCGTGCTGACGTCGTGGTCCGTGATGGCGCCTTTCAAGCGCCGAGGCAGGCACTCGTCAAGAGGCACGCGCATTGCGCTGGAGAGCTTCTCGTGCGAGTTCTAGGGCAGCAATCGTTTGTGCGCGAGTCACTGTCGGATAGTCCCTGAGGAAATCATCAAGACGATCGCCAGCCTCGAGATAGTCCATTAGCGCCTGTAGTGGTACTCTCGTTCCACGAAAGACCACCGTGCCACCCATGACCTGATTGGAGTGTTCGATTGGTGATTCCTGCATGCCAGCTACCTCGAAAGCAAGGCTATGTCAAGATTGTCCGCTTGTCAACCAACGCTGGAGCTGGGCTTCATGGTCGACGGGGTCACGAGCAGCAACGACTTCCAAGCCAGCCTGAACTTTGCAGCCGTGCACAAGGCGTCCATCGTCTTCGTCCGCCAGAACAACCAGTGCTCCATCTCCACGCCGGTCAGCAAGCAGACGAAAAGCGCTACGATCGGCGACCCGGTGCCTTGGTGCAGGATCACCTACTGACTGCGCAGGAGGGGTCTGGGGGGAGTCTCATCTTGGCCCTTGAGGGTCGTGTGGTCGATGAAGGAGGTGAACCAGCCGCTGGAATCAAGGTGACTTGTTGTGCTCGTAACAGTGATGCGTTGGATTGGCTCACCGGGCAGCAGCGACCCGAGAGCATCACCCAGTTCGAGATGCGTGAGATCGTGACCGAAAGGTCAGG
Organism: Planctomycetota bacterium; assembly: GCA_024278315.1. Taxonomy (GTDB): domain Bacteria; phylum Planctomycetota; class UBA1135; order UBA1135; genus JAJRTL01. The sequence continues at coordinate 1,589 of JAJRTL010000311.1, read as the reverse complement.
CGACCTCGGATGCGCAGGCCTTTCTGCAGGACGCTATGTATCGCAGGTCTCTTCGCCGCGTCGTGGAGGAGTCGTGCGCATCGAGCAACAGGTCGAAGACAGTAGAGCCGTGGGTGGACTGAGGCTCGTCATCAGGAACTCAGCCCAGAAGTGACCCAGGCAACAGGGTCCTGGCTTTCTCCGCCCCTTTTCCACCACCTCCGAGTCTCTCCGATGGAACCAAGGATGGGGCCTCACTTAGGTCAGATTGTCTTGAGAGCCGCTGAACGTGCGAGTGGGGCTTCGCAATCGAGCCCAAGATTGCCTATCCTGCGTCCATGTAAATGACACTCGGGGCTATCGCGAAAGTGATCGAAGCGGAGCTGCATGGCGACGCCTCGCATGTGATTCGTGGAATCTGCGACTGGAAAGGGCTCAAGAAGGGTGGCGAGAACATGCTGGCCTGGCAGGCACGGCCTCTCGAGGATCGCGCTTTTCTCTCCTCTTCGGTGCGCTCCATGATCGTGTCAGGACTGCCAGCACCGGAGTTCCTCGAGGGAAAGGATTACCTCGTCGTCGAGGATCCAGGCTACGCCTTCACCCTGATCGGGCGGGAGTTTCACCCCTTGCCCCGTGCGATCGAGACGATGATCCATGAGACGGCCGTGATCGACGAAACAGCGCTTCTGGAAGGTCCCGTTGAGATCGGCGCCTTCTGCGTGGTGGGTGCACGGGCGCGGATTGCCAAGGGCTCTGTCCTCCAGTCACATGTGAGTGTGGGAGCCGATTGTTCGGTGGGGGAAGACAGCGTCCTGGAGCCCTTCGTCACCCTGTTGCCTGGAACACGGATTGGCAAGTGCAACCACATCGTGACAGGAGCCAGACTCGGTGTGGCTGGATTCGGAAATCCATCCAAGAAGGGGCGCTTTCTGCGCTTCCCACACATCGGTGTCCTCGTGACGGAGGACGAGGTACAAGTGGGAGCCAATGCATGTGTGGCCCGGGCAGCATTGCGGGAGACCGTTCTGGAGGAGGGTGTCCGCATCGACAATCTGGTGCAGGTCGCCCACAACTGCAAGGTCGGCGCCCACACGGGGATCGGCGCCCACACGGGACTTGCTGGCGCCGTAGAGATTGGCAAACGTTGTGAGATTGAAGCTCAGGCAGCCTTCTTCGGTCATCAGACGGTCGCAGACGACACGGTCATCTTGGGGCAGAGCGGAGTCTACTCGGATGTGTCCAAGCCGGGTACCTATCTTGGGACACCCATTCGTCCCGCCAAGGACACCCACCGCATCACCTTGGCCACACCAAAGCTCCCGGATCTGATTCGCCGCGTTCGGCATCTTGAAAAAGCTCTTTCTGGGACTGACCCGGAGGATTGACCTTCTGGTGTCTTGATGGGTGCTTCATTTACGTTTGCAGTCAGTCCGACGACAATCGCCGAGGGTTCATCGTCTTGCATGCAGCAATTCTTTGATCATGTTCTTTCTCGGGGAGAGAGGGGGTGGTGGGGAGATTTATCCGTGATGTCTGATGACGATCTTACAAACGCGTTTCGTCCGAACGATCATGATCTCGATGCGTCTGACGGCGTCTTTCGGTCCAGG